>CAYMTN010000357.1:0-4070 GCA_964393335.1 uncultured Anaerolineaceae bacterium
TCCAGTCCAGCACGTGCCCAATCGCGCCGGTGTGGTCTTCGTGGCCGTGCGTGACAACGATTCCGTGAATGGTCAGCCCGTCTTCCAACTGGTCCACCACGTATTGAAAATCAGGGATGATGTAGTCGATCCCCAGCATGTCATTTTCGGGAAACATGATGCCGACATCGATGATCATCGCATGGCGGTCGATTTCGATCAGCATCATGTTTTTGCCGATCTCCCCCAGCCCACCCAGGGGAATGATCCGTAAAACCTGATCGTGCATGACAGGTAAACTCCTCTAGGGACACGCGGTGTCCCTGATAGTCAAATGATACTAGGTGCCATCAGACAACTTAAACGAAGCCTGCGCATAGACTTCGTGCAAGATCATAGCGAACACGGATGATTCTAACGGATGCAGTCGAGAAGACCAGCCAGCAGGGGAACTGCCAAGAGGAGACCTATAAAAAGCCGTACCGACGGAACGCGACAAAGCGGCGTTATTCCCGCTGCACACACACGGCATACAGACCCCGGTGCGTTTTTTCCAGCAAAAACGACACGATGGTCCCTGCTTCGAGCTTGCGAATGCCCTCACCACGAACGGCTGAATAACGAACCTTGACCTCACGCCCGTCCGGCAGCTCGATGGTGCCCGTCTCTCCGAATAAGCTGAAATGCTTGACTGTACCGCGATAACGCTCGATTGTCGTCACCATAATGCCAGGTCCTCGAAGAAAAATGAGATGAAGTTCTATATATATTTAATCACAGAAAAATCGCCTGAGATTAATATTATGGGAATTTTTTGTGAATTTGCAATCGTTTACATAGAGAATGATACCGCAGCCATTTCAAAAAGCAAAATGTCTAGATAGGTTTGCGAAGCGCTGACGAAGCGCTATCAGGCGCTATGTCTTGGCATGAGTTAGATTGGCTTAGCGGGTGAAATCAGGTACAATGGAGATACTAAGCGACGTGGGCGCTCCATTTGCGTATCATTAAGTGCACGTATCACTCGAGAGTTCCATAAGTTGCCAGGGGGCTATAATGCAACCTACCTACCCACCCAACTTGGCGCCTGACGAGATCGTACCTGACAAACCCGATAAAGTAGATATTATCAAGGTGTCGGCGCGTTCGCGCTCGACCGCAGTCGCTGGTGCGATTGCAGGCGTCGTCCGCGAACACAACCGCGCCGAGGTTCAAGCTATCGGGGCGGGAGCCGTCAACCAAGCCATCAAAGCAGTCGCTATCGCCCGGGGCTATCTTAGCGATGATCAGATTGATGTAATCGTGATCCCGTTTTTCACGGAAGTCATGATTGAAGATCAGGAACGCACTGCTGTTCGTATGGTGGTCGAACCCCGGTAGGAGAGCACGCCGTACGGGCTTGCTGACTTCACAACCGCATACAATTCTGAACCGGCACGGCCTTTCCGCTTCGGCGAGAGAGGCCGTGTACGGTTGTGTCGATCTCGGAATCTGCGGATCAAGCGCGTTGGGCGCGGCAAGCACCCCCCTACGAAGACTATGTACCGACAAACTCCGTCAATCATCCCACCCACTCACCGCCTTGAGCGCTTCCACGTCGTGCAGCAGCAGGCGGCGCGGGCCGGTCATGCCGATCACGCCGTCGCGGCACCAGTCGTGCAGCGTCTGTTTGACCCATTCCTCGCTGGTGCCGACCGCCGCCGCCAGGTGTTTCGTCCGCAGCGTGGAGGTCACCAGCCCCGGCTCGATGCGCCCGTCCTGCTCTGCCAAAAAGAGCAGCGTATGCGCCAGGCGGGCCGCGCTGTTACTTTCGGACGACGTCTCGGCTTCCATCACGCGCTGGCGCATGTTGTGGCTGAGGACCATCAACAGGTGAACCGCCGTTTCGGCGTGTTGGTGGAGATGCTGCAAAAACGGCTCACGATCCAGCACCAGCAGCACGCTGTCGGAGAGCGCCTGCACCGTCGCGGAACGCGGCTGGCCATCCAGCAGCGCCAGCTCGCCGATCACGCGATCCGGGCCGACGAGGTCTAGCACGATCTCCTGGTCATCCTGGCCGTACACAAACACTTTCAGGCACCCTTCCTCGACCACGCACAAGGTATCGCCCGGCTCACCCTGCTTGAACAAGACCTCGCCCTCGTTCAGCGTGATGCGGCGTGTCGCCGGGCACAGTGGCAGCAGCGCGCCGGAATCCAACCCGGCAAACAGCGGCACCAATTTGAGCGTTTCAACCGTTACCTCAGACATTTCTCCCTCCTCAATCCAGGGCCAACACCTGACAACCTACCCGTAAATGGCTGGTGCAACAAACGCCCTGACCAAAACGAATTTTCGGATTGACACTCAACTCCCGCTGGTCCTCGACGAGTTCCATAAATCGACACGGGCTTGGGGTATAATTCGCCAGTCGTTCAATCGTCACGCACGCCGAGAACCCTATGCCCAACTCTACACCGAACCGCCGCGCCGAACCACTCCGCCGCCCGCTGCTCCTGCTGGTGGCGCTGTCGCTGGTGATTCTCTATGCGGCGACCCTGCAAACCCACATCAGCGGCAGTTTTCAGGGCGGCATGCCCGCGCAGGTTCTGAAGAACGAATACATCAAGGACGTGGCCGAAATCCAGGTCGCGCTGAATACGTGGGGCACCATCCACCACACCGGCTACCCGCTGTTCGCCGTGCTGGGCAACGCCTTCACCGCGCCGCTGCGCGTGTTGGGCATCGAGCCTGCCGCCGCCGCAAGCCTGTACGCGGCAGCGTGGGGCGCGCTGCTGCTGGCCGGATTCGGCCTGTTGGTGTGGCGGCTGACGGAACAGCCCCTCCTGGCGGCGCTGGGGACTGTGTTGTTGGGCACGGCGCGCTCGATCTGGATTCATAACGTGCTGGCCGAGGTGTACAGTATGAGCCTGGCGATTACCGTGCTGCTGCTGCTGGTGGCGCTGTGGCCCGCTGCCGAACCATCCCGCGCGGAAAGCGTGCGGCATTTCGAGCGGCGGTTTTTGTGGCTGGCGCTGCTGGGCGGGATCGGCGTGGCACATCACCGGGCGGTGGCGTTTGTCGCGCCGGGCCTGATCGCGGCCATGTGGCCGGGCTTGTGGGCGGACCGCGCGCGCTGGCGGCGCGTGATCCCGGCGGCGGTGGGGCTGGCGCTGGCCGGGTTTGTGCCGTACATCTACCTGCCGCTGCGCGCATGGCAGGGCGGCGCGTGGGTCTATGGCGAACCGGGCACGCTGCGCGGCTTCTGGACCGAGTTTTCCGGCAAGGAGGCGGACCGCCTGGTCACGCTGCCGGACGGACTGGGCGGGCTGGTCGATAACGTGCGGAGCGTGTGGTCTATCCTGGCGAACGAGATCACGCTGCCCGGCCTGCTCATCGCGCTGATCGGCCTGGGGCTGGCGATGACCGTCTCCCCGCAGCGGCGCGCGGCGCGGCTGGTCGCGTTGAGCGCTGGCGGCCCGGCCCTGTTCGCCATTTTCTACCAGACTGCCGTGCTGCCCGAAGCGATCCTGATGCCGGTCGTGCTGGCGCTGGTGTTTGGCGTCGTGCTGGCGGTGGACTGGCTCGCCGGGCTGCGCCGCCCGTTGAGCGCGGTGCTGCTGGTCGGGATCGCAGCGTGGGCCAGCGTGCTGGCGGTGTGGCATTATGACTACGTGCGCGAACTGGTCAGCGAGCCGACCGGCCTGGAAACAATCGAACGCCTGGAACGCCTGCCGCGCGACGGCAAACCGGCCCTGATGCTGCCCTGGGGACCGCGTTACGCGGCGGCATCGTACTCGCGGCTGGTGACCGGCGTCAACCGTGACGTGCTGATGGTCGATCACAAGGGGGATTTTCGCGCCCTGCTGAGCGACGGGTACCTGCTGTACACCGAGCCGGAGACGTTTTACACCTATCCGCCGCCCTGGCCGACCGCCTATGGCCCGGAGTCTGGCTGGTGGACGGAGCGCATCGGCCCGCTGTATCTGACCTCCGCCGCGCCGGGTTACGTGCGGCTGCAAAACTCGCCCTGGCTGGCCGGACCCGACGAGCCGCTGGGCGTGCCGGTCGTGGGCGCGATCACGCGGCGCGAGGCGTGGCTGACGTGCAGC
>CAYMTN010000358.1:0-4042 GCA_964393335.1 uncultured Anaerolineaceae bacterium
AGCGAAGGTCAGCAGCTACCGTACATCGACTACCAGTACTACCACATGGTCGAAGACACCGCTGGTGTGAACCTGATGGGCGTCGCCGGTGAACTGGACATGCAGGCACGCGCGATCGACCTGTCTCAGTACCCGGTTTACATCGACAACGCAGAAGCGAACGACTATCACATGCTGCTGTGGCCGCAGGCTATGGCCTCGGCAACCAGCCTGTGGCTGAACCAGAGCTGGCCGGATGATCAGTACCGCGAGCTGTTCCAGAACGTGGACTTCCGCATCGCTCTGTCGCACGCCATCGACCGCGAAACCATCAACGAGCTGGTATTCCTGGGGCAAGGCGTCCCGTGGACCGAGACCGTTGTGCCCGATTCGCCCTACTACCAGGAAGATATCTCCAACATCTACGGCGACTACGATCTGGCGCTGTCCGAACAGATGCTGGATGATCTGGGTCTGGTGAAGGGCAGCGATGGCTTCCGCACCTTCCCGGATGGCTCCGAACTGCTGCTGCAGGTCGAAACATCCGGCACCGGCGCGGGCGTAGTTGATTCGCTGGAACTGATCGCCGAAAGCTGGAACTCGATTGGCGTCAAGACCAACCTGGTAACCGAAACCCGTGACATCTTCTGGGCGCGTGCCATTGCCAACGAGGTGATGGTATCGACCTGGACGACCGATCGCGGCCTGGTCCCGATGGTGGACCCGATCTACCAGTTCCCGTTTGACAGCCGCTCGTGGATGGCACCCGCCTACGGTATCTGGTACAACACCGGCGGCGCGGACGGCATGGAGCCGACCGCCGAGTTCAAAGAAGTCATGGACCTCTACGACCAGTACAAGCGCACGACCGATTCGGCTCAGCAAGTTGAAATCGGCAAACAAATCGTGCGTATCTCGACCGAAAAGGTCTGGACTCTCGGCACAGTGGGCATGGTCCCGAACCCGGTTGTTGTGAAGAACAACGTCATGAATGTTCCAGAAAAGCACACCGCAGACTGGATCATCATGACCCCCGGCACGACGGAACCGGCCACCTACTACTTCTCGGACGCTGGCGGCATGTAGTCCGCCTTGAGTTAATCGCGGGCCGGGCGCTCATTCAGCGCCCGGCCTCTGTCATGCTGACAGGTTAGAGCCGGAGTTTGAACCATGCTTGCTTACATCATCAGACGCATTCTGGCCATGATCCCGATGCTAATCGCGATTTCGTTTATCGCGTTTGTCATCATCCAACTGCCCCCTGGTGATTACATGACAACCCTTCAGGCGATCCAGGGATCAAGCGGCAGTGGCATGACCGAAGGGCAGGCCGATTTACTACGCAGCCGGTATGGCCTGGATAAACCGTTTTTGACACAGTACGTAAAATGGATTTCCGGTTTTCCAGAGGGTGATTTCGGGCATTCATTTGAATGGAACACCGGCGTGTGGCCGCTCATCGACGACCGAATCTGGTATACCGTGTTGTTAGGCGGCTGCTCGCTGTTTATCATGTTCATCCTGGCGATTCCGATAGGCATCTACTCGGCCACGCACCAGTATTCGCTGGGGGATACGGCGCTCTCTGCGCTGGCCTTTTTGGGGCTGTCAGTTCCGGGATTCCTGTTAGCGCTTATCTGGGTTTACGTCGGCGGCATCTTGCTCAATTTGCATGTGTTAGGCGCTCAGTCGATGAAATACGTGAACCAGCCCACGACTCTCGCCAGCGCCTGGGATTATTTCCTGCACCTGTGGCCCCCGGCCATCATCCTGGGGCTGGCCAGCACCGCTCAATTGATGCGGATTATGCGCAACGGCATGTTAGACGCGATGAACCAACAGTACATCACGACCGCGCGCGCCAAAGGGCTGACCGAGCGCAAAGTCACCAACAAATACGCGGTACGGTCGGCCATCAACCCGGTTGTCAGCGTCCTGGCGATGGAAGTGCCCAAGATTATCTCATCGTCGATTCTGATTGGCGTGGTGATGTCCGTCCCAACGACCGGGCCGCTGTTTCTTCACGCGCTGCTCAGTCAGGATATGTACGTGGCCGGCACTTTTCTGCTGATCATGTCGTTCATGCTGCTGGTCGCCAACCTGGTCGCCGACCTGGTCCTGGCGTGGCTTGATCCAAGGATTGTGTACACATGATCGAAACACCTGCACACACCCCGTCACAGAATCCTGTTGAGCAGCAGTCCGAGGCGCTGCGCGAACTCTACCACGAGGCAGCCGAAAGTTATGACGCGGGCGAATTAATGACCATCAGCCTGTTGAGCGATGCCGAAGCGAAATTCGCCGCCTCGCAATGGGCGATGATCTGGCGGCGTTTCCGCCGCAACAAAGCTGCCATATTCGGAGGTATCATCGTCCTCATTTATTACCTTGCGGCGATATTCGCCGGTTTTGTCGCCCCGTATGCGCTGGATACACGGTTTGTCGAGCAGGCGTATCTGCCGCCCCAACGCGTGCACTTTATTGATGGCGGCACGATCAAGCCGTTCGTCTACGGAATTGAGTCGGGCCGCGACCCGGTCACGTTGAAGAAGGTCCATGTCACCACCGACGAAAAAATCTATCTCCATTTCTTCGCCAAAGGTGACACGTATAGTTTTTTTGGGTTATTCGAGTCGGACATTCACGTGTTTCAGGCACCGGGTGGTCTGGTCAGCATTTTAGGGACTGATCGGCAAGGCCGCGACATGTTTTCACGCATCATCCTGGGCAGTCAAGTCTCGCTGTTTATCGGGCTGTTTGGCGTGCTGATGAGCCTGACCTTTGGGACGCTGCTCGGCATTGTGTCGGGCTACTACGGGGGGATCGTGGATGAAATCATCCAGCGCCTGATCGAACTGGTGCGCGCGTTTCCGTCGATCCCGCTGTGGATGGCGCTCTCCGCCGCGCTGCCTGCCGGGTGGCCGCAGATCAAGACGTATTTCGCGGTCACCATGATCCTGTCGCTGATCGGCTGGACGTGGCTGGCGCGCCAGCTTCGCGGGCAGGTGTTGTCGCTGCAACAAAGCGATTATATCATAGCGGCCCGCATCGCCGGGGCCAGCGACGCGCGTATTATTTTTAAGCACCTGATCCCGGCCACGCTGGGCCAGATCATCGTCGTGGCGACGCTGAGCCTGCCCGCCATGATCCTGGCCGAGACGGCGCTCAGTTTCCTGGGGCTTGGGCTGCGCCCCCCGATCACTAGTTGGGGCGTTCTGCTGCAAGAGTCACAGAATTTGCAGTCGCTGGCGGCCTACCCCTGGGTCTTTACCCCGGCTATCTTCATCGTTGTCGTCATCCTGGGGTTTAGCTTCCTCGGTGACGGGCTGCGTGATGCGTCCGATCCCTTCACCATCTAGCCAGGAGCCATCATGAACCCTGAAAACGTATTGGAAATGAACGATCTCCGGGTGGATTTTCGCACGCTGGATGGAACTGTGCGCGGCGTGGACGGCGTAGATTTTACGTTACGTCTGGGCGAGACGCTGGGGCTGGTCGGTGAATCGGGCTGCGGGAAAAGCGTGACGGCGCACAGCATCATCCGCCTGCTGCCCAAACGCGTGTCGAAGATTACAGCGGGTGAGATCTGGTTCCGCCGCCAAAACGGTGAGATCCACGACCTCACCACCGTCAACCCGGAAGGGTCGTTGATTCGTGACATCCGGGGCAACGAGATCGCCATGATCTTCCAGGAGCCAATGACGTCGCTGTCGCCGCTGCACACCATTGGCGACCAGATCACGGAAGTGATCATGCTGCATCGCGGGCTGGACAAACAAGCGGCGGAAGAACACGCGATCAGCATGTTGGAAGCCGTGCGGATCGGCAACGCACGCGAGTTCATCAATTCGTACCCGCACCAGTATTCGGGCGGTATGCGCCAGCGCGCGATGATCGCCATGGCGTTGAGCTGCAACCCCCAGGTTTTGATCGCCGACGAACCGACGACGGCCCTCGACGTCACGATTCAGGCGCAGATTCTGGACCTGATGCGCAAGCTGCAAACCGAGTTCAACTCGGCGATCATCATGATCACGCACAACCTGGGCGTCATCAACGAAAC
>CAYMTN010000359.1:0-4042 GCA_964393335.1 uncultured Anaerolineaceae bacterium
AGCAGGCCCCGGCAGGGGCCTTTTTTGTGCCCCGTACCGGTTCCCCGGCAAATTGCGGCGGTTTCGCCTGTTTACCACCAGCTTCTCACCCTGTTTCCGGGGCGTTTTGCGGGTGGCCAGGCCCCGCTTGAAATTCGCCCGAACCGGCCCGTTGCGGTATAATAAGAGTAAGAATGGCGAGGCAAGAAATCCGCCAAAATACTGGGTGATAAAGGCCCTACGCGGACACACGAAACCACCGGGCGACCCGCGTTTTTCCAGGTCGCTCGATTGATTCTCACGATGTGAAACACCAGCGGTTTTTGAGGAAAACACCTCCATGAATATCGGTAACGTTCAGCAGATCAATATTGACGACGAGATGCGCGATTCGTACCTCGATTACGCGATGAGCGTGATCGTGGCGCGCGCGCTGCCCGATGCCCGTGACGGGCTGAAGCCCGTTCACCGCCGTATTCTGTACGCCATGTACGATATGGGCATCCGGTCCAACACCAGCTACAAAAAGTCAGCCCGTATCGTCGGCGAGGTGCTGGGTAAATACCACCCGCACGGCGACCAGGCCGTGTATGATGCGATGGCCCGCATGGCGCAGGATTTTTCGCTGCGCTACATGCTGGTCGATGGTCAGGGCAACTTTGGCAGCATCGACGGCGACAGCCCCGCCGCCATGCGTTACACCGAGGCGCGGCTGGCGGCCATTGCCGAAGAACTGATCGAAGACATCGACATGAACACGGTCGATTTTTCGCCCAACTTCGACGATTCGCTGCAAGAACCGATCGTGCTACCCGGCAAACTGCCGAACCTGCTGCTCAACGGGACGAGCGGCATCGCGGTCGGCATGGCGACCAATATCCCGCCGCACAACCTCAACGAACTGGCTGCCGCGATCACGTTTATGATTGACCGTATGGTCGCCGCCGGGGGCGACCCCGACGAGGCGATCGTCGATATCACGGTCGATGACCTGATGCAGTTCATCCAGGGGCCGGATTTTCCGACCGGGGCGTTGATCGTCGGCGGCGGGGAGCTGAAGGAAGCCTACGCGACGGGTAAGGGCCGCATCGTGATGCGCGCCCGCGCCCAGATCGAAGAGATGAAAAATGACCGCTTCCGGATCGTCGTGACCGAGATTCCGTACCAGGTCAACAAATCGTCGATCCTGGAGCGCATCGCGGCGCTGGTACGCGATGGCCGCCTGAACATGATCGCAGACCTGCGCGACGAATCGGATCGCAACGGGCTGGCGATCGTCGTCGAGTTGAAGCACGGCGCGCAGCCGAACACCGTGCTCAACCGCCTGTACAAGTACACCCAGCTTCAAAGTACGTTTGGCGTGCAGATGCACGCGCTGGTCGATGGCGAGCCGCGTCTGCTCAGCCTGCGCCGCGCGCTGCACCTCTACATCGATCACCGCCGCACGGTGATCCGCCGCCGCAGCGAGTACGAGCTGGCTAAAGCCCAGGCGCGCGCCCATATCCTCGAAGGGCTGCTCAAGGCGCTGGCGACGATTGACGACATCATCCTGACCATCCGCCAGGCCGACGATACAGCCGGCGCGCGCGCGGCATTGGTCGAACGGTTCGCGCTGTCCGAGGCGCAGGCCAACGCGATCCTGGACATGCAGCTTCGCCGCCTGGCTGCGCTGGAACGGCAGAAGATCGAGGACGAATACAGGCAGATTCGCGCCTATATCGAATACCTGGAAGACCTGCTGCGCTCGCCGCGTAAGGTCCTGGCGCTGATCCGTGACGACGTGAATGACCTGGCAGCGAAATACGGCGATGCGCGCCGCACCGAACTGGCGCTCGACGTGCTGACCAGCTTTGAAGAAAGCGACCTGATCCGCGACGAAGAAGTGCTGATCAGCCTGACCGAGCGCGGTTATATCAAACGTGTGCCGGTGGCGGCTTATCGCGCTCAACGGCGCGGCGGCAAGGGCGTGACCGGCATGACCACGCGGGAAGAGGACTCGGTTGAATTTTTGTACGCCGCCGGATCGCTCGATCACGTGCTGTTTTTCACCGATCAGGGCAAGGTGTACGCGCAGCGTGCCTACATGATCCCCGAAGCCGGGCGCGGCGCAAAAGGGACGCTGGTCAACGCGTTTCTGGCGCTTCAACCGGAGGAGTACATCTCGACGATTGCCAGCGTGCCCACCTTTGAAGATACCGAGGGTTATTTTGTGCTGTGTACGCGCAAGGGCCGCATCAAACGCGTGCCGGTCCGTGCGTTTGCCGCTGTGCGCAGCAACGGCCTGATCGCCATGTCGTTGGACGACGACGATTACCTGGGATGGGTGCGCCACACGAGCGGTAACCAGGACCTGATCCTGGTGACGCGCAAGGGGCAGAGCATCCGCTTCGACGAGCGCGACGTGCGCGTGATGGGACGTCCCGCCGGGGGCGTGAGCGCGATCCGCTTCCGCAGCGACGACGAGTTAGCCGGGATGGACGTGGTCGCCGACCCGCGTGATACGCTGCTGGTCGTGACCGAGTACGGTTATGGCAAACGCACGCCGATCAGCGAGTACAAGCGCCAGCGGCGCTACGGCAGCGGCATCCGCACGCTGGCCAAAGACTTCGGCAAGACGGGCCGCATCATCGGGGCGAAGCTCGTATCGCTGGACGACGACCTGACGCTGATCACGGCGGGCGGCATCGCGCTGCGCACGGAGGTACACACCATCAGCCTGTACGGGCGCGCGACGAGCGGCGTCAAAGTGATGGACCTGGCCGAGGATGACGTGCTGGTTGGCATGGCGATTGTATCGCCCGAAAAACAGGCGGGTAACGGCGCGGCGGCTGCGACCGGGGCCGGTATCCTGCTGTCCGGTGATGGGTACGATCTGTTTGAGCAGGGCATCGACGACGCGCTGGACGTGGATTACGACGAGCTTGAGGAGGAACTTGACGACGCGCTGGACGACGACGATTTTGACGACATGCCCTACGACGACGAGCCGTATGATAGCGGCGACGAGTACGACGATCTGGAACTGCTCGACGACGACGCGTCCTACGATGACGATGACGCGCCCTACGATGGCGACGACGTGAGCGACGATCCGGACGCCGGTTTTTAAGCGGCCTTGCCGCCTGGACGATGCGCACCCCTGACGATTCCCACGCTTCCCGCCCCATCGGAGTCATGGACTCCGGCGTGGGCGGGTTGTCGATTCTGCGCGAAATCCGCGCCCAACTGCCCGCCGAGCACGTGATCTACGTCGCGGATCAGGGCATGGTGCCTTATGGCACGCGCTCGATTGAGGAAGTGCGCGATCTGACGTTTGGCGTCGTGCGGTTTTTGCTGGCGCAGGATGTCAAGCTGGTCGTGATCGCGTGTAACACGGCCAGCGCCGCCGCGCTCTACGCGCTGCGCCAGACGTTCGCCCCGGTGCCGTTTGTCGGCATGGAACCGGCGGTCAAACCCGCCGCCCGCGATACACGGAGCGGCGTGATCGGCGTGATCGCGACGGCGGCGACCTTTCAGGGCGAGCTGTTCGCGAGTGTCGTCGGGCGGTTCGCGCAGGGCGTGCGCGTCGAGACGCAGGCCTGCCCCGAATTCGTGCGGCTGGCCGAAGCCGGGGAGACGCAATCGCCCGCCGCCCGTGAGGCCGTTCACCGCTGCCTGGCCCCACTGCTCAGCGCCGGAATCGATCAACTCGTGTTGGGCTGCACGCATTTCCCCTTTTTGCAGGACGTGATCCGCGCCGAGATCGGGCCGGGCGTGACGCTGGTCGATCCCAGCCCGGCAGTCGCGCGGCAGGTCGGGCGCGTGCTGGCGGGGCAGGGCACGCTGAATCCCGGCGCAGACTCCGGCAGCGTGACGTATTATACCTCCGGCGATCCGGCGGCTTTCCGCGCGACGATGCGCGCATTGTTGGACGCTACGGCGGAATCGCCGGACGTACGCGGCCTGCGCTGGTCGGGCGGCGTGTTGGGCGATTGATTTCGGTTTCTCCCTTGTTTCTCGGGCGTATTCCACATCTGGGGCGACTAGTCGATTTGAGCGACGATCTCTGATTTTTGTGGGGGCG
>CAYMTN010000360.1:0-4021 GCA_964393335.1 uncultured Anaerolineaceae bacterium
CCAGGATCGCGCCGTCCATCTGCGCCGCCCCCGTGATCATGTTCTTGATGTAGTCACGGTGACCGGGGCAGTCCACGTGGGCGTAGTGCCGGTTTTCGGTTTCGTATTCCACGTGTGCGATCGCAATCGTGATACCACGCGCTTTTTCTTCCGGCGCATTGTCGATCTGATCGAACGCGCGGAAGTCCGCCCAACCCTTCAGCGCCAGCGTCTTGGTGATCGCCGCCGTCAGTGTCGTTTTCCCATGGTCAATGTGGCCGATCGTCCCCACGTTCACATGGGGCTTCGTCCGCTCAAACTTGCCCTTGGCCATACTCTGTTGGTTCCTCCAGAAGTCCTGTCAGGGATAAAGCTGTCTCGTTCGGTATCTAAAAAGCGGTAAACCTGAGCCTACAATGGGATTCGAACCCATGACCTCTCCCTTACCAAGGGAGTGCTCTACCGACTGAGCTATGTAGGCACACCGCACAAGCAAAAAGCTTGCCAGGTGGGCCAGGTAGGACTCGAACCTACGAAGGCTTCTGCCAGCGGATTTACAGTCCGCCCCCTTTGCCGCTCGGGACACTGACCCAGATTGGTGATCTCGGTGGCTGCCCCACCGCAGAGCCGACGATGGGACTTGAACCCATAACCTAGCGCTTACAAGGCGCTTGCTCTGCCAATTGAGCTACGTCGGCGCAGTGATGGTCATTTTACCATGCTCGTAACGCAGCCTCAAGGGTGAGTCTTCCATGCCGAAGACGCTCGGAATTTTATCGGACGCTACCGGGTTTGTCAATGGTACTTCGCCTGGATTGGCGGATTGCCGCGCCGGTTGCTGTTGATGTCTGGGTGCCTGTGCCGGGCAAGCAGTGTTACAATCTGCCACGTTACAGTTATCCTGGGTATGGAGTTGAGGTGAAAGATAACCGCATGCCAACAACTTACGGTTTTGAACCGATCCGGGCGCAGGTGATCCCGGAGCTAAATACAACGGCCCGTCTGTACCGCCATCAGAGGACCGGGGCGCAGGTGCTGTCGCTGGAAAATGACGACGAAAACAAGACGTTCGGGATCACGTTTGGCACCCCGCCATCCGATTCGACCGGGCTGCCACATATCATGGAACACTCGGTGCTGTGTGGCTCGCGGAAATACCCGGTCAAAGAGCCGTTTGTTGAACTGCTCAAAGGCTCGCTAAAGACATTCGTGAACGCGTTTACGTTCCCGGACAAAACGATGTACCCGCTGGCCAGCCAGAACTTGCAGGATTTTTATAACCTGATAGATGTCTATCTGGATGCCGTTTTTTACCCCAACATCACGCCCCAAACATTGCAGCAAGAAGGCTGGCATTATGAGCTAGACAGTCTGGACGCGCCGCTGGCATACAAGGGTGTCGTATTCAACGAGATGAAGGGGGCTTATTCCGACCCCGATAATCTGCTCGAACGGTACGTACAGCAGTCGTTATTCCCGGATACCATCTATGGCGTCGATTCGGGTGGTGACCCCGTCGAGATTCCTAACCTGACGTATGAGCAGTTCAAGCACTTCCACGATACGTACTATCACCCGTCCAACGCGCTGATCTTTTTCTACGGCGACGATCCGCCTGAAGAACGGCTGCGGCTGGTCGATGCGTTTCTGAAGGACTTCGACCGGCTCGATGTAGGCTTTGATGTCCCGGCCCAGCCTGCATTTGAGACACCGCGCCGCTTCGAATATGGCTATGCTGTGGGCGAGGACGACGGGACCGAGAGCAAAAAAGGGTTCGTGACGGTGAACTGGGTGTTATCGAAAAACACCGATCCTCAGGTGACGCTGGCCCTGTCGATCTTGAATCATATCCTGGTTGGCACCCCGGCGTCACCGCTGCGCAGGGCCTTGATTGATTCGGGCCTCGGCGAAGACTTGGCCGGGATAGGATTTGAGCCGGACCTGTACCAGATGACGTTTGCGACCGGGCTGAAGGGTGTCGGGGTCGAGGATGCGGGCAAAGTCGAGGCGTTGATCCTTGAGACGCTGGCCGGATTGGTCGAGCAGGGCGATGATCGAGACATGGTCGAAGCCGCCGTGAATACGGTTGAGTTTGCCCGGCGCGAGAACAACACCGGCAGCTTCCCGCGCGGGCTGATGCTGGGCTGGCGTGCGGTCCGGCCCTGGTTGTACGGCGGCGATCCCTTCAGCGCGTTGGCCTTTGAAGCGCCGCTGAACGCCATCAAAGCGCGGCTGGCGGCGGGGGACCGCTATTTTGAGCGATTGACCCGGGACCATCTGCTGGAGAATCCGCACCGTTCCACCGTGATCCTGAAACCCGATCCGCAGCTCCAAAAGCAGCAGGAGGCTGCCGAAAAGGAACGCCTGGCAGCGGTGCGTTCTGGGATGAGTGACGCCGATCTCCAACGAGTCCTGGAAGAAACGACCCAACTCAGGTTTCATCAGGAAACGCCCGATTCGCCGGAAGCGCTGGCGACGATCCCCAGCCTGACGTTGGAGGACCTGGAGAAAGAGAATAAGACGATCCCGTTGACGGTGCTTGAATTACATGGCGCGCCCGTTTTGTATCACGACCTGTTCACCAACGGGATCGTGTACCTGGATGTCGGGCTGAATTTGTACGCGCTGCCGCAAGAAGATTTGCCGTACATGGGGCTGTTTGGGCGCGCGCTGCTGGAAATGGGCACGGATACCCAGGATTACGTCAGGCTCTCGCAGCGGATAGGTCGTGAGACTGGTGGCATTCAGCCGGCGACGTTCACCAGTGCGGTGATGCACAGCGATCAGGCGGTGGCCTGGGCGTTTTTGCGCGGCAAGGCGACGGTCGCCCAGGCGGATGATCTGCTGGCGATTCTGCGCGATGTGCTGCTGACCGCGCGGTTGGACAACCGCGAGCGATTCCGCCAAATCGTGCTGGAAGAAAAAGCAACCCAGGAAGCGCAGTTGATCCCGATGGGGCATCTCGTGATCCGGAGCCGCTTACAGGCGCACTTCAATCAGGCGGACTGGGCTGCCGAACAAATGGAGGGCGTGAGCTACCTGTTTTTCCTGCGTGAACTGGCCGAGGCCGTCGATCAGGATTGGCCCGCCGTGCTGGCCCGGCTTGAAGCCATCCGGCAGCGCCTGGTGAACCGCAACAACATGCTGTGCAATATCACGCTGGATGCTGGCAACTGGGCAGCGGTCCAGCCCCGGTTAGACGCGTTCCTGGCTGCGATTCCGGCAGCGGAGCGCACTCTGTACGGGTGGAGACCCGCTCTCGAACCAGCCAACGAGGGGTTGGTCATCCCGGCCCAGGTGAACTATGTCGGCAAGGGCGCCGATCTGTATGAACTGGGTTACAAATCTCACGGATCGATTGTGCCGATTGTCAACTACTTACAGGCGACGTGGTTGTGGGAACGCGTGCGCGTGCAGGGTGGTGCTTACGGCGGTTTCGCGACGTTTGACCGGCGTTCGGGTGCGTTTTCGTTCTTGTCTTACCGCGACCCGAATCTGGTAGCCACCCTGGAAAACTATGACCAGACTCCGCAGTTTTTGCGCCAGCTCGATCTGAGCGAGGAGGAGATGGTGAAAACCATCGTCGGCGCGATTGGGCTGGTGGATGCGTACCAATTGCCCGATGCGAAGGGCTACAGCTCGATGACGCGTTTTTTGACGGACGATACGGATGCCGGTCGCCAGCGCATGCGCGATGAGATTCTGGCGACGACAGTGGCGGATTTTCGCCGCTTTGGCGACGTGTTGGAACAGCTTAATGCTGATGGAACGGTCGTTGTGCTCGGTTCGCAGGACGCCATCGATCAGGCAAACGCCGCAAAGGGCGATTGGCTTCGCAAGCAGAAGGTAATGTAGCAGCCAGTTTGAACGAGATCGTGAGGCTCGCGCGGATCGCAGCCGGTTAAGCGCCGGGTGAGGTCCGCGTTCTTTTTTCGCTGGTTGTTTTGCAAGTCAAAGAAACGGGATGGCAGTAGTACTCAAAGCCGGGTCGGTGAGTTATAGTTATGTACCAGATCAGTCGGCACCGTTGGATGGTACCTTG
>CAYMTN010000361.1:0-3999 GCA_964393335.1 uncultured Anaerolineaceae bacterium
GTATCGTTTTTCGCTTCCATGAACAGTTGGTCGAGCTGTAAGATCACGCTGGACCACTGCGAAGGCCGGAACTCCGGCTCTTGCAGTTCCGGCTCGCCCCGGCCCGATACGGCATGTGCCGCCGCAAACATATCGGCGTGGCGTTTGAGGCTGCAAAAATCCTCGACGTATTCCACTTCCAGGGCCGGGTTGGATTCGACGAGGCGGCTGGTGCTGCCGTGCACGCCCCACACCACAACGCGCTTGTTACGCGTGCGCACGGCGCTGAAGACTTCGTTGAAATCGCGGTCGCCGCTGGCGATGATGAACACGTCGGCGCTGTCGGCGTGCGCGCTGTCGTCAAGCACTTCTTTGGCGATGCGCATGTCGGCGCTGTTTTTGCCCGGCAGGCTGAACACCGGGTCAATGTTGTTGCGTGCCAGGCGGCTGGGCACTTCGTCGGAGACTTCGCGCCCGGTGCGATCCACCATCGGCGCGAGACTGCCGCGCTGGCCCCAGGGCGCGTAGGCGGCCATGTGGACCACCTGCCCGTGTGTTTGCGCCTGTCTGATCATACCCGCCAGCAGGTCGTCAATATCGATGATGTAGCCCTGCTCGCTCAGGCTGATCGAGATATTCTCAAAATCGATATAGAGCGCGACCGTTTTGCTGGGAATGCCGAGGATCGCTTCGAGCGGCTGGAAGATCACGTCTTCGAGGTCGGGCGGTGGTTCGTCGCCCCAGATGCGCACGCGCGCGCGGTCGGTCGTCTGGACGCGGTGGACCAGCGTGGAGATGTCCAACTGCGAGGTCGCGATGATCAACTCGTCAATCGACTGCTGCTCGAACGAGAAATAGTGCATCAGCAGCGCGTCGGTCACGAATTTACGATCCGGCACGTTAAACAGGTCGTACCCTTCGCCCGCGAAAACCTGCTGCACGCTCACCCCGGCGCTGCCGCTGGGCCGCCGGTAACGGTTCCAGTCGGCGACGGCAATCGCCACCAGGTCATCCGGGCTGCCCAACCCGGCAGCCAACGACGCGCTGTTCATCAGCGCGGTGGCGACGGTCTGGATATCCAGCGCGACCCCGCGTGACTCCAGGCGTTGGAGCAAATCATCCACATCTACAATCAAATACGCTGTCATTTGCAGCCGCTCTCTACAACCACAAAACCCCTCAGCCCAGTCATTCGACGGCTCAGGTGATGCACAAAATCAGGTGGAAGCGCAGGCGGTCGGGTTGCAGAGTTAGGCGAGGCATGAACAAGCACAAAGCCAGTTGGGATGTGTTCAAACCTTTTTAATCACTACAAAAAACACTGGCGTGCAAACTAAGAACGCTTTATGGGGAGTGCCTGGTTCTTACACGTAAGTCTCTTAGCTAGCTGCCCTTTAAAAGTGACCTGGCATGTTTTTTCAAACTCCGACCGACACCTGCTGCCTACCATCAGTTTCATTTTAGCAGGCGAATGGTTATTAGCCAAGTCGTTTTTAGATGTTTTTTACGCGACGTCGAACACACTTGGGTGTTTTGCACAATTAGGAGGGGTTTTTCCCCCGGCCCGGCGTCCGGTGGTTCGCCGTTCGTACCCTGGCACGTTACAATTAACATGGGGGGATGAAGCGATCTTTTTGTACGTGGCCAATTTTTGGAAAGCAACGAACCGGCCAGTATGGCGGGGAGGGACAAGTCGTGTCGAGTAATATACCTTCTGTCACCAGCCCACCCTGGAGCGTGACAACGAAGCGCATCATCGCGCTGGCCGTCGTCGCATTGGCGTACGTGATCGCGCGGCAGGTGAACACGGTCGCGTGGACCTCGATCGTCATCGCGGTCGTGCTGGCGTACCTGCTGTCGCCCATCGTGACCTTTTTTGAGCGCCGCCTGACGCGCATTCGCAACAATGAGCGGCGGCGCGCGCTGAGCGTCGTCCTGACGTGGCTGGTCGTCATGGGCGTGCTGGGCCTGTTCATCGGGCTGATCGTGCCCGCGACGTTCAAGCAGCTCCGCGAATTTGCCAACGAACTGCCCGACCTGATCGCCAACACGGAAGACGACCTCAAAAGCACGCTCAGCAAGCCGATCACGGTCGGCCATTATACGCTGGTCCCCTGGGACGAACTGGAACGCGTGGTCACCAACAAGGACGGGGAAACCAGCGACATCAGCCTCACCACCGCGCTGCAAAATACCGTGCTCTCGATGGCGAACCCCGCCCTGGGCGTATTGGGCGGCGCGGTATCGTTTTTGTTATCATCCTTTTTTGTGCTGGTCATGTTGTTTTACCTGATGCGCGACGGGCCGCGTTTTGTCGAGTACCTGGTGGCCGGTGTGCCGGAGAGTTATCGCGGCGACGTGCGGCGTATGCTGCACGAATTGGGCGTGATCTGGCACGGTTATTTGCGCGGGCAGTTGCTGTTATGTTTCGCCATCGCGCTGACCACCTACCTTGCCGCGCTGATCCTGGGGCTGCCGCAGCCGCTGGTGTTGGGCATCGTCGCCGGATTCCTGGAATTCATTCCCAACATCGGCCCGACGCTGGCGCTGATCCCGGCCCTGCTGTTCGCGCTGACCACGTCCAGCACGACGATTCCAGGCTTAGAGGCGGGCTTTGTCTTCGGCGCGGTGGTGACGCTGACCTACGTCGGCATCCAGCAGTTGGAGGCGATCTTCCTGGTGCCGCGTATCCTGGGGCAAAGCCTGGACCTGCACCCGTTCGTCGTGCTGGTCGCCATCTTGATCGGGTCCAGCCTGGCTGGGGTATTGGGCGTGGTCCTGGCCGCGCCGATGGTGGCGACGCTGCGCCTGTTCGTGCGCTACCTGCGGGGTAAGCTGCTCGACGAGGAAGTCTTCCCGGCCATGTCGGCTTACACGATGCAGCAGCGCGGGCTGGTCTACCGCCTGACGCATTACCTGCTGAGCAAACGTTTTCCGGTGATGCCCGTCGAACGCGCGGCGGCGATCCCGGTCGAACGCGCCGACTCTGGCGAGTCCGGTGACATCTCAAGCTGGGCGCTCTAACCGACGCCTGCGCCGCGCTCGCCAAGCCATCCATCGCGCCCGCAAGGAGCCGCACATGGTCGATTTCTGGAACCGGATGATCAACGCAGGGCTGCCGGAGCCAGCGCCGCCCGAACCGCTCACCGCCGGCCGCATCGACGCGGGATACCGGCTGTTTTGGACGAAAACGGCGCTCACCTGGGATGAGCCGCACCGCCAGACCATCGGCCAGCGCGTCAGCGCCGTGATCGCCGCGCCGGATTTTGAGCGTAACGCGCTTGAGCGCCGCTTCGCCGTCGAAGGACTCGACGCGCAGGCGCACAGCGGCGCGAGCCTGGTCGCGCTGGTGGAAGTTTTACACGCGCTGGACAGCTTCGAAGAGTCCACCGGCGACAGCGCGTGATCCATCTTTTCTGCAACGCTGAAAGGAACTCCCCATGAAAGTCACGTCACACGGCGACTACCTGCTGAAACTCACCCGTCTGATGGCCATCAACTGTTATCTGGTACGGGAAGATGACGGGTTCACGCTGATCGACACCGGCATGTCCGGCAGCGCGAACGGCCTCCTCCAGGCCGCCCGCGAGACCGGGCACCCCATCGTGCGTATCGCGCTCACGCATGCCCACGTCGATCACGTCGGCTCGTTGGACGCGCTGCACGCCGCGCTGCCGGACGCCGAAGTTTTGATCTCCGAGCGGGACGCGCGATTCTTGACCGGCGACAAAAGCCTGGACCCTGACGAGCCGCAGGTCGCGCTGCGCGGCGGGTACCCGCTGTGTACGACGCCCCCTACCCGCCTGCTGCACGCCGGGGATCGGGTCGGATCGCTGGAAGTGGTCGCCGCGCCGGGCCATACGCCGGGCCACGTCGCGTTTTTGGATACGCGCGACCGCACGCTGATCGCCGGGGACGCCTTCCAGACCCTGGGCGGCATCGCGGTGTCCGGCAAGCTGAAGCCGCTGTTCCCGCTGCCCGCGCTGGCAACCTGGCACAAACCGACCGCGCTCGCCAGCG
>CAYMTN010000362.1:0-3985 GCA_964393335.1 uncultured Anaerolineaceae bacterium
TGATCGCGCGCTGGGACGGCCAGCCGCTGCTCGGCCAGTACCCGACCCGCTTCTGGCGGCCCGGCGAGTCGCTGCTCGATTACTGGATCGCGCGCCTGCCGGAAGACGTGCCGCCCGGCCCGGCGACGCTGCGCATCGGCATTTACGATTCGGGGGCGAACGAGCGGCTGCCGGTCGTGATCGACGGAGTCCCGGCGGGTGACGGACTGGTGATCGAAACACGGATCGTGGTGCGGTAGCGCCCGGTGCGGTGCTAACACCCTATCCACACATCATGGTGGGCGCGGCAAACGCCCCTACCAAAGCGGTTTGCGCATAAATACTGACGCGTTACTCGCCGTCCGCCAGCACGGCGAACGCCGGGTCCAGCGGGCGCAGGCCGTCCGGGGGCGGCGGAAAACCGATGCCCAACGCGGTCCCGATCGTGATCACGGCGGCGCGTGGTTCCCCGGCGTGAGCGGTCGCCGCTGCCGTGCCATCGTGCACCAGGCGCACCGCAATCGGTGCCCCCAGCGACTCGCGCAGGCGTCCGGCCAGCAGGTCCTCGACGTTGTCCGCCAGCCGCAGAAGCTGCATATAGTACCCGTGTTGGGCCAGCAGGGGCCGCCCGTCGCGGATGTACGCGGCGATGCTGCCGCTGATAGCCGGGCACGGCGGCGCGTCGGTCCGTGATGCGTCGCGCCACGTCTGCGTGATGATGTCCAGCACGTGATCGAGCAGGCGCGCGGCCCATGCGGTCGGATCGTCCGCCTGCTGCGTGATCGCTTCCCGGTCAGTCGGGACCGGGTCGAGCGGGACCAGCGCGGCCAGCGTGCCGTCGTCGATCACGGCCCGCGCGCGTTTGATAAACGTGCCGCCGAAGTCGAACACCAGCGCCGACCGGCACTCCGCCGGAACGCGGCGCGCGGCACCGACCAGCGGCAGGTAAGCGCGGTAGGGCGATACGCGGATCGTCATGTCGTCGATGCCCGCCTGGGCGAACACGTCCAACGCGCCGCGCCGGATGGTATCGCCTGCCGCTCCGCTGACCAGTCCCCCGCCGAGCCACACCTGCCGGATGCCGGCCCAGTGATCCCAGTAGGACGCGTCCCACTCGGCGCGCGCGGCCCGGTTGGCGGCGTCCCCGCGCCGCAGCGCCAGCAGTATCCAACCCAGCCGCCGCCCGATGGTACGCGCGATGGTTTCCGCCGCCGCATGATATGGCCCGCTCGTATCACGCAAAATCCGGTCAAAGACGCGGTGCAGGCCCAGAGCATCCGGGGCCGGATCGTCGAGCACGGGTGAGAGCGACAGGTCAGCCGCCGCAACGCGGATCAAGGCGCTGAGCGCCGCCGCCGATACCAGCTCGAAGGCGGTATGACCCACAATGCCCGGATCAAGGTCGAATCCGGGCAGGTCCACGATCCGCACGCGGTTGAGCGAGATCGGAGGCGTCAGGTTTTGGGGATCGAGCATCGCCTCACAGGGCGGCAATTGCCAGCGCCAGCTTGCGCCGCACATCCTCCCGCATAAAGACGGCCCACGCCCGCGGGAACGTGGCGAGCAGCTCATCGCGCTGGGCGTCGCGGGCGTTTGCGTAGGCGATCACGCCGCTCATGTCGGGCCGCATGAAAACCGGCACCCCGCTGTATTTGGCGTCGTGGCGCTCGACGATGGCGTGCAGCATGGCGGCTGCATCCCGCGCGTCGTTGAGGTCGCCCAGGTGATCCTGCATACCCTTGATGATCTTGATCACCTGCGCGGCTTCCGGCCCAAGCACGTCGCTGAAAAATTCGAGCGCGTAACGCAGGCGCTTGAAGTCGATGCGCAGGGCATGCAGTGTATCCAGCGGCGCGTCGTCCAGCACGGTTTCGTAGGCGCGCACCTGCTCGTAATGTGCATAAATCAGGCGCGGCGCGACGTGGCGTACCTGGTACGCGGTCGGATCGCCTGCGTCCGGCAGTGATATCGCGCCTTTGCCCGGTTTGGTCAAAAAGGCGTTGTACGCCTCGACAAACGCGTCGAACGTGTCACCGTCCAGGTGAGCGACCAGCGCCGCGCGGGCCTTATTCAGGCGTTTGTTCCACGTGCGAAACAGGGGCGAAAGGTCCGCCGGGGGATTGGCCGCTTCAAAGGCGCGCGCGTGCGCCATCAAGACGTCGAGATCGCGCACGGTGCCCAACAGCCCGGCCAGCGTGCGCAGCTCGCGGGAATACGGCTTGATCGCTTTCGGCTTGAAGAACGGCGCAAACAGGCGCAGCGCGCTGCGCATCCGCCGGGTGGAGACGCGCATATCGTGCACGGCTTCGATGTCTTCGCCCTGGCGGCTGCCCGGTTCAAACAGCAGCATACGCTCAAAGTGGAAATACAGCGCCTTGCGCCCCGCTTCGGCCATGGCGTCATCCGGCAGCATACCGATCGTCTGGTGCAGGACGAGCGGCAGGCGCGGCTCGCTGACGCCGGGTTGCAGTTCGTCGTACTCGTCTTCGTCCACGATCTCGGGTTGGGCGGCGGCGGATTTTTCCGATAGACTCTCACCGGCGGCAGGCGGGAAGATGTCCAGGCGGCCCGCGCCCCATTCGCGCCGCCAGCGGTAGACCTGGCTTTCACTCAAATCGACGGTCTGCGCAATGGCGACCGCGCTGGTGCCTGCTTCGCTTAGCAAAATGATCTGCGCACGCCGTTTTTCGGCTTCCGTGCCGTGACGGCGGAAGCTTTCCAGAATGGTGCGCTCGTGGTCAGATAATGTAAAGGACGACATACTGCGGACTCCTTGCGCCGGTTCGAATGCTGCTGTTCCATAAAAACCATCCCTAGTATAACATGCTTTAAAGATTTTTTATGTTGGTTAAAAACATTTTAATATGGGAATTTGGAGCGCATACTGGCATGTAGGCGAGACGGCGTCAGCGGAGGCGGCATGTGATGAACGAGCACGACGACCGCACGGCCATGATCCGGCTGTTGGATGGGCTGCTGGCCGGGCAGACCCGGCGACTGGAGTCGGTCGGGGACTGGGCCGGGCGGCTGGCGGGCGACGATCCGTCGCTGCTGGCGCAGCAGTTCGTGGCCCAGCTTGACGACGAATGGTTCGACGCGCTCCCGCCCGACGATTTTTGCGAGCAGATCGCGCAGCAGGTCCGCGCCCGGATCGCGGCGGGGCACTCCGGCTGGCCGCACCTGTGGGCGCACATTCTGCGCGTGACGGGGATCGCGCAGGCGCTGGCGGATGAGGCGCAGATCGATCCCGCACTGGCCTACCTGGTGGGCATGTGTCACGACGTCGCCAAGCTGGACGAGCTGCGCACCGGGGAACCGCACGAAGAAACCGGCGCGGCCTTTGCCCGGCGCGTGCTGCGCGGTCATCTGACGCCGTCCGAAATCGAATCGATCCAGGCGGCGATCCTCAAAGAGGCAGATGATCTCCTGGGCGACATTCTGCACGACGCCGACAAGCTCGACAAAATCGGCGCGGTGGGCATCGTGCGCCGCGTCTCAGCGGGGACGCGTCGAAGCTGGCTGCCGGAAGCCTTGTGGCGCGTCGAGGACGATGGGGCGCGTTTCCCCGGCATGTATTTTGATCTCAGCGACGACCTGGCAACCGGCAAGCTCGATTTTCAGGGCTGGTTTCTGCCGCGTGCCGAGGCCGCGCTGGATAGTTACTGATGCTAGCAGAACGTTCCAGGCCAGAACCCTGCGTTGAACCCGGACGTCTGCCAGTGAGCCTCACCGCCCTAAAATCGCTGGCCCGTGTTGCCCGCGCCCGCCGCGTGTAGTTCTTGGTGCCCTCCTTTGACGGGTGTATAATCGCGCAGTTCCGTTCGCGCTAGAGAATGAAGGCCGGTATGCAAGCAGTCGTCGCGTGGGTGAAAAAGCCGCTGAACTATTTTTTGCTGCTGTTGAGCCTGCTGCCGGCGGTATTCCTGCTTATCTACATCCAATCTTATTCGCAGAACGTCCCCTACCTGGATGAATGGTATCACAGCGCGGATGTTGCCATCCAGGC
>CAYMTN010000363.1:0-3960 GCA_964393335.1 uncultured Anaerolineaceae bacterium
TGATCAACTGCGTGTTGACGGGGTCCAGCCCGGCGAACGGCTCGTCGATGATGATCAGGTCAGGGCGGTGCAGGATCGCGGTGATGATCTGGACCTTCTGCTGCATACCCTTACTCAGCTCGCTGACCTTACTGGTGAGGTGCTCGCCCAGGTCTACGTGTTCGAGCAGCTCGGTGGCACGCTGGGTGGCGTCTTGCCGCGTCATGCCCTTCAGTTGGCCGAGATAGACCAGCACGTCCAGCACCGGCACGTTGCGGTACAGGCCGCGTTCTTCCGGCAGGTAGCCAATACGATCCTTGATCCGGTCGGAGATCGGGCCGCCTAACACCCGGATGCTGCCCGTGTCGGGCTTCAGGATATCCAGGATCATGCGGATGCTGGTCGTTTTACCCGCGCCGTTCGGGCCGAGCATGCTGAAAATCTCGCCCGGCTGTACGTCAAAACTCAGGTCGTTCACAGCGGTAAAGTTGCCATATTTTTTCGTGACGTGGTCAACCGAGATGGCATGATCGGCGGAAGAGGCACTCATATCAGACTCCTCTCGAATCTCCGAGAACGAAAACCTTCGGTGGAAGGATAATGGAAAACGCAAGTAGACATGACAGAACGCAGGGGCGGCGCTTGCCCCGCCCAGGGCGCAGGCGAACCTGCGGTTCGGCAGCAGCGCCCCTACGAAAAAAACCATGCCAATTCCGATCGATTTCTCCATAAGGTGGGCGGTACACACGTTTGGCGAAGTCCGGCAGCGCCGGTGGCCCCCACAAAAAGCGTATTGGATGCTAGGATGTTATACGCTCAGACCAGGGGGTATTATACCGGATTCGAGGGGCCGCCAACAGGTTGTCAGGTGGTTTTCAGCTTGACGTCAGCCTGTCAGGTTTTCGACGACAACTGCCAGATGCGGCAAACTGGTTTACAATGCGGGGTGGCAGCCGGGTCGGGTGGCCTGGCAGGGTGCCGGACGTGTTCCGGCGTGCGTTCAGGAGAGAGTGCGTGTCTGAATCGGTGATCGAGGCCAAATCGCTGCCGGCGAGTATTCTGGACCTGTCATGGCGAGTTGGAAGCGCCGCGCCCGCCATGAAACCGTTTTTTCGCCCGGCGCTGGTTGAGTTGGGCAGAGTGTTCCAGTATTGGGATTTTGACGCGGTGGTCCAGCGGCGTTTGTACGCGCTGGTGGCGGAGTTGTCATCCCCCGATGAGATCGTCCAGTTGGGGATCGAGCGCTGGAAAGAGAATCTATCAAAGCTGCTGGACCGAAGGCGGCAGTTACTGGCAGCCGTGCGGGATAAGGGCCAGCACAATCATCCCGCTGTGTTTGACGAGTTGGCCCCGTTCTGGGCGGGTGTCGGGCAGTTGGTGGAGGCGGGTAAGCGCCTGTTGTATGTCGGCGCGGGGTCCGGTACGGAGTGCCTGCAATTTGCGGCGCGGGCTATGCGTGCCGTCGGGATCGACACGAACGGGCCGCTGCTGGCTGTCGGGCGCGAATGGGCGGATTATCTGAACCGTCCGGCGCATTTCGTGTGCATGGACTTGATGGAGATGGGTTTCCGGCGGGAATCGTTCGACCGGTTCGTGCTCGAATTCTACGGTGCCTGGCCTGCGCGGAGCCGGGCGATTCACGTGCAGCGCCAGTTAGCCCGCGTGCTAAAACCGGACGGTTTCGGCGTGGTGAGCGCGGCGCGAAAGTGTTACGCGAGTTATTGGTACCACATGAGTCATCCATACCCGGCTCCCATGATGGCCTGGCTGGCCGGATACAGCCGCCAGGACTTCGCCATCATGGGACAAGATGGCTCCGAAGACCGCCTGCTCTACGGGCTGTTTAACCGGTCCTACACGGTCGAGACGCTGGCGGATGAACTGGCGCACACCTTCCAGGTTGGGACGTGCCGGATCAGCCCGGACCAGCGTTATGTGCAGGCGGTTGTGAGGCCACGACCCGGCGTGGACCTGGATGCCCCGGTCTGCCTGGACGATGCCAGGGCGCGGCCTGCGGCATCTGCGGCGAGGGTCGGGCAGATTCGGGCGGTGTTGGAGTCCGTCGAACAGATCGCGGACCTGCTCGAAGCGCACACGGCGGAAGTCGTCACCTGTTTCCAGCGGGACCCGTCGCCAGCCGCGTGCCTTCAGACCGTGCAGCCGGACCTGGACCGGTTCGTCGCGCTGTTGGACGCGGCTACGACATAAAAAATGCGCCGCAGGGTCCCCCCTAAGTGACCCGGTTGCGGCGCGCGGCTGGCCTTGATGATGTTATCGTCGGGCCAATTATAACATTTTTCTAACATTTCGTTGCGGCCAGCCGGTCATATTCAGAAATTTTTAGGTAACGGGCGTCGTGCAGCGTGAGTCTGTACAGCGCCATTTGGACGAAAGGGGCACCATATGGCACACCTGATGACAACCCTCGGCCCGAAAGCCGCCGGGGACCTGGGCATGATTCTGCCGCACGAGCACGTTTTTGTAGACCTGCGCACGGGCGACCCGCCGGGTTTTGCCGAGGCGGCCCCCGCCGACGTGATCGCGCAGATGCAGCCGGAGCTGGAACGGGCGCGCGCCGCCGGAGTGACAGCCCTGGTCGAATGTACGCCGGTCGGGGTCGGGCGGCGGGCCGACCTGCTCAAAGCCGTCTCGGAAGCGGCCCAATTCCCGCTGGTGGTGCCGACCGGCATTTACCGCGAACCCTGGGTCCCGGCCTGGGCGCACGATGCCACCGAAAACGACCTGGCGGGTTGGATGACCGGCGAGTTGTGCGGCACGATCGAGTCGAGCGGCGTGCAGGCGGGCTGGATCAAACTCAGCGCCGGGGACGATGGGCTGATGCCCGTCGAAACGCGCATTCTGCGGGCGGCAGCGCGGGCCGGAGTCGAGACGGGGGCCGCCATCGGCAGCCATACCGTGCGGGGGCGCGTCGTGCGCGACCAACTCGACATCATCGAGCAGGCCGGGTATACGGCGGAGCGTTTCATCTGGATTCACGCGCAGGCCGAGCCGGATTTCACGCTGAACCTGGAAATGGCGCGGCGTGGGGCGTGGATCGAATATGACTGGATCGGCAACGCGTTCACATATCCGGACGGCAGCGACCTCGGCGACGCGCTGTACATCGACCGCATCCGGCAGATGGTGGATGCCGGGTTGGGTCAACACCTGCTGCTCAGCCACGATCGCGGCTGGTACGATCCGGCGCTGCCCGGCGGCGGTGTCCCCAAGCCGTTCACCTACCTGAGCGAGACGTTTCTGCCCGCGCTGCAAGCGGCGGGCGTGGATGCAGCAACCATCCGCCAGATCACGCATGACAACCCCTTCCGGGCGTTCGCGCGGTAGGGGCGGTTGTTCATTCTGATCGCTTCTCGTTACAATGGGGTGAAACTCAGAATCATGACGGCGCGGTGATGACCGGCTCGACTGAAGCACGAAAGAGGGTGTTCTATGACGGCGATTGGTGCGTTTACGTTTGTGTTACACAGCCATTTGCCCTATGCGCGGCTGGCGGGGCGCTGGCCGCACGGCGAAGAATGGATTCACGAGGCAGCCAGCGAGACGTATATTCCCTTGCTCAACGCGCTGTTTGACCTGCGCGACGAGGGCGTGAAATACAAGATCACGGTGGGCATGACGCCCGTGCTGGCCGAGCAGTTGGCCGACCCGGATGTGCTGGCGCACCTGGGCGAGTACCTGGAAGACAAGATCGCGCGGGCCAAGCAGGACGTGCTGCGCTTCCGGGGCGAGGACAAGGTGAAGGGTGTGCCGCGTGAAGAGGCCGTCGAAGGCGAACTGCCGGGCGTCGATCGGGCGACAGTCGCGGCGGCGCTGGCTGCATCCGACCGGGTTGGCGACGCTGCCCAGGATCGAGCGCGTGAGACCGCAGACGACGACGGAACGGACGCCTTGCTGCCGCCGCCGCAAGAAAAACCCTGGTGGGTCGGCCACAAACACCTCGAATCGCTGGCGCGTTTTTAC
>CAYMTN010000364.1:0-3897 GCA_964393335.1 uncultured Anaerolineaceae bacterium
GTCGAGCTGATTATGCGGGAGTCGACGCATATCTCACGCATGCGCGGCGAGGTGTTGATCGTGCGTCATCGCCTGGGGTTCACGCTGGCGAACGCGGGCATTGATCACTCGAATGTGAGTGGTGACGGCGAGGAGTGGGTGCTGCTGCTGCCCGAAAACCCGGACTCGTCGGCGCAGCGCATCCGCGACGCCCTGGCAGCGGCGACCGGCACCGCGCCCGGCGTGGTGATCAGTGACTCGCACGGTCGCCCGTTCCGTATCGGTACGGTGGGCACAGCCATTGGTCTCGCTGGGTTTCCGGCGGTGTGGGACAAACGTGGCGAGCGCGATCTGTTCGGGCGCGTGCTGCGGGTGACGGTTACCGGCTTGGGCGATGAGCTGGCAGCGGCAGCCGGGTTGATTTCCGGCCAGGGAGACGAAGGACGGCCCGTAGTACTGGTGCGCGGGCTGAGTGTGCCGCCGCGGTACGGACAGGCAGCCGACCTTGTTCGCCCGGTGGAACTTGATCTCTACGCCGATTTTCAGGAAAGTTTCAGCTAATTGTCATGAATGCGGCTGCTCTGTTTGATATAATTCAAAGCAGACGTTCGATCCGTCGTTATGCGGATCGGCCCGTGCCGCCGGACGTGCTGCGCCGCTTGCTGGATGCCGCGCGATGGGCACCATCAGCGCACAATCGCCAGCCCTGGCGGTTTGTCGTCGTAACAGATGCGACGCGGCGGGACAATTTGGCGCGGGCGATGGGCGAGCGCTTTCGTACCGACCTGCACGCCGATGGGCTGCCCGGCGATCAGATCGACCGGCAGGTGACACGCTCGTACCAGCGCATTAGCGGCGCTCCGGCGTTGGTTGTGTTGTGCATGAGTCTGGCCGACATGGACAACTACCCCGATGCGCGCCGCCGGCAGGCCGAATGGTTAATGGCCGTGCAGAGTACGGCGCTGGCCGCCCAAAACCTGCTGCTGATGGCGCACGTTGAAGGGTTGGGGGCGTGTTGGATGTGTGCGCCGCTGTTTGTGCCGGACGTGGTCCGTAAGGAACTCGCACTCCCGGAAGATTGGGAAGCTCAGGCGCTGCTAACGGTGGGGTATCCTGCCGAACAGCCTGAAAAAGACCGGGAGCCGTTGGAAACCAGGATTTTATGGTATTAGACCCTCAAAGAAACATTGTCGCGCTGGCTGGCGGTGTGGGTGGGGCCAAGCTGGCATACGGATTGTCGAAGATCGTGCCACCGGGCAGGCTGGCTATCATTGGCAACGTAGCCGACGACTTCACGCTTTACGGGCTGCATATTTCTCCCGATCTGGATACCGTGATGTACACGCTGGCCGGGATCGCCAATCCGGCGACCGGGTGGGGAGTCGCGGGCGACTCCTGGCAGATGCTTGGCATGTTGGAAGGTTACGGCGAGGATGTCTGGTTCCGGCTTGGCGACCGCGATCTGGCGACGCATGTGCTGCGCACGCAGTGGTTAGCGCAGGGCGTGACCCTGACTGCTATCACCGCGCGTTTGATGGACGCATTGGGTGTGGCGTACCGGCTGCTGCCCGTTACGGATGATCCACTGGCGACCATGATCGACACGGTCGAGCGCGGTACGTTGGCGTTTCAGGACTATTTCGTCCGGCACCGCTGGCAGCCGGCGGCGCGGCGTGTCTGGTTCCGGGGCGCGGAGCAAGCGCACATCACACCGGCGGCGGCAGAGGCACTGCGCACAGCCGACGTGATCGTGTTCTGCCCGTCGAATCCGGTTCTGTCGATTGAGCCGATCCTGACCGTGCCGGGCGTACGGGACCTGATCGCGGAGCGGCGCGGGGCGTGCGTGGCCGTCAGCCCATTTGTGGGCGGTAAAGCCGTCAAGGGACCGGCAGCCAAACTGATGCGCGAGTTGGGATTGGACAGCTCACCGGATGGTATCGTGGCGTATTATGCGGGGTTGTTGGACGGGCTGGTGATTGACCGGTCCGACGATGGCCCGGCGCAGATTGGTTCGGTACCGCTATTGGCGACCCAAACGTTGATGCAATCGGATGATGATAAGCAGCATTTGGCCGAAGAAGTTCTTGAGTGGGTAGGGAGTTTATCACGATGAATGTGTGGGCGATTGTTCCTGTGAAGCCGTTGAGCCGGGCGAAAAGCCGTTTGACCGATGAGTTGATGCCTGACCAGCGCGAGCAGTTGGCAACCAGCTTGCTGATGCGAACGGTCCGGCTGTTGGTCCCGCTGCCGCAGATTCAAGGTGTGCTGGTGATCAGCCGCGATACCAAGGCTCTGGCAATGGTTCGGGAGCTTGGCGCGCAGACGGTTCAGGAAAGTGGCGCGCCGGAGCTGAATAACGCGCTACTGCGGGCTACACAGGCTCTCCGTGCGTGGGGCGCGGATGCGGCATTAGTCGTCCCGGCGGATATTCCGCTGTTAATGCCGGAAGATATCGAAGGTGTTGTTAACCTGGGGCGTTATCATAACTCGGTTGTTATCGCGCCGGACCGTCACGAACTGGGTACAAATCTACTGCTGGTGCGGCCTCCGGGCGCGATTCCGTATGCGTTTGGACCGGGTAGTTTCGCCGAGCACCAACGTCTGGCCCGCGCCGTTAATGCGAGCGTGATGGTATATCGCTCCGAACACGTGGCGCTGGACCTGGATACGCCCAATGATTTGCAGCAATATTATGAATTGGCAAAGGTGCTCGGAGAACCTATTATTGAGCACACCACGTCCGGTGAGTGGGTACTAACTGGCGGGCAGCTTCTCAAGCCGTGAGGCGTGCCCGTTCCGTGCCTGACTAAACAACTTTGGAAGGAGCAAAAATGGCTGACCGCGTAGCACTTTATTTACAGGACGCTCATCCGCTGGCAGATGCCATCGAGTACGTGCAATATGCCGAAGATCATGGGTTTGAGGCGGTCTGGCAGGCTGAAAGCCGTCTCGTGCGGGATGCTGTTGTGCCAATGGCTGCGTTTGCGGCCACGACCAGGCGCATCAAGATCGGGTCCGGCGTGATCAACAACTGGACGCGCAACGCGGCGCTGACCGCCGCCACGTTCCTGACGCTTGACGACCTGGCTCAAGACCGGATCATACTCGGCATCGGCGCATGGTGGGATCCGCTGGCGAAAAACGTGGGCATCGACCGTCAAAAACCGCTGCTGGCAATGCGCGAGCATGTAACCGTCGTGCGTGATCTGCTGGCGATGAAAAATGTTACGTTTCATGGCGAGTTTGTGAATGTCAGCGGCATCGAGCTGGATATCGTACACGGACGCCGCGAGCCGCGCAACGTGCCGATCTATATCGGCGCGACCGGTCCCAAAATGCTGGCGCTGGCCGGTGAGATCGCGGACGGCGTGCTGCTGAATTACCTGGTGTCTCCGGCCTACAACGTCAGGGCGCTGGAGCAGTTGGAGAAGGGTGCTCAGCTCGCCGGGCGTGCCATCGACGACATTGACCGGCCTCAACTGGTGGTCTGCTCGGTGGATCAAGACCGTGCCAGGGCGCTGGATGGTGCGCGTAAGCTGGTGACCCAATATCTCGGCCAGCAGCCGCATATCATGAAAGCCAGCGGCGTCAGCCAGGAGCTGCTGGACGAAATTCACCAGGTGCTGACCTGGCCTGCCACAGAAGAACAGATCGAGCGTGCGATGGAATTGGTGCCCGACGACGTGGTGCAGTTGATCACAGCATCCGGCACGCCGGATGAGGTGCGTGCCAAGGTCCGCGAATACGTGGCGGCGGGCTGCATGTGCCCGGTGTTGTACCCGCTGGGCGATGACGTGCGTTTGATGATCGATACGTTTGCGCAGGGTTATTCGGCGTAAACTTCGTACCGGTAACGCGGAACTTGTTCGGGGGAAATCACATGGCCGATTCGGAAGGACGGTACGATCAGCAGCCAAG
>CAYMTN010000365.1:0-3795 GCA_964393335.1 uncultured Anaerolineaceae bacterium
GTTGCCTGATGCTTGTGGAATTAATTGTGCGTTTACGGTGCGATCTTTTCCTGCTGAGGATAGCAGGCGATTACTTCCCAGTAGAGCACGTTGCTCTGCGGATCCTCTAGTTTTTGCCAGTCTTTTGGAATGTCGAGCTTCTCGGTCTGGTCAGTGGGGATAGTCAGGTACAGGTACATGGTTGTGCCATCATACGGATCATCATCCAGCCCCAGGCACGCTGATACGTTGCTATCCGACTTGACTTCCAGCGAGTCGATCGCGCTGGTGTCCAGATTCAACAGCGCCCCGTAGGCATAGGGCAGCAGTGCGTTGATGTCTTGTTCGGCAGCTTTAAAATCGACCGGGAAGTTAACCGCGCCGGGCAGCTTGGTCAACACGCTGACCGATGCCTGAAATTTTTCGGTGTTGTCCGGATACTTTTCCGCCAGCCACTGTTCGGCTGAATCCATATTAACCAGATAGTATTCGACGGATGCTTTGGTTTCTTTGTCGCTGCCTGCGGTGCCAAACAGAGATGTGCGCAGATCATCGCTGCTGCCAATCACAACCATGCCGACCAGCAGGCCGACGATAAAACCAACCACTACCGGTATGATCTGACGGCGAGTCATAGGGGTTATGTCCTTTCTATCACGGGATCAATGGCGTTCGAATTTTGTTGTTATTGTAGTCGCTAACAAAATGAAAAAGGGTCTTTTCATGTTATTTGGGTGACATTTCAGGCTTGGAGAATGCTGGTGTGATTAGGCCGTGTTGGCATTTCTGCCTGAAATCAGGGGCGTTTTTGAGCACGAATATCGACACTGCCTAGTGCCGCCGCTGGTACCAGGCCAGCAGCAGGCCAATGCTCCCCGCAATGACCACAAGCACGACTATTGCCCCCGCAACAGACCCCAATGCAGTACCCTGGATGGCCTCTCCGTCGTCAGAATTCTGTGCCAGCACCAGAACAATGACGAGCAGCACAACCGTCACCCCGGCAGCCAGCGCCGCGATCTGCATAACACGCCGGTTCGGCCAGACGCGTGAGTGTCGCTGGTGCCGGAGATTCCACTCCCTGTGGAGCCGCTGCGTCAACCGGTCACGGAATGCCGGATCGGGCCGGGCATCAGGTGCGATCACCTGGTGCAGTTGGCGCACTACAGACGCCAGGTCTGCCAAGTCTGCTGGTGTTTGTGTATCGTTGCCCTCCAACAACCTGTCGGTCCAGGCTGCCAATTCGTTGTCTAATCTGGCATCGTCAACCATGCTACTCTACACCCATTCTATCGCGCAGCGCCTGAATCGCCCGGCGATACAGCGATTTGACTGCTTCTAACGTTTGCCCCCGGCTTTGGGCGATTTCTGCAAAGGTCAACCCGTCGGCAAAACGTAGAAGAATCACCTCTTGATAATGTTCTGGCAAATCTAACAGCGCCTGCTGAACCAGTGCACGTTCATCACCCCGTTCTGCCTCAAATGACGGTTCCGACAGGAAATTCTCAACAAGGTCCAGGTTCACGGACTTCTCTTCAGTGCGACGCTCGCGCTGCCGGTAAAAATCCGCGATCTGGCGATTAACAATCGTATACAACCAGGTATTGAACCGTGATCGTAGTTCGAACCGATCGATGGAACGGATGACGGCGATGAAGATCTCTTGAGTGACATCCTCGACGTAAGACGGAGGGATGCGACTCTTTACCCGGTTGAACACTTTCGGCAAATACATATCGTAGAGCTTGAGAAACGCGTCGCGATCTCCCTGTTGGGCTAACCTAGCCAGATGCTCATCGCTGCCACCCGGATCCATGTTTATTTCCTTGTAGTATATAAGTCGTAGATAAAGCGCAAAGAGTGCCGCGAAAAACGGCGAGATGATTTTATCCGATTTTTACTTTGCTACTAACGTTGTGCGGAGTCCCGCCTGTGTCAATGGATCCGTCAAATGATCCGGTGGTCATTTTTCGGTTATTCGTTTTTGGCGAGCGATTGCCTGGAGAAGGCCGGACCGTCTCCCGCCATCATCCAGAACAAACAGCCGATCACCAATAACCCGCCGCTCACACCTGTTTCGATGTCTGCGACGCTGTATCACCAACAGCGCGTAACATCAGTTTACTACTGAAGCGGCGTCAAGCCACACTAACTATACACTAAAATTCTGGTTATTGGTGCCAGGGTGTGGGAAGAAGGCGACAAGTACGTCATATTCTATATGCCTGACTTTGCCAGGGATCGGGTACAATTCCCTGTGTACGGCGTCACTGGCGACAACAACCATGCTGGCTTATACTGCAAGCTGCTTTTCACTGCATGACTGGCAGCGGCATTGCCAGCAGCAGCCGGTAGTAAGAGGATAATACGCGTGGCGATCTGATCCGCGATGATGTGGACGTGGCGTCTGGGTGCGCTTTGTGGCGCGGACAAGTTATCCATTGGAGAGGAATATGTACAAAATCATTTCTGTGCACTCATTTCGAGGCGGAACCGGAAAGTCGAATACGACGGCGAACGTGGCGGTCATTTTGGCATCCCAGGGGCACCGGGTCGGCGTGGTTGATACCGATATCAACTCGCCTGGGATTCATGTCCTGTTCGGGTTCAACGCGGATATGATGGAGCATTCACTGAATGACTATCTGTGGGGTAAATGCGACATCGCGGCGACTGCCTATGATCTGACGCGCAACCTGGGCGTTCCCATATCCGGCCAGCTTTTTCTGACCCCTTCCAGCATCAAAGCCGGGGAGATTGCGCGGATTGTGCGCGAGGGTTATGACGTCGGGTTGTTGAATGACGGCTTCCACGATCTGATCGAGCAGCTCGATTTGGACGTGTTGATGATCGATACGCATCCGGGTTTGAACGAAGAAACACTGCTGTCGATTGCAATTTCTGATGCGCTGGCGATTGTGATGCGGCCCGATCAACAGGACTTCCAGGGGACAGGGGTGACCGTTGAGGTGGCGCGTAAGCTTGACGTGCCGCGTATGGTGCTGGTCGTGAACAAGGTCCCCTCCATTTTCACCGAAGAGGAAGTCAAGACGCGCGTCGAACAGACATACAACGTCCCGGTTGCCGCCGTGATCCCGCATTCTGACGATCTGATGACCCTCGCCAGTGAGGGCGTTTTCGTGCTGCGGTATCCAGATCATCCCGTGTCGGAGAAGTTTCGCCAGTTGGCGGCGGCGTTGATGGCATGATGGTGTGTGCCAGCCAGATAGAATCAGCAGGAGCTGGTGCGAAGGCCCAACTCCTGCTGTTTTTGCTGCGACCGGGTGCGCCCGTCAGTAGTTGGCGAGGGCTTGATCGACGCTGTCGTAAATATCGAAGAACCTGTCGAAACCGATGATCTTGAAGACGCGTTCGACTTTCGGGTTGAGCGCCACCAGCCGCAAATCGCCGTCATTGGCCCGGTTCTGCGTGAGAATGTCGGCCAGCGTGCGAAGCCCTGCGCTGTTGATATAGGTGACGCTGGACATATCCAGCACCATCCTGCGGTTGCCTTCGGCAGCGGCCTGTTGCAGCGTGGAATCCATCTCCCCGGCCCCTGAACTGTCGACACGCCCCTCCAGGTTGAACACGATGATACCGTTGTGATCGTGTGATGTGATCTGCATGTGCCTTTTATCCCCAGGATTCAAGCCTGTTTCCATTTGATCATGAAAAGGGGCATTGTCACCCCGCTGCGAGATGCGCTGCTCAACTGTTAGCGCGGGCTACCAGCCGCTCATCAACCTGATCCGGCGCCATTAACTGCCCGTCGCGGACTTCCTCCACGCGCGGAATCTGCCCGGCGAGGTCTTTGTC
>CAYMTN010000366.1:0-2464 GCA_964393335.1 uncultured Anaerolineaceae bacterium
CGGCCTCGACCGGCAGCCCCTCCATCTGCATGATTTTCAGCGCGTTGGTCGTCGGGCACGGGCCAGGCCGCAGTGTGTAATCAAATGACATCCGCCCATCTGCAATCGTCTCCTCAAAGTGGTAATTTTTGATCTGCGGCAAATCATCGGCCAGCCAGACGAGTTCCAGATCGTGAGTCGAGAGCACCCCCACCCCGCGCCGTCCGACCAGCGCCCGGATGTACGCCCGACCGCCGATCAACCGCTCGCGGTTGTTGGTGCCCCGGAAAATCTCGTCGATCAAGTACAACAGCGGCGAACCCTGATCCCCGTCCAGGGCCTCCAACAGCGCTTTGAGACGCTTCACCTCTGCGTAAAAATATGAGATGCCGTCCGCCAGCGAATCCGTCACGCGGATGCAGGTGAACAGGCGCAGCGGACCCGTCTCAAAAGCCTGCGCCACGACCGGCCCTCCGGCACAGGCAAGACAGAAATTGACGCCTAGAGTTCGCAAGAATGTGCTTTTGCCGGACATATTCGAGCCGGTCACCATCGCCAGCTCACCAGTCTGGCTGAGCGAGAAATCATTGCAGACGCGCTCGCCATCAGGGATGAGCGGGTGCCCGATCCGGCGCGCGGTGAGCAGACTCGCGCCATCCCCATCTCTCACGGTAGGGAAGACATAACCGGGATTAAGATAGGCAAGAGTCGCCAGCGAACTCAGCGCTTCCAACTCAAACCACACGTCCAGCCATTTCGGTAGCAGCAGCGCGACATCGGCACGACGCTTGTTCAACCAGTAGGCGACGTATACGTCCCAGGGCATGATCGCGCTGAGCATCGTCCACAGCAGCGGATTGCGCCGCACGCTGGCGGCGGATAACACGCGCGTGAGCCGCCGCATCTGGACCGACGGGCACTGCTCGCCTTCAACAAACGGGGCGCACAGGTCACGCAGCGCCGAGTGCTGCCGGTAGTGATACGTTTCGAGAAACTCAAACACGGCGCGCAGATCGACCAGCGGATCGCGCAGCGCCAACCCCAGATCAAACAGATCGCCCAGCCGCTGCACGTACAACAGATACCCCGCCGCATACACCATAAACGTGAATCCCCACAGGGGCGGAACCGTGCCCAACAGAGTCAGTGTGAACAATAGGACATTGACCAGCGCCAGCAGCGTCAGCCAGCGCAGCGGAGCCAGGAGCGACTCCGGTTGTACGCGCCGCTCCATCCACCCCAGGATACGTTTGGCATCCCAGCGGCGATAGGTGCCGCGTGCGCTCAACGTCGCGTTCAGGTGCAGTTTATCCCGAAACAAGACCAGCGGCACCAGCTCGCGGACCAACGCCTGCCGGGCACGGATGCCCGGCGGATCGAGTGTTTCCATCACCAGCCAATCGCGCAGCCGAAGACTACCCTCGCGTGAGACGCACACATCCAACAGGCGGTGCAAGCCACGTTCACCGGTCAGGTCAAGGTCAAGCTCTACCGGGTACTCTTTGCGTGCAGCCGTCAGCAGCGCGCCAGGAATGCCGTTCCAATCCAGCGCCATACGCGCCATATGCGCCGCTTTAATCGCCCGCCAGAGCTTGAGCCGCGTGATGCCATATTTGACCCGGTTATGCGCGTATGCCACGCCGACAAAGACGATCATGCCCAGCACCAATGTCACAAACCCCCAGCGCACTCCAAGCACGATCCCCACAGCGATACTTGCCGCCACCGCGCCCAAAAACGTCCCTAGCCTGGCCCATGCAAACCGGCTGCTGAGCTGCGCCAGTTCTTCAAGCCGCCGGTCAATCCACCCAATATACCGGCTGAAAACTCGCTGCCGGACCTGTTTTTGCTCCAAGTTTGGCTCCTCTGGTTCATGCCCCGTGCAGGTTCGATTGTACCGGAGTGCACGTCATGCCCCAAACAACGCGGGGAACCGGCCATCCGGCTCTCAAATCGCAAGTGATGGTGGATAACCACGCCTTTTGGGCAATTTGATGATGCAGGCCTGATCAGGCACGGTACAATTCGATTGGACATTTGACCGTATAATCTTGAGGAACTCTACTGTCTAGTTTCGAGGAGGGTAAAATTGTAGGATGAGTATCAGCCAGTTAGCGCGGGAGATCAAAGAATCACCCACCCTGAAGCTCAACGAAGAAGCCCAACGGCTCCGCGAGCGCGGGGAACTGGTGATCAACATGGGAGTCGGTGAGCCGAAAAACAAAGCTCCCATCACGGCTATTTTAGGGTCCGCTGCCAAACTCAAAGGAGGGGACATAAAATACGCTCCGGTTGATGGAACACGCTCGTTAAAAAAAGCGATCATTCGCTACACCGAAGAGCATTACAACCGCCTGCCCGCACCCGAAAACGTGATCGCTTCCACCGGGGCAAAGCAGTCGCTCTTCAACTTGCTGTTTTCCATCCTCAACCCGCAAGATGAGGTCATCATTCTGGCCCCGTACTGGGTAAGTTACCCCGAAAT
>CAYMTN010000366.1:2474-3776 GCA_964393335.1 uncultured Anaerolineaceae bacterium
CATACCGGTCGTCGTCACACCGGAAGACGGCACATTTTATCATAACCTGGAAGAAGTCGAAGAGGTGGTCAGTTCGTACACCAAGGCGATCATCGTCAACAGCCCGAACAATCCCTCCGGCGTCGTTTACCCGGAAGATTTCGTTGCTGGCCTGGTGGATTTCTGCGAACGCCGGGGCATTTACCTGATCATGGACGACATCTATCACAAGCTCGTGTTTGATGGCCGGCAAGCCATGCCCGGATACGCCTATACGGACCGGGACATTGAAACGACGCATGTGATTGTCATCAACGGTGTCTCCAAGTTGTACGGCATGACCGGTTTTCGGATCGGCTGGACCATTGCCAACCGTGCGCTGGTCGAGGTCATGACCAACGTGCAGTCCCAAACCACGTCCTGCCCGTCCGCCGTATCGCAGGCTGCTGCCGAAGGCGCGCTGACCGGCGTGCAAAGCATCGTGGAAAACCTGCGCCTGAGCATTCAGAATAACCGTGATGTGCTGATGCAGGAAATGCGCTCGTTTACGGACGTGCGCCTTGATCCGCCAGGGGGCACGTTTTACGCCCTGCCTGACATGCGCGCGTTTGGCAAGAACTCCATCGAAATGGCCCACTTCCTGCTGCGTAAAGCGCTGGTGGTCACGGTCCCCGGCAGCGAGTTTGGCATGGAAGGCCACCTACGCCTGAGCTATTCAGGTTCCGTCAAAGAGATTATTGAAGCCGTCGACCGGATGAAATGGGCGCTGGACCCGAACGCTCCTAACGAGCTTTACATTGGCGACCGCAAGCTGATCCGGGATTGGATGTAGGACACGCCGCGATGAATAACCTGCTAAATATCAAAACACCCGCCCAAGACCAGGCGCACGCGCTCAAGGCAGATTATGGATTGAGCAATCACGGACTCACGAATCTGCGCCAAAGCTATTGGAATCTGCCCGCCGAAGCGTTGTATGAAGAAGCCGTGTTTCGCAGTGAGGGACGCATCACCAACGGCGGGCCGTTGATCGTCACCTCTGGCAAACACACCGCCCGCGCCGCGCAGGACAAGTACATTGTCCGCGAGCCTTCCACCGAAAATCATATCTGGTGGGGCGAGTACAACCGGCCCATCAGCCCAGAAAAGTTCAGCGATCTGTTCAACCGTCTGCAAGGTTACGTGCAGGGACGCGACCTGTTCGTGCAGGACTGCTTCGCCGGAGCCGATCCAGACTACCGGCTGCCGATTCGCGTGATCAATGAATATGCCTGGCACGCCCTTTTCTGCCGGAACATGTTCATCCTGCCCCAAAGCCGCGAA
>CAYMTN010000367.1:0-3755 GCA_964393335.1 uncultured Anaerolineaceae bacterium
ATCTTCGGGGGGATTGTTCTTGTCGACGGTTTCGAGCAGCACGGAGAACTCTTGCTGTTCGATGGTCAGCAGGTTGGGGTCGCAGCCCAGTTCGCGCTCAATCGAGGCGCTCAGGAACTCAGCCCAGGTGCCGGTCGAGGCGTAGGTGACGATCTCAAGCGTCGGGAAACCTTCGCAGTTCGGGTAACCGGCGGCTTCCATTTCCGTGCGGGCAAATTCGGGGTCGTAGCCAACGCCAACTTCATTGATGGGCGGGGCACCGAACATGCCGGGCGGCGTGAAGTGGATCATCGGGATACCACGATTCTGGCGAACTTCCTGCACGAACGCGTTACGATCGACCGAGGCCGAGAAGGCGCGGCGAGCGTGCACGTTGTCGAACGGTGCCTTGTCGATGGCGAAACCGAAGTAATACACGCCCAGGTTAGAAACCTGGTTCAGTTGATCGGCATAGGCCGGGTCTTCGAGCACAGACTGAAGGTCCGCAACCGGGACGGGGCCGGTGTCGATCTGGTTATCCTGGTACAGCGCGAAGCGCGTGCCCTGATCTTCCACGATGGTGACCACGAGGCGCTCCAGGTTGCCTGGGCCGCGCATGTCAGCGGGATAGAAGGGGTTGACCATGTACACACGGCGCACGCCGCGCACGAGTTCGTCCAGCACGAACGCGCCATTGGTCACAATGTTGCCGACCTCGGTCCAGTTGTCGCCGTACTGTTCGATGACTTCACGCGGGACCGGGCGATAGATCCACATCGGGGTCTGGCTGAAGAAGTAACCAGCCGGGAACTGGAGATTAACGACCAGCGTGGTGTCGTCCAGTGCCTGGACATCGACCAGATCGTAATCTTCGGGGGTGATTTCTTCGACGGGCTTGTCAAACAACGTGTCGCAGCCCTTGATGATCTGCTTGGCCATGTTGCTGTAGTAGGCCGCCAGGCGCGGGTCGCAGGCACGCTTGAAGCCATACGCCACGTCTCCGGCGGTGACCATACGCAGCACTTCGCCTTCGTCCGCTACGGGATCCCAGCGCACCCACGGCACATCGTTGCGCAGCGTGAACGTCCACACCGTGCCGGTGTCGTCGAACGACCATTCGGTCGCCAGTTCGGGCGTGATTCCGCCGGGGTTGATCGGGTCGTAGTTGGTCAGGCCCAGGAACAGGTTTTCGATCTGGTTGATCGAAACGACGTCATCGGCACGCTGCGGGTCGAGCGTGCTGATCTGCGAGCTGTCAGTGCCATAAAAGGTAATAGGTTCGCCCTGGCGCATCACACTGGTCAGGGTTACGTCGGCGTCGTTAGCGAGGGTGAAACCCGAGGGCAGCAGCGCCACTACCATTGTCAAAATGATAGCAAGGGGCAACGCCCGAAATTTGGTATTAAACATTCCTAGCTCCTCCCGTGAGCTATATTGACTATTTGTTGACAACCTCTAATCTCATGTTACTAAAACGATCCGTACCGACCGGTTTTGCCTCGGTTAGCTGGGTCTGGCGCTTGACTCGATATCCTCACCTCCTTCGTGAGTTAACACACTTTAGCGCGCTGCAAAAATATCTTAAAACAAATCTTTTGATACGCAAATCATAAGTAAACGACAACGTCGCAGGGAGTTCGCCGAACGCCGGTCTACCGGCATACGAACGCCTGCGACGATGTAAACATGATCGTTACACGTGTCAGGGAAAATGAATTGTCGGCTTTAATCATGTGCATAGTGTTTGGATGGCGTATGCCCGGGTACAGTATCATGAGTGCTTGTCAATCGCAACGGTCAAACCAAACGCACGTGTATAGTATATGAACAGACCGCTCAAATTTGCAAGTTTTCGTGCCAGGGTGATCGCAGCCCAAACGTACATCCCCCTATGTACACCCTACGCGCCAACTCCGCCAACGGTTCGATTTTGCTGCCAAACCCGCAGTGACAACACCGGATGGCCGGCGCGTATAAGAGTATGACGTTATGGTTTGTTGACAACCTCTAACGTCATGTGTCTGATGGTGCTCGACCAGGTGAATCTCCCGTTCCAGGGGTCGAGCGCGGTACCAGTCCCTGCTCGCTCCTGCGCGGCGCGGACTGCGGGGTCACAGTGTAAGACCCTCCCCCGGCACAAGTGCGCCTGCCCAAGCGCACTTGTGTGCGTTGCACGGATGGTCCGTCAGGCTGGCACCCAGGCATATTCCAGGTGGCGCGCGGTTTCGAGCGCCGCCGCTTCGCCCAACAGGCGTTGGACGATGTACAGCGCCGTATCAATCCCCGCCGTGATCCCGGCTGACGTGATGATCTGCCCGTTATCCACGTAACGCTGCCCGGATATGATCTGGCACTCCGGCGCGACGGACGCCAGTTCGTCCAGCGCGTGGTGGTGGGTGGTCGCCCGTTTACCATTCAACAGACCGGCTGCGCCCAGCAGCAGCGCACCCGTACATATCGACACGACCAGTTCGGCATCTTGGGCCTGCCGTCTGATAAAATCCAGCATGGCCGGGTTGCGCTGTTCGTGGCGCGCGCCCAACCCCCCAGGAATCACCAGGATATCCGCTTGCGGCGCTTTGGTGAAGGTGTAATAGGGCGTGATGCGCAGCCCGCTGCGCGTGGTGATCGGGGGGGACTGGCGTTCGGCGACGGTGGCCGCCGTGAACGGCACCGGCCCCGTCGCGCGCTGGCCGGTGATCGCGAACACCTCCAGCGGGCCGGTGAAGTCCAGCGTATCCACATCGTCAAACAGAATAACCAAGACATTTCGGGCCATAATGATACATTCCTTAAAATAATTCCAAAGTGAGACGTATTTTTGTTGAGAATCGGAAAAGTACTATGAAGAAAAACCCCCCATGATTGTAACGGGAACATGCGTTTTAGAAAAGCGTCACTTGTACGGATATGCTTAAGGCAGGTGGATTATGTACGACCTGGCCGGACAGCAGCCGGGCGTGGTGGCGGGCCGAGTTTGCTTTTTTCGCTGGGCGTGACCACCAGCCGCGCGTATTCCCCGGATAGCGACGCTTTCTCAAACCCGCATTCCGCACCAGAATAACGCATTTCTCGAATTAGCTGCTGGTCCACTGCGAGGGGCGGGCTAACCAGTGTACAATAGAGTCATAGCTGGTGCTGACCACATTTCAGCGGCGGACCACATCCAAAAAACACAGCAACTGCCGACGGTACCACGCATGGGCGCGAATGTCCTGGTTTGTTGTTTTTGAGGAGGATATCATGAAAGAACTTCGTACTGAAATCGAGATTCAGGCTTCACCTGAAACGGTATGGCAGATTCTCATGGATTTTGACCATTATCCAGAGTGGAATCCATTTTTCTATCGGGCTGTTGGCAACGCAGCAGTCGGTCAGACTGTGAAAATCTCCTTCAAATTCGGAACGCGCGACACGACACTAACGTGTAGGGTACTGGACCTCGAGCCAAACCGCCTCATCCGCTGGAAGTGGCAGATTTTTTTCTCCTGGCTCTATTCCGGCCAAGACCATTTTTCCATTGAACCACTTGATGATACACGAGTCCGGTTTGTACAACATGAAGAATTCAGAGGTTTATTGCTCCCGCTATTTGCCAAAGGGATTGACACGGATTCCCGGCGCGGTTTTGAAGAGATGTTGAAGGCACTCAAAACACGCGCTGAATCAAGCGACTAGTACACGCGGGCGTGAGTTCTGCGAGGGTTTCACCCTCCCCCACCCACCACCGGGCAATTTAACCAGGACCCCCCCCAACCGCCCCCCCCCCCCGCCCG
>CAYMTN010000368.1:0-3726 GCA_964393335.1 uncultured Anaerolineaceae bacterium
CCCAGATCGCCAGGCCGCTGTCGAACTGGCCCAGGCTCCACAACTGGTCGTTGACCGTGCCCTGATCGATGATCGAGGGCAGCACGTCGTCCAGTAAATCCTGGCTTACATAGTCATCCAGCGGGATCAGATCGCCGGAGAACACGTAGTTGTAAATGAAGGGGCCGTCGAAGTCCAACACGCACGGCAGATCACCGGCCAATGCGGCGGCTTTCACCTGATCGTTATAGCTGCCTTCCGGCACCTGGAGCGGAACGATTTCGTAGTCCGTCGAGTCGGCGTTAAAGCGCGATATCTGATCGTTCAACGCATCGCGCTCGCTGCCCTGGCCCGAATGGAACCACAGCGTCACTTGTTTCTTATCCTGCGCCGATACGCTCACCGGCACGGCGACGGCGATTATGATCGCCACTAAAATCAGAACTCGTAAGGCTTTCACGTTTGTCCTCCTAAGTAAACTTGAAACGAGCGAACTAACAAAGCGAAATTGGGTATGGTCGGGAAATTCGTTATGTTTTATTCTATAATTCCCTCCGGTGAACTCGTAGGCCGTTCACATGAATAACATCAACGCCCGTCTGCAGCGGGCGTTGATGACATCACCGCATCAGTCAAACGCCGCACGCTGATATGTGTCACGGCGTCTTGTTTGGGCCTGCCCGCATAAAACGCCCCAACACCATTCCCCTGGGGCATGGCGTCGGGCGCATACGTATGTGAGAGGCGCAGTTCGTCATTCACGTACACATCGACAAATGTGCCCCGGCATACCACGCGCAGCGAGATCGAGGCAGGAAATAACATCCCCGTGCCATCCAGATCACGCAGCGCCGCCGGGCTGCCCAGTGCCGGGCGCTGGCCCCACGGGCCATCCGAAAAATGCACCGTGCCCAACAACACACGCTGTCGCGCTCCGACGCGCTGCGGGCTGCTGTGGTCCGGCGCAATCCACACGGCCAATCCTTCGTACAGTCCTTCGCGCCCTGGCCCCATCCGGAAACAAATCCCGGCGTATGGCGCAGTTACTACCGCGTCAAAAATGCCGTCCGGCGCATTGTCATGCGCCACCGCAAGCAGCACAGCCAGCCCGACGGGCTGCGCCAATTCGACCACTTTTTCGGTATGCGGTTCCAGCGCAAACGGCGCGTAACGAAGTTGCAGGCGTCCATCCGAATCCGCGCTGAGCAGCTTGGGGGCGCTCAACGATCCGTAGAGGCTTTGACCCGGCTGGGGCGGCCAGACATTCTGGTAGTAAAAAATACGGCGCGATGGTTCGGCGGTGGGTATGCTGCGTCCCACGTAACTCGCGACGCTGTTAGGCAGGCTGGCATTCAGCGCATTGTCGTGATCTGGCGCGTGATAGCTGCGTAACATGTCGTCTGATACCAGGTAAAACGTCCCGGTCGCCTGGTATGGATCGTGGACCGGGTAGGGCGTGCCAAAATGGTAACTGGTTGTGTAGGTGAGGTAGTGCCGCCCGTGCAGGCTGAAATATTCCGGCACTTCGAGGCAGGTCAGGCTGTCGGACACGTACGCAGGCGGCAGCAGCGTCCAGTCGAGCAGGGTTTCGCTGCGCGCCACTGCCACACATCCGCCGCCCACGTCGCCGCCACCGACGACCCGTGCGCAGATAAACGCGTAAAAGCACGACTCCGGTGCGTGGTAAAAAACGTAGGGATCGCGCCACGCCGTTTCGTAATTGATCGTCTCGGTGGGATCGGTCTGGTACCACGCGCCGCCTGGTTCGAGCACAGGATCAGAGCTGGCCTTTTCCCAGGTAATCAGGTCATCGGACACAACCAGCCCGATCCGCTGCACGCGGTCCACCATCGCGCCATAAAACATGTAGGTGCGTCCCTCGTGCGCCAGCGCCATACCTGTCATGAGCGGCCCGGCATCCCAGTCCGTGCCGGAACCCTGGCGCAGCGCCGGCGGGAGCGTCTCCCAATGCACCCAATCACGCGTCAGCGCGTGCCCGATGGACGAGCACTCGACCGCGCTGCGCTCGCGCTGAAGGTAGAACAGGTGAATGTCGTCACCCTGCTGAAACAGCCAGGTGTCCCATAAACCGAGGGTGCGGTCAGGTGGCGCGTATAACACGAAAATAATCACTTTCTAATAGTTCGTTCAAACTGTCTGGAACCTTTCTCAACGGCTCGGAAACGGTTCCATAATGATTCAAAAAAAGTCAGACGGTCGAGCGTTCAACAATCTCCAGCGGTAGTTTGACTTCGAATTGATCGGGGGCCGGGTGGCCCTCACGCAACCACGCGATCAACTGGTGAGCGACCCACTGCCCGCTGGCAAACAACGGCTGGCGGACGGTTGTCAGGTTGATGTAACTGGCGGCCTGGATGTCGTCAAACCCGATCACGGCGACGTCATCCGGCACGCGCAGTCCCAAATCGTAGATGGCCCCCAATGCCCCCAATGCCAGCGCATCAATTGGTACAAAGAGCGCAGTCGGTCTGTGGGGCAGGCTGAGAATGCGCCGCGCATGTTCGCGGGCAGAATCCTGACTGTATTCGCCAAAACGGCACCAGTCCGGGTTGAATGTCAACCCGGCTTCGGCTAATGCATGCCGGTAGCCTTCGAAGCGCCGCAGCGTGCTGTTGAACCCAAACACGCTGTCAATCGGATCACCGATGAATCCGATGTCTTTATGGCCCTTGCCGATCAAGTAGTTGGTTGCCAACACGCCTCCCTCGAAATTGTCGATCATGATGTGGGGATAGTGTTTGACTTCATCGTCTTCGGAAACGACTACAATCGGGAAGTCTGGTTTGCTGCGCTTGATCTCGTCTTCAGCGAAGCGCAGGGTGAGGATAATCAAACCGTCGGCGCGATTCTGGCTGATGATGGTGCGCAACTGCTGGCGCAACCGGTCAGGCGAACGCACGCTGTACAGCACCAGGTCATATTCGGATTCGTCTAACACGTCCTGGATGCCTGACAGCCGCTCGACGAAGGATGGAAACGTGAAGAAGGGAGAGACGACGCCAATCGTGAACGTCTTGCCGCCTGAAAGCTGGCGGGCCGCGAGATTGGGGCTGAAACCTAATTCTTTGATCACCGCCAGGATTTTTTCGCGGGTTTCAGGGCGAACCTGCGGGCTGCCATTGAGCACGCGGGATACCGTGCCTACGCCAACACCGGCGCGTTTTGCCACATCTTTAATAGTTGGTGATCGCATTTTCTTTACAAATTTTATAATGGAAACGGTTCCAACTTCTAGAATGATCATAAGCCAAGTCCCCCGCGTTTGTCAAGTAATTCCCTCTTTTTCCATTAATGCGACGGCAACCAGACGGTCGTTTTTTGAAGTCGGTGGCCACTCACGTTATGCTCGTCACTTACTCATTACCCAGCCAGCAGGAGGTCACCGAATGGCACTTACCGTTGGCGCAACCGCCAGCCGCACCAAAACATTCACAGCCGAAGACGTAAATATGTTCGCGGCTATCACGGGCGATCACAACCCCGTCCATCTCGACGACACGTACGCCTCCGGGACGCGTTTTGGCAAGCGTATCGTGCATGGGATGCTCACAGCCAGCCTGATCTCGGCCACGCTGGCTAACGACCTGCCCGGCGAGGGCACGATCTACATAAGCCAGACATTACAATTCAAAGCCCCCGTGTTTCTGGGTGACACGATCACGGCCACGGTTGAGATCACGAAATACCGCGAAGACCGGCGCATCGCCACGCTGGCAACGACGTGCA
>CAYMTN010000369.1:0-3725 GCA_964393335.1 uncultured Anaerolineaceae bacterium
GATAATGTCGCCGGGCGCGATCTCAAGCGCGGCGAACCGACTATCGTCGCCCGTCGTGAGGATCTTCCAGGCATGATCCTCGACTTCTCCCGACCCAGGGCTGAGATAGGTCATCAAGCTCTCTTTGCGATACGCCTGGAAAAACTGGCGCAGCTCGAGGAAGACATCGCCATTGGTGAGTGTAAATGTGTGCGTGCAGGGCAGCAGCGCGAAACTCATGTTCAGGATGAAATGCGTGTAGTCCGTCTCGGCAAGCTGGTCATTGATCGTGTCTCTTGTGTTCTGGGCCAACGTGGCAATATCATACTCCCTGGCATTCACGCCCACGAGGCCGATCTCGCCATCCTCGAAGCCCAACGCGTCGGATTTGAGCAACTGATCGGCCACAGTTAACACATAATTGCCGTGCGAGCTGGAACCAACCGGCGTCTCAAAATCGTCCAATACCAGGATCATCACGCGGCCAGAGTCTGCTTTGATCCGGCTCACAAGGTCAGAAAGCGAGTCACTCTTGCCAACCAGGCCGGTATCTAGTTGGTCGATAGTCGCGGCCAGATCAACGACGCCTTCGTTCTGAGTCTGGCTCTCGTCCAGCAGGATGACGCCCGCGCCGCCAGGGTATTCCCATTTTTGGCCCTGAAGCTGCAATTCGTTGACCGCGCATTGGAGCGGTTCATCCTGATCGTCCGGCTGCGCACGCACGGTACCCGGCGCGTGATGCGTAACAGGGAGCGTCAACGCAATCACCATACACAGTAACATGACGCTGCAAAACAACCTTCTCAGTTTCATCGTATGTTCCCTCCTCTATTTTGTGCTCAACATGTTTGAACGAATGGATCACCGGCATCGTGATCGCGCGCGTCGAAGTCCAAAACAAACGGTTTGCGGACCTACTCACGATAGTCATTTTCACGCATAAACGTGATGACCACATCCACATCATTTGTATTGCCAAGCTGTTCGTATAAGTCCAGCGATTCGGCCAGGCAGTGGCGAGCCTGCTCACGATTGCCAAGCGCGTGATAGTCTTCGCCCAACGAGCACAAGGCGCTGGCCATCCATCGCCGGTTATTCTGGGCGCTGGCTATTTCAAAAACTTTTCGGTGGGTTTGCAGTGCCAGTTCGGCCTGTCCTAAAGCGCGTTCGCAGTTGCCACGATTGCTCAGCGCTGCCAGGTGATCGTCATATTTCCCCAGGCGCGCGGCAAGCTGCGCAGCCTCATCCGCAAAACGACGGCTGTTGTGGTAATTCGGCGGGTGGCGGCTGCCCTCGAAAAAACTGCGGTGTGCAAGGATGAAACTCAACGCCGAGTCGTCGTTGCCGGTTGTAGCAAGCTGATACGCCTGTTCATAGTATTGGTCGGCGTCCTCCGCACCGAGTCGAAAACGCGTGGTGCCAATCAGCGTGAGCAGCGTCGCCTCGCGGTTGGCATTGTTCAGCAGGCGTGCCAACTCCAACGAATGCATGTAGGCATCCAGGCCCCGCTCCAGGTCATTGCCCAAAATCGAACAGCCGTTGCCGTAGCGGCACCAAAGGAAATGAGCGGCTTCCAGTCGATCGGTCGATTTGGCGGCGTTGGCCGCCGCCTCGAGCAGATCGAGCACCTGCTGGCCATACCCCCGCCCTTCGAAGTAGGCAGCTTCGACTGCGAGCAGATACATGATGTCCACCAGCAGCGCGTCGTCGCTGGTTTGCCGCGCTTGCTGCGCTGCGCCAAGCAAATTGCCGATTTCCAGGTCCAGTGCGTCGATTGCCCGGCTGTACCGTTCGGCGTAAACCCGGCAGGCTTCCATGACCGTGCGGCGGTCGAGGTGGTGGTTCGCGCGGGCGTATGTATAAGCCAGATCGTGTACGCCGTAACGCGCGAATGGGCTGGCGTGCAACTGCTGCCGTTCTGCCAGGCCGCGCCGCCGGAGTTCCCGCAGTGTCTGCCGGATCATGGTTTCGTCATGCCCCATGACCAGGGCCAACAATTCGGACGTCGCATCGGGTACGGAGAGCGCCCCAAACGCCATAAATGTTGTGCGGGTGCTCTCGTCGAGCGCATCTAACGAGGTTTCAAGCAGGGTCGCTACGTCCTGCCGCTCGGCCTCAAAGCCTTCCGGCATCTGCAACGCGTGCGGGGTCTCGCCAAGCTCGTTCAACAATTCGCGCGGCAGCAGTGCATCCAATGCAAGCATCTCACCTGCAATGCGCACAGCAAACGGCAAATCACCGAGCGCAGCGCACAGAGCAGCGGCATCCGGGTCTTCTGCCAGATCGGAACCGGCGTGATGGCTCAACAAATCAATGGATGCCGGGCGTCTCAAAACCGGCACGTGGATGAGCGTGATAACCGGGAATCGGTGGCGCGAGGTTATCAGCAGCGGCACGTCCAATGGGACGGCTGCCATCATACACTCAACCGACTCGCCGTCCCACGCGTCGTCCAGCACCACTAACCGGATACCATGTTCTGCCAGCAGGGCGCTGATCGCTCGCGCCTGGGCATCCGGCTGCTGGCTCATGTGCCATCGCGCGCCGAGCGACCGGGCCAGACTCCAAAAGATGGTCTCAGGCGTTTCATTGCCTGCCTGAATCCAGATCACAGGCCCCCGGCCTACATCGAGGAAAGCGGCGGCGACGGTGGCGGCCAGCGCCGACTTGCCCGCTCCGGCGAAGCCTTGCAGCAAGACTCGTTCCCCGCATGCCAGCAGCGGGGCAAGTGTATCCAGCAGGTCGCTGCGTCCTACGAGGCGAGATGGCGGACGCGAGCGCGCGGGCAGATCGTCAACCGACGTGACCAGCGTCACGTCAGCGACTGCGACATTGATCCGGGGGCGGGCATCTTCAAAACGAATCTCGCCATCCCGAATTTGTTCGTACAGGCGCACCGTGTCCGCAGTTGGTTCGATGTCCAATTCCTGTTCCAACGCGCGGCAACAGGTCTCGTACTGGGCCAGCGCAGCGGCACGCTGACCGGAACGCGCCAGCAGCAGCATGATCTGGCGGTGCGCTTCTTCTTTCAGTTTGTCAATCTGCAGAATCTGGTTCGCGCGTTCGATCCCGGCGACGTATTCACCGCGTTCACTGTGGAGTGTGACCAGCTTGTCGAGCACGTCCAGGACGCGCATACGCAAGCGCTCGCGCTCAAAACGCGCCCATTCTTCGAAGTCATCGCTGTCGATATACACGCCTGCCAGGAATTCACCCTGGTAAAGGTTGACCGCTTGCTCAAGTGATACCATGCGCGGCGCGTCACTTGACTCATCCAGACATGCATCAAAGGCAGCCACGTCGATCCAGATCGGAAATGCGGGGTTAAGCGTCACCGGATCGCGTGGTTCATCGAGGAACAGGGCCGGGTCAATGGTTTTGCGCAGGTTTGAGAGTACCACGCCCAGACGGTTAAGCACCCGCGCACGGGGGCGAAACGGCCAGAACAATTCGCCCAACACTTCGCGCGCGTGCGGTCGCCCGGTGAGGGCCAGATACATGAGTAATGCCGCAACCTTCTTGCTCTCGAAGCCTGTAACCGGCATACCCCCACGTTCGATTGCCAGCCCACCCAGCGCCCGAATTTCCAGTTGTTCTCCCATGCCGGCTCCCGTTGATGTTCTCCGAACGGCAGGTACTCAGACGCCGAACAGCGCGTTGTGGCCGAATCGATGCTCCAGTGGGAATGGTAAGTCCCACCCCGCAATAAACTAAGTGGGCAGAATCCAGGAGTTGAATAACTGTCA
>CAYMTN010000370.1:0-3705 GCA_964393335.1 uncultured Anaerolineaceae bacterium
ACAGGCGCTGCGGCTTATCCGAAAAGACCGCCAGCGGCGTATCGGTGCCCATCGAACCAACCGGTTCCTGGTGCGTTTCCAGCATGGGCAGGATGATCTTATCGACATCTTCTTTGGTGTAGCCAAATGCCAGTTGCATCGTGTGCAGATGGCCGTTCCCCATGCCGACCTGTACCGGCTCGGTGAGCGGCACGCTGATAAACGTAATGCGGTTTTTCTGGACCCACTCGCGATAGGGTTTCTGGTGGCTGATGCGGTCTTTGATCTCGGCGTCAGGGATGATGCGCCCCTCTTCGGTATCGACCAGCAGCAGCTTGCCGGGCATCAAACGCCCCTTGGCCGCGATCTGTTCGGGCGCAAACGTCTGCACACCGACCTCGGACCCCATCACGATCAGGTCATCTTTGGTGATCACGTAACGCGAGGGGCGCAGGCCGTTGCGGTCCAGCGTGCCACCGACCAGCCGTCCATCACAAAAGATCATCGAAGCCGGGCCATCCCAGGGTTCCATAAAGGCCGAATGATATTCGTAAAAATACTTCAAATCTTCGGGGATCGGGTTCAGGTGGTTGAACGATTCGGGGATCAACATCATCAGCGCGTGGGGTAAGGAGCGACCGGTTTGCACCAGCATTTCCAGCACGTTATCGAACGACGCCGAATCGCTTTTTCCTTCTTCGATGATCGGCAGCAGTTTTTTGATGTCGTCGTCGAACAGCGGCGACTCAAAGCTGGTTTCGCGCGCCTGAATCCAGAAGCGGTTGCCCTTGATGGTGTTGATCTCGCCGTTGTGGGCCAGCACGCGGAACGGCTGCGCCAGGTCCCAGGTGGGGAACGTATTGGTACTGAAGCGCGAGTGGGCCAGCGCAATCGCGCTGACCATACGGCTGTCGGCCAGTTCGGGATAATACGCCCTGATCTGCTCCGGCATCAACATGCCTTTGTAGATCACGGTGCGCGTCGACAGGTGCGTGACGTAAAATCGCGCCGCCTGTTTCAGCCCGGACTCGCGGACCACGCGCTCAACGCGCTTGCGGACCACGTAAAGCTTGCGTTCTAAGGCGTCCGGTTCCAGGTCGCCGGTCACAAAAATCTGCTTGGTCACCGGCTCGGACGCGCGCGCGATCTCACCCAACACGCCGCTGTCAACCGGCACGTCGCGCCAGCCGATCAATCGTAACCCTTCGCAGGCGACGACGTCCTCAAAGGCACGCATACAGGCCGCCGCGTCGTCAGGATCGCGCGGCAAAAAAACCAGCCCCATGCCGTACTGCCCTGGGTCCGGCAGGTTGTTTATTTCAGATGCAAAAAACGCGTGCGGAATCTGGAGCATCAACCCGGCGCCATCGCCGGTTTTGTTATCGGCGCTTTCTGCGCCGCGATGCGTCATTCGCTCCAAGACTTCCAGCCCGCGCCAGATGATTTCGTGTGATTTGCGGCCTTTGATATTGGCGACAAACCCGATGCCACAGGCATCATGTTCGTATGCACTGTTATAAAGACCCTGGTTTTCAGGAAATCTCCCGTTCATAGAGTCTCACCTCCGACTGGCTCCATGTCCCCTGTGATGTTGGTACGCCTCGCCCTACGGTTGCAGGCAACTGTGGCTGTGACTTTATCGAGCTTACGATGTTTTAGGGATGCCCTGGGGTTGGGCTGTGTTTAGCGACGGTCGGCCAAAAAAGAAGAGATTATTGTTAGATGGGCCACAACGTTATCAGTCATGTATCTGGAGCGTACTGGTTGACATGGCTTGAATTTGGTAGCCGCGTGTTCCTGTTTAGGACCAAGCATAAAGGAAACGCCAGCCATTTAAGCATAAACCCTTGTCCGGCGGCTGGCATAGTCAAAATAACCAAATATGCGGCGAAAAGCCGGATCGTCAAGATGACCAACTGTGTGAAGAAACGCGCAGATCGTTTGATCGTCAACCAGGCTGATGCCTACCTGAAAAGCTCAAAGGGCCGGTTCACGACCCGGCCCTTTGTGGAGTTGGCATGTAACGTGTGGGGCTTAACGCGACCAGTGCGCCAGGAAACCCGGTTCGAACCGGTCGAAAATGTGGTAGGCCGTCAGCTTGACGCGATCGTTGACCAGGAACCAGGCCAGCGCATACACCCAGATGAACAGCGCCCAGGTCAGGCTGATCGGGGTCATGAGCAGGCCGCTCACCGCGATGATCGTAGCAATCGTCTGGGTGCCAAGCACGGCCCCCAACAGGCTCCATGCCGGGCGGAACGACCAGAAGGGCCGCCGCGTGCGCGTCAGGAAGATCGTCAGGTGACCGGCTACTGACAGCTTGAGATACATCAGGGTTTGCAGCACGTTCCGGTCCAGGTTGAAGACGCGTTCCCCCAGGTAGAACAGACCGAACGACGCAAATACCCCGGCAATACCCATCAGGGTTGCCACGCCCAGCACCAGCGGCATATCCCACTTCTCTGGCTGGTCAGAGTCTTCGACGCGGTCATACGCGATCGCCAGGATCGCACCATCGTTGAGCAGGGCCAGCAAGACGATCATAACCGCTGTGACCGGGTAAAAGTTGAAAACCAGGATCGACAGCGTCATGAACAACAGCACACGGATCGTTTCGGCGATGCGGTAAATGGCGTAACTGTTCATGCGGCGGAAGATGCGGCGGCTTTCGCGCAGCGCGTCGATAATCACCGAGAGGCCCGGGGTCAGCAGCACGATGTCTGCTGCCGAACGGGCGGCATCGGTTGCGCCCGTCACCGCGATGCCAACATCGGCCTTTTTGAGGGCGGGCGCGTCGTTGACGCCGTCGCCAGTCATGCCGACGATGTGCCCACGCGCTTGCAGCTCCTCGACGATGTGATACTTGTGTTCTGGGAACACCTGCGCGAATCCATCCGCTGCTTCGATAGCTTTCTCAAGCTGGTGATAGCCGTGCGGCTTCGACTCGTCAAACAAGTCGGCGTCTAGAATGTTGGTACCAAGCCCCAACTGCCGCGCGATCTCCTTGCCGATGGCAACCTGGTCGCCGGTCACCATTTTCACCCGAACGCCCATGCGTTCGGCGTGCTCGATGGTGGCCTGCGAGTCCTCGCGCGGCGGATCGTAGAGCGGCAGCGCGCCGATAAACTGCCAGTCGCCCTGATCTTCGGCGCGGGCCACGCCCAGGGTACGGAATCCGCGCCCGGCAAACTCGTTGACCGCTTGCTCAACCTCATCGCGCACCTGCTCCGCATTCGCGCACAAGTTCAAGATCACCTGGGCCGCCCCTTTGGTCACTTTGAAGGTGTGCCCCTGCGGGTCGCGGACGGTGGCCTCCGTGCGTTTGTGGACCGGGTCAAATGGCACAAACGCGCTGATTGTGTACGTACCCAGTACCTGCGCATCCTTCACACCGCCGATCACCGCGCGGTCGATGGTATCTTCATCTTCGGCGCGTGACGCCAGCGCCGCGCTGAGAATGACCTCAGCGGCAGAGTGGTCGTTGACGGTGAACGGATCGCCCAGGGTGAGCTTGTTTTGAGTCAGCGTGCCGGTTTTGTCGGAGCACAGCACGTCGATCCCGGCCAGTTCCTCGATCGCGGCCAGCCGCGTAACTATGGCCTGCTGGGCGGCCAACAACTTGGCACCCACAGCCATCGTGACTGACAGCACCGTCGGCAGCGCCACCGGGATCGCAGCGACCGTCAACACCAGCACAAATTGCAGCGTGGTCAGTATCTTATCACC
>CAYMTN010000371.1:0-1065 GCA_964393335.1 uncultured Anaerolineaceae bacterium
CTCTGAAATGAGGACCTATGCTCGCACACTACGAACCGCACCTGATCTCGATTGCGCTGACCATCGGCACGGACGCCTATACGGCGAATGACGTGGTGGGTGGTGGCGCGTTGGGGTATGTGACATCAACCGATCCGCTACCACAGATTGCAGGCGGTGGCTTCATCAGTTGGATGAAACTGGTCGATGACGGCGGACTGGCGCTGCCGGTGTACGTGTACGTGTATAACGCCGCGCCGTCCACCATTGCCGACGATGCAGCCTTCGCGCCGGTGGAGGCCGATCACCTCAAGTTGTTGGGCTGCGTGAGTATCCCCGCGACAGCCTACGATCAAACCGGGGCGGATTCCTACGCGCTGGTAGCGGGAAAGGATGTCAAGTACGAGGACTACATCTTTTTCCCGACGCTGAATGACCGGCTGTACTTCCGGCTCGTGGCTGTTGGCGCGAATGACTGGACGGCGGCGGACGATCTGACGTTCCAGTGTATGGTCATGCTGAGGTAATCATGACCGTCACGAACGGATATGCAGATGCAACCGACGTGCAGGCGCTGCTAAACTCCATTGGAGGAATCGCAGCGCTCACGCTAGGAGTGGCATCCGTGCCGACTCTGGCGCAAGCCGAAGCATGGACCGACGAATACGCCGCTATCGTGGATTCGCACCTGCGAGGCGCGGGCTATGGCACGGTCCCGGCGACCGGCACCAATGACGTGATCGTTATCGGGCATTATGTCGCCCAACGTGCCGCCGCGCGCGCGTGGAATGCAGCCGTACCAGCAGATGAACCGCTGTATAAAGTTGACCTGTGGATCAAAGAGTGGAATGCTTTCCTGAAAGGACTGGATGAGAAAACCATGCGCCTGATCGACCAGGCTCCCCGCTCCGGTCTGCACGTGATCTATGCCGCGCGGTACACGGAGGATTGAGCATGTACCGGGTAAAGATCGCGTTTGACACCAGCACGCTGGACGCCGTGCATGACCTGGCGCAAACGCTGCCTGAGCGGGTCAAAGAGGTGGCGAAAAAGGACATTCGCCCGTTCGTGTCGCAGGAAGTGGAC
>CAYMTN010000371.1:1165-3670 GCA_964393335.1 uncultured Anaerolineaceae bacterium
TCGTGGCAGGTGCGCGGCGACTATACCGACAGTTTCAGCGGCATCACGGTGAGTAATACCGCGCCCGCCGCCATGTTCGTAGTCGGTCCCTGGCAGCAAGGCTTCCATCAAGACACTGGCTGGCCGAGCGCGGGCAATGAGTTGCAGATCATCTCAGACCTGGCAGAAGACCGCCTGCGGCTGGCATGGGCGCGTCTGTTCGTAGAGATGCACAAGATGAAGCGGCAACAAGGGACCATGCGATGACACACGCCTTGCAAACGGCCATTGACGCGATTGTCGCACGGCTGCTCATACTCGAACCGCTGAGCATCGCGGGGTTGAATGCGGGCACGGTGGCGGTCGATCAATGGGTGTACGTCTCGCAGACACGGCCCTATTGGACCAACAAGATCAGCGGGTTGGAGCGTGAGAGCGACAGCAAATGGCGCTTACGCGCGACGGCGCGACTATGGTTGGTTCATACCAGTCAGGAACTCGTCGGCGGTACGGCATCCCCGCAGGCGAATTCGTTCCTGTATGCGGCGGCGGTCATGGGCTACTTCGACGACTGCCGGAGTACGCTCCGCCCGGCGGGGCAGACAGCGTTAACCTATCTCGGCACGGGCGACGTGACGATCAGTTGCCCGCGCGGGTTGGATTTTGTGCAAGCTCCACAGTTCGGCATGAATGGGCTGTGTATCGATTTCGATCTTTCGATTCCGGTGCAACTCAGTTTGCATCGCTAGGAGTAAACACTATGACAACGTATAAGCAAGTCGTCGGCAACTATGCGGACTCCGTGTGGTACGGCAGACGGAACAGTGCCGGTCGGTTCGTGGGCGGCACGGATACCGAACCGGATGCGGGGGCGGTGGGTGGGTCCGGCATGACGCAGTTGATCGGCGTGCAGGATTTCCCGATGTCGATTCTGGACCCGGACACGCCCTCTCAGCCCGGTGACGGTGGCACGATAGCCCGCTTCATCAACAATCCCACCGAATTGCCAGCCACTACGGCAACGTTCGGTTGTATGGATATGACCTTCGCCGCGCTGGCTCAGACCGGGATCGTGTTTGACGTGGCGGGGGGCGCATTTATGCAAATGCAACCCAAGACCCCGACCTACCGGGATTTATTCATCCTGGCCGTGTCACCTGGAAAGTCACAGGATGTCGGGGCTGCCAATGTCTCGATTTGGGAAGCTGACCTGTGGCTCAACGTCAACGCCTACTGCAAATTCCGTAGCGGCTATAACACGTCAAGTCTCCCGACCTACCAGGTCGGCATGGTCGCCAACTACAGCGAATACCTGCCCTGGGGCACGCCGTTCGTAGCCGGGACACATGGCGATCTTCAATGCGCGGGAATTCACTTTACCTGGCCCTACCGCCCCTACATCCAGACCTTCAAGCTGGACGGCACGACGGTATCCTGGGAACTGAAAATGAACATCGCGGAGGACAGCGCGACCAATATCGCCGCTTTCACCGATGACAACGCGGGTACGGTCACACAACTGACGTGGGCGACCGGCGCACCGAGCGATGGCGAATTCGGGATTACCGAAGCGGCGACTGACCTGCTGGTCATCAACGCCGCGCAGGACGGTACGAGCGGCGACTGGTTGACCGTGATCTACGGCTGGGTGTAGGCATGACGCAGACCGTCACTCACACGTTTGAGACGGTGGACGGAGCACCAGTAACGCTCACTTTCAAAAATACCCTGCTGGGCGCGATCCGACACGATGTGATGCGTGACCGATTCACGTCTGATGATATGGCCGATAAGGAATCACGCCGCGTTTTCATCTATGTGGCAGCGTGGGTCGTGGATGTACAGGGCAGCGAGTGGCGGCCCCCGTCGGACGTGTCCACTGACCAGGAATTCATCGAACGCTATCACGAGATGACGGCTATGGTTAAGACCTTAAACGCGCTGTATGAACTGGCCGAAGTGGTGAGCGTGCTCCGGGAGGTACGGAAAGACCCGGAAACCATGCCCGACTCAGCGCTGCCTGATGAGGAGTTGGCGGACCCAAACTGAGAAGCGCGCGAGACGCCTACCGTGATTCCATCTGGGAAACGTTAGCGCCCATCGCGCGCTCTGAGATAGGGTTGGAAGGGGAACCGGTATCCGACTACGACTTTCGCGGGTTCCCATGTTCGCTGAATGACGGCGAGCTACTCAATAGCTGGCGCTGGCTACGCAAATATCACATGCCGCTCACCGTGTATCTGGACCAGCCGCCAGAGTGGATCGCGTCCATCGACATGCTGGACGGCATGTTGAACGTGATCAAAGACGATATGCTGCGCAAAGAAAAGGCGAACCATCCGAATGCCTGAAAACGTGGATCGTGTAGTGCTTCAATACGACATCGACCAGGCCGCCGCCAAACGAGTCGAGCAGTCTACGGCACGTATTCGCCAGGCGTTGGCCGACGCGAAATCGCTGGCGCAAATGACGACCGCCACATTTGATAGTGCAGCGGTGAAGCTCGCCAGGTATGGCGACAGCGCG
>CAYMTN010000372.1:0-3650 GCA_964393335.1 uncultured Anaerolineaceae bacterium
CGACATGGCCACCTTGCGGAACAACGAACCGAGAATCTCGTTGAACAGCCGGTCCTTGATCGAGATTTTTCGGCGTTCATCGTTCAGTTCTCTGAAGTAGTCGATGACACCGTCCTCTGCCGTCGCCACTTTGACCGCCTGCACAGCACCGAAAACTTCGCCGATGAACCCGGTCACGATGCCGGTCCACTTGCGGCTGGCGCGGCGATATTTTTCGATGCGGGTGGTCGCCGCGTTGGCGACCACACCCACGACAAAAAACGGCAGAATCGCCAGCAACGTGATCAGGGGATTGATGCTCACCATGATGGCCAATGCAATGACGCTAAAAAACACCATGCCCTGGATGTCATTCATCCACAGCGCAAACAGCGGGATTTCGAACACGTCTCCGCGGAAGCGGCTGATCGCTTCACCGGGCGAATCGGGCAGCGCCGATGCGCCCGGTCGTTTGAGGATATAGCGCAGCAAATTCCTGCGCAGGAGTGTCATCGTATGGACGAAAAACGGGACGTTCGTCTGGATCAAACCCCAGAGGCCGACCATTTGCATGAACTCGCCCGCAAACATGAACGCGACCAGCGTCCAAATGTCAAAACGTGCCTCAGCCCCGTTGGTCAACAGGTTGAAGAACTCCCGCATGACCAGGCCGGGAACCTGCCAGAAGAGGTTGAGCAGCAGCATGGCTGACAGGTTCAGCACCCACAGCTTGGGGCGGAAGCGGATCATTTTCCAGATGATCTGCCAGGTGGGCAGGGTGGTTTTACGATCGACTTCGCTTTGATCGGTATCGCCCTGTAAGGTATGCGCGGTGGACGTCATACCAGCACCTCCGAAAGGCCGGTTTGCAGCAGGCGGGCGAAACGCGAGTCCGGGTCGCTGGCAAGCTGTTGGCGCTTGCCCCATTCGGTGATGCGGCCTTCGTCCAGGATGATGATGTCGTCGGCACGCTGGACGGTGCCCAGCCGGTGCGCAACGATAATCGCCGTGCGGTTGCGCAGCAGCTTGTCAATCGTCTGTTCGATCAACTGCTCGGTGGCCGGGTCGAGGCGTGACGACGCTTCATCCAGAATCACCAGGCCGGGGTCATGCAAAAAAACACGGGCAAACGCCAGGAGCTGTGCCTGCCCCGCCGACAAGCCGCGCCCGCCGGTTTCCAACCGCGTATCTAACCCGCCAGGCAGCGCGTCAAACCAACTCGACAGTCCCAGGTCTTCGATCACCGCCAGGATGCGCTCGTCGGGGATATCGCGGTTGAAGAACGTCAGGTTGTCGCGCACGCTGGCCTGAAAAAGCTGCACGTCCTGTGTGACCATAGCTACCCGGTGGCGCAGCAAACGCAGGTGGGCCGCTGCGATATCCATGCCGTCCAGGGTAATACGGCCAGCCGTCGGGTCATAGAGGCGAAATACCAGCCGCGTGATCGTCGTCTTGCCACTGCCGGTGCGTCCCAATAACCCCAGGACGCTGCCCGGCTCGAGGCGAAAGCTCAGGTCGTTTAAGACATGTTCATCGCCAAAATAGGCAAACGACACGCCATCAAACTCAAGCGATAACGGTCCGGCGGAGATATCGACACCGGGGCCATCGGTGATTTTGGACTCAATCACGCGTATCTCGCTCAGCCGCTCCACTGCCGCGCCGATGTTTTGCAGGTTTTCGACCTGCTGCGTCAATTCGCGGATGGGGCGTGCGAGCAGGTTGGTGTACTGCACGATCAGGTAGGCGGTGCCAAGTGTCAGGGAACCGTTCCGGTAGAGATGGTATCCGGATAAAAACGCGATGGCATACCCGACCATCAACAGAATGCCTGCCGTGAAGCGCACCACAAAGTGCATCGACCAGGCTTTGCGCCAGCGCTTCAAGATCACCGTCTGCAGCCGGTACAGGCCCTGCATCACAAAATCGACTGCGCCATTTGACCGGATGTCTTCGGTGCCTGCCAGTCGTTCTTCCAGAAATCCGAACAGGTCGGCGTTGATCTCGCGCAGCGCCCGATCATACGGCACCGCGACGCTGCGTACCCGGTTCAGGCTGTAGATGGTCACGGTCGCAAACACTGTGAAGCCGATTCCCACGCGCACATCTTCAAAAAAGAGCGCGATCAAAATGCCGACCAGCAACAGCAGGTTGCCAATGACACGGATCACCAACTGGGAAAAGAAATTCGATAATTCGGCGACATCCCCGTCGATGCGCTCGATCAGCTCGCCGGGGCTGCGCTCGTTGTGGAAGCTCATGTCCAGGTTAAGGCAGTGACGCGCGAGATCGGCGCGCAAGGCATTCGTCGCCGTCCAGGCTACGTTTTCGCCAACATACGTCGCGCTGACAGCCAAAATCTGCTGGGTCACGGCCAGCAGAATGAACGCCAGCGCGACCAGGATCAGGCTGCGGTGTGGTCCACCGGATGTGGCTGTATCGATGAAGTAGCGCGTAATTTGCGGGTTGATGACCTGCAAACTGATACTGCTCAGCAGCAGGACCGTCAACAGCGAAAACCGACCTTTTTGCACGCGCAGGTGATCAACAAGCAGGTCCCAGTACTGCTTGAGCGGGATGTTCATGACCCCAACCCTTGTGTAGAAGCGCTGGTATTCATTATACAGTATGTGTCAAGATCGTAAGGGCTGCTGACGCAAACATACCCAGGCCCGGTCGAAACAGATCGGGCCTGAGATCACGGGCAGGTGGGGGGTGGTCGAAGGGCTAGAGCACCTGGTCCAACATGCCAGCGATGGCCTGGAAGACCGGCGAATCGTCGCCCAGCTCGACCAGTGGGCGTCCGCTGAATTCAAACTCCTGCAAATCGTCATTACGGGGCACAATGCCCAACAGGGGGATATCGAGCGCGTCGATCCGTTCCTGGAGCGCGGCTGGCACACTGTCGCCCGCCAGATTGTTCAGGATCAGGTAGGTTTGTTCGATGTTGATATCCAAATCGTTGCGGAATCCGGCGATACGTTCGGCGGCGACGATGCCGCGCTGCGTGGGATCGCTGACGATCAGCAGAATCTGCACATCGCGCGTGGTCCGGCGGCTGAGGTGTTCCATGCCCGCCTCGTTATCGATCACCACGTAACGGTAGTTGCGGCTGATGCTATCTATGACCTCGCGCAGGTTGTGATTCACCGCGCAGTAGCAGCCCGGCCCTTCCGAGCGGCCCATCGCGATCAGGTCAAATCGAGCGCCTTCAGCCAGCGACGAGCGTATCTCATAATCCAGGTAGTCGTGTTTGCTCATGCCGCCCGACAGCGCGCCCATTGCGGCACCGCCTGCTGTCAGCGACTCCTTGACTTTATCGAGCATATCCTCGCGGATGTCGCCCACCGTCCATTCCAGGTCAAGGCCCAGGACCATGTTCAGGTTGCTGCTGGGATCGGCGTCAATCGCCAGGATCGCGCCGGAGCGTTTTTGTGCCAGGTACTTGATAACCATCCCGGCAATCGTGGTCTTGCCGACTCCCCCTTTGCCGGCCAATGCAATCGTCGTTGTCATGACGTCTCTATCTCCGCTGCTAATGCTGCTGCGATGTGTTCGGCTGTGGTGCGCAGCGCCGGAACGTGATCGTACACCGCGATGCCGAGCCGGTCGGCTTCCTGCACGCCCAGATCGGCGGGCAGTGTGCCCAGGACCGGAATACCGGGCGTTTC
>CAYMTN010000373.1:0-3629 GCA_964393335.1 uncultured Anaerolineaceae bacterium
CGCGCCAAAATCACGCGCCAGCCCGGCGATTTGCTGCGTGCCGCCGATGTTGACGCGGATGGCCTCGCTCGGATAGTGTTCGAGCATCGGCACGTGTTTGTACGCGGCAGAATGGAAGATGACCTGCGGCTTGTGCTGCTCGAAGACGTGATGCAGCGCACGCCGGTTGGTGATATCGGCCAGCGTCGGCACCAGCACGCCGGGGGCCGCGTCCTTTTGCAGCTCCGTGACCAGGTCGTGCAGGCCGCTTTCGTTGTTGTCCAGCATGATCAGCTTGACCGTATCGTATTTCAGCAGTTGGCGGCACAACTCAGAGCCAATCGACCCGGCGGCCCCGGTGACCAGGATCACTTTTTTCGTGATGGGCGATACGTCTACATCTTCATGCCAGCCGACGGTCTGGCGTCCCAACAGGTCTTCAGGGCGCACGTTGCGCAACAGCGGCGAGCCGTTATTTTTGTGGATGTGGGCGAAGACATCCGGGATGATCTTGATACGGGCGTCCGTGCCCTCGCAGTAAGACAGGATATCGCGGAAGTCCGGCCCGGTCACGTTGTGGATGGCGACGGCGAGCAGCTCGATATCGCGCTGTTGTACGAGTGCGGGGATGTCTTCCCGCGTGCCCAACACGGGCGAGCCTTCAATGTACATACCGAGCTTGTCGGGATCGTCGTCTATAAAACCCACGACCGTATACTCGCGCGAGCCACTCGGAGCGCGATGTTTGAAGCGCCAGGCGGTTGTCTGCCCGGCATCTCCTGCGCCGACGATCAAAACGCGGGTCGGCTTCACCGGGAATTCCTTGTGCCAGACGGCTCGCCAGCGCCACGACAGGCCGGATGGCAGCCGCGAGCGATAGCGCACGGCGACGAAGCCGGTCAATGACACCAGGTTGCCGACCAGCAGCACGCTGAGTGGAATCGGACGCCTGGTTCCAAAAGCATCGGCAGCGCTCAAGATCAACTCCGCCGCCCCAATGATGACGGTGGATACGCCCAACGCGGAAACAAGCACGGTCACATCATGACCGCTGGTCATCGACCAGATGCGGTTATAGCCGCCAAAAATAAAAAGCGCGCTCAGGGTCACCAGCACGGTCAGGACCGACCAGGCGATGGTGCGCTGGTCGAAGTCAGCCGGGGAGGTTTCGGTGCGTACAGCATACGTGATGAAGTACGCGCTTAACATGATAAGAATGTCGATGATGGCAAGCGGCACTGCACGCCGCAACTGCTGCATAATTTTGCGAACCTGCGCACGATTCCGTTTACTCAGATGAGTAGTCATAGAGTCCCCCGACTCCCTCAAGCATCTTTGGACGTGTGATTGCGGCTGAGTCCCCACAAACCGAGCTTATGACCGAGTGTCTACCCGTAACTTGTTTTCATACGAGCGCTGCTTGCCGCGCCCGGTGCAATTTGCCTGTAAATCGTACCTACCAGTATAGCATGTCTGGCACTTTATGTCGGTTCAAAAACACCGCCGGGGTCGGCTGATGCGCTGCGCTTACACAAAACAACAGCGTCAATGCCGGTTTAGTGGCCAGAAATGGACGATTCTCTAGAGATTTTCGTCGAATTGAGCCGCTCGATAACCTGTCTTATTCTATTCCGGTGGTGGCCTCAGGAGGAAGAAGTGCCCGGCGGTGCGATACCGTCCGTCCGGGCACGTCTCGACCCAGGTACTTACTGGCTGTAGATGATATTGATCTCTTGATCGGTGGTCAAGTCAATGCGAAATTCCAGGATGGGTTGTTCAAGCCGGTAGCTGGCGTCAGGGTCGGGTGACGAGCTGATCACCCGCGCGGTGGCGGGCAGCGTGATCTGGACATTCGCCTGCTCGCTGATGATACCCGGTTGTTTTTGCAGCACGAGCGTGTATTTGTGATACGTTCCGACATCGTCTACCAGTTTGGGTGTGGAGTACATCAACTGGTAGCGCTCGCTGCTGTTGTAGTCGATCCCCACGCGTGACACAAATTCGGTGTGCGTGGGCGACGTGACGGTCGTGGGTTCAGTTATCAGGTTATTCGTGTCGGTCAGGGTGCTGTCGGCGGGTACAAACACCTGCATGATCGTGTTGTAGTGCTTGTAATCGCCATGCGCTGGCCCGACTGCCGGGTCGTTTTCGGCCACACGCGCCGGATAATCATACGACACTGCCAGCCGGCTTTGCAGCGTCCCGTCCGTCTGAATCTGCACGTCATACGTGAGCTGGCGGATAACCGAACGATCCGACTTGTTACCCAGGTTGGCATCGGCGACCATCAGATAGTCATTGTTAGTCCCGGAATCCTGTTTGCCGGACCAGCCGAGCACATCGATCGCGGCGTTCAACCGGTCATCGGTGAAGTACACCATGATGTGTTTTTCTTGCAGCGCGCGCAGCACGGCCCCGCGCATCTCGACACTTTGCTCCTGATCGACCTGCTGCCAGTCGGTCAAAATCTGGCGGTAAGCCGCCGCGACAAACTGCTTGTGGGCGCTATCGCTTTGCGTGGCGCGGATTTCGTAGATCACATCCCGGAACGTATCCGCCGTGATCACGCGGTTATAATCGGCCACTCTCACCTGGCCAAGCCCCTGTAGCAGGTACTCAAACCCGACAATGTCAATCGCGATCACGCCATCGACCGGGCTTTGCGGGTTCCCGCCCTGGTCGTAATACCAGGCGGCCATTTTGGCCGTTGAGGGAAAGTCCGCGTACCAACTGCTGTCAAAGGCCGCGTAGACCGGCTCAAGATATTGAATCCACCAATCGGGGATGTTCACTTCGCTGCCCAACGAGAGCGGCGGCGGGTTGGGGCTGGTCGTCGTCGTCGGGTAATAGTCGTAGTCGTCAACACGCCCCCTGCGAACCGTCATCCAGCCATAGGTGCTGATGTACCCGCCGGAGGGGCGGATTTCGTCGCTGTTTTCGGCCAGAATCAGGTACGAGCGCGAGTCGTTCAGGCCCAGCACCGACGTCAGCAGATCGGGCGAATCCATGAGCGTGCCGTTGATGTCGACCAACTGCGTGTGGAAATCCCGCAGCCCATCGATCGTGACTAACATGCTGCTGGAAACATTCGTCAGGTCCAGACCATCGATGATCGCCTGCGCCTTGTCGAGGTGGCGTCCGGCCCGCAAATAACGCCCGCGCCCCAGGCTCAACAACTCGACGATACGCTCGCCGGACGATGTTTGAATGGCGACACTTTCTTCTTCTACACCCTGGGTCAAAAAGAACAAGGTCGGCTGAAGGCCCGTCAGCATGTCGTTAGCGGCCAGTGTGAGTTCCTGCGCGGCATCCAGGGCGCGCAAGCCGGTGTCGAGATCGCTGTTGACAAACGAGAACGGGCGTAAAAAGCTCATCTGCCGCTCGGCGTTGCCCAGATTTTTGTTCAGGTCCTGAACGGACCGCTGCAACCGTTCGAAGTCGGCCAGGGTCAGCTCGGTGCCGGGCTTGCTGCCGACGCTGGTCCACACCCGGCTGAGGCTTTGCCAGGAGTTTTCAAGCCGGCTGCGTGCATTCATCGACAGGATCAAACCGGCCATGATCACGGCGGCGGTGAAACCCACGACCATCAGGGCCGTAATCCGCCAGTTGTGGCGCGTGATGCGCTTGCGCAGGCGTTTGACCCAGCGAAA
>CAYMTN010000374.1:0-3588 GCA_964393335.1 uncultured Anaerolineaceae bacterium
TGTTCGACGACGTGCTGGCCCAGGTCGAACAGCAGACGCCGGGGTTTCAGGCGGCGCTGCTGGCCTATCTCGCCGGGCCGGAACGTCCGCCCGCCGCGAGTGTCCAGGCGCTGCTGGCCGTCGACCGGCTTTCGGCGGCGTACACCTACTGGACGCGGCTGTTTCCGCCGCGCAAACAGGCCGAGTCGATGTTCGTATTGAGCCTGCTGCACGATCTCAGCGAGAAGGTCGAGCATGCGATCCGTGTTGTGGATGGGGCTTAAAACGCGCTCGACCGGGCCATCAGGTCCGGTCGAGCGACACTATGAGGGGGATCACAGTGTGGAATAGTCAGATGTGAGAGCCGGGCGGTTATTCGAGGTATTCGCCCAGCCCGTATTCGTTTTGCATCTGGCGCAGCTTATTGAGCGCCGCATGTTGAAGCTGGCGGATCCGCTCCCGGCTGTAGCCCATCAACTGCCCGATCTGCGACATGCTGTGCGTGTCGCCGGTTTCCAGCCCAAAGCGTAGCTGGATGATGCGCGCTTCACGCGGCGGCAGTGCCCCTAACAAGAAGCTGATCGATTCGAGCAGCAACTGGCGGGCGGCGGCTTCTTCTGGCAGTTCGCTTTCTTTGTCGGCTACCAGGTCGGCGCGCGGGCGGTTTTCTTCGTCGCCGATCAACTCGTCCAACTGCACCGGCTCGCGGGCGGCAAGCATGGTCGTCTCAACCTGTTCCGGCGACAGCTCACTTTCTTCGGCCAGTTCATCAAAGGTTGGCTCGCGGCCCAATTCCTGGGCGAGTCGCTCGCTGGTGCGGCGCAGGCGGCCCCAACGCTGGCCCTGGTTGATCGGCAGGCGGATCGTCCGCCCGCGATCACCGGCGGCCCGTGCGATAGACTGCCTGATCCACCAGGTCGCGTAGGTGCTCAGCCGCACGCCGCGCGCCGGATCGAAGCGGTCGACGGCTTTCATCAAGCCCAGGTTACCTTCCTGGATCAGGTCCGGCAGCGGCAAGCCGCGCCCCTGGTACTTTTTGGCGATGGAGATGACCAGGCGCGTATTGGCCATGATCAGTTCCTGGCGCGCCGCTTCGCCCAACTCGATCACGTCACAGAAATCGTGCTCGATCTCGTCACAGGCGATGTTTTCGTCAACCAGCCGTTCCTGCGCTTCGTTGCTGGCCTGGACCATACGCGCCAGGGCCTGCTCGCGTTCGGCGTTGATCGGCTCGGAAATGGGACGGATGTCGCGGAAATAGAACTGCAACAGGTCGGCGTCCGCGTGCGGCAGATACCCTGAATCGCCGGTCGATGAACCTCTCGCGTCGTCAGCAGGGGTAGAGATGTCGGCGCTGTCCGTAGACTGCGCAGGGGTAGAATGCCAGTGACCCGGTGTGTTGGATGACTTGTCGTCTTTAAAACTTCGGATAGCGACCACTTTTACTTGCCTCTCTTACTAGTGGCGGTGAAGGGGTCCGCCGTGTCCTGACCGGGTAACGTATTTTTGACTGACCTGGATGATAGCATCTTTATGGTACTATTTTTTGGCGGAAAAAGCAATATTTGTATCATGAGAATTTGATAAATGATCTAGATACTACTTTTCGAGCGGCGCTGGCATCGTTCTGGGCAAGTCGTTACACTTCTGATTCTGAGAGTGGGCCGAGGCGTCGGCGATGTGCTTCTATTATTTGGATGCATAAAACCCCGCGACGATGCATCCCCTGGTACGTCATGGGCCCCCGCAGCCCGTCTAGATACACCTTATCCGATTACTGTAAGAATTGCATAGGTGTTAGGTAAGTAACTCATGAAAAATCCGTCCTCAGCGCCGATCACGCCGCATGCATTGACGTGGTATGCCCTGCTGTTGGGAGGAGCGATGATCGGTGCGGCGTGGTTGTGGTCCCTGGTTTTTCAGGGACACGGGCTTGCCGCGTTGTTCCCGCGCGAGCGCTGGCTGGCCGGGGTGCTGATCGGCACGCTGACCGGCAGCGCGTTTGCCGTCGCCGCCTGGAAACTGCTCGATCATGTCCCGTCGCTCAAGCGCATCGAGCGCTTGCTGTACCGCCTGCTGGACATGCCCGCGCTGCGCGCCCGCCACGCGGTCCTGTTTGGGCTGCTGGCGGGTATTCCCGAAGAAATCCTGTTCCGGGGCGCGATCCAACCCGTGCTGGGGCTGGTGATCACATCCACCGTGTTTGGCGCGCTGCACGCTCTTACCCGCGCGTACTTCGTGTACGCGCTGGCGGCGGGGCTGCTGCTGGGCGAGCTCGCCAACTGGACCGGCGGATTATGGGCACCTATCGCGGCTCATACCGTGATCGACGTGATTATGTTTTGGGTGTTAATGTGCGCGTGGCGGCGTTCTCACATCGCTGAACTTTCCACCACGCCAACAGAATAACATACCCGGCAGGCGGTTGGATCAGCCAGATCACCCATTTTTGAGTGGGTCAGGTGGCACGCAGGAGACGCGGTTCCAAACAATTTTGGGGTTTTGCTGGCAACAGCGTTACACTCGTGCGGCTGGACAACTGAACATACTTCCTATCCGCTAGGGCACCGGTTCACGCACCCCCCGCACGATGGATGGGATTTTTTGTGTGTCTGCCCACTTGGGTGTCGATGCGCGGAGCAACTCGCGCCGAATTGAACAAGCAATGGAGGTTTTTCCCGTGTCAGATAAGGTACGTGTGGCGATTATTGGCGTGGGCAACTGCGCGAATTCGCTGATTCAAGGTGTTCATTATTACCAGAATGCAGAGCCGGGCGAACAGATTCCGGGGTTGATGCACGTTAACCTGGGCGGTTACCATATCCGTGATATCGAGTTCAGCGCGGCGTTTGACATCGACGTCGAAAAGGTCGGCAAAGACCTGAGCGAAGCCATGTGGAGCGGCCAGAACAACACGATCCGGTTCGCTGACGTGTCGCGTCTGGGCGTGCCCGTTCACCGGGGCATGACGCACGATGGACTGGGTAAGTATCTCAAGCAGAAGATCACCAAAGCCCCCGGCCCAACCGCCGACATCGTCCAGATTCTGAAGGATACCAGAACCGACGTCGTGGTGAATTACCTGCCGGTGGGCAGCGAGCAGGCGACCAAGTGGTACGTCGAGCAGGTGCTCAACGCGGGCTGCGCGTTTATCAACGCGATCCCGGTTTTCATCGGGCGCGAGCCGTACTGGCAGAATCGCTTTGCCGAGCGCGGCCTGCCGATCATTGGCGATGACATCAAGTCGCAGGTCGGCGCGACGATCTTGCACCGCGTGCTGGTCAACCTGTTCAACGATCGCGGCATCCGCCTGGAACGTACCAGCCAGCTCAACGTGGGCGGCAACATGGACTTTTACAACATGCTGGAACGCGAACGCCTCGAAAGCAAGAAGATTTCCAAGACCAACGCCGTAACCAGCCAGCTCCCCTACGCGATTGAGTCGGACAACGTCTACATCGGCCCCAGCGACTACGTGCCCTGGCTGACCGACCGCAAATGGGCGCATATCCGGCTCGAAGGCTCGGCGTTCGGGGACGTGCCGCTCAACATCGAACTCAAGCTCGAAGTGTGGGACAGCCCCAACAGCGCGGGTGTGATCATCGACGC
>CAYMTN010000375.1:0-3579 GCA_964393335.1 uncultured Anaerolineaceae bacterium
GCAGCAGGTCCGGCTGCAAGGCCAGCGTGCGCGCGATGGCGGTCCGCTGGCGCTGCCCGCCGCTGATCGCGCCGGGGAACTTGTTACGCTGCTCGTAAATGTTCAGCCGCTTGAGCCAGCCTTCGACCATGTGCCGTGCTTCGCGGCGGGCGGGCGGCGGTTGGCTGCGCGGGGCGTGTTTGCCGTCCGGCCCGTAAAACCGCCGCACGCGCAGCCCCAGCGCGACATTGTCCCACACCGTCGCCCAGGGCAGCAGGCCGTAATCTTGCAGGATCAGTCCCGTTTCGGGGCGCGGGCGCTGGATCACGGTGTCACCCACGCGGATCGACCCGCTGGTGGCGCGGCGCAGCCCGGCGATCAGGGTCAGCAGCGTGGTTTTGCCACAGCCCGACGCGCCGATGATCGACCAGGCTTCACCCGGCGCGACCTGCCAGTCGAAATGATCGAAGACCAGCGTCCCGCGCACGCCGTAGCGGAAGGTCAGGTTATCGATCGTGATCATGCTGTGTGTCGTGATCGCCACGCTGTCAGCACTCCGCCTCACGGGCGCTAGTTCAACGTCATCAAATACGCGACCAGGTCGTTGACCGAGTCGTCCGGCAGCATGCTGTACGACGGCATGATGCCAGCCTGGAATCCCTCGACCACGTAGGCGCTGGGGTCCACAATCGACTGGTAGATGTACTGCTCGGCGCTCAGGTCCGGCACGCGCTGCCCGGCGCGTTCCGGCAGGCCCAACAGCGACGGGCCGACAATCGCCATGTCGCTATCGACCGCGTGGCAGCCGATGCAGCCGTTCGAGGCGAACAACTGCTGGCCGTTGCTGGCGTTTCCCAGGGTAGTAGCGCCCGCGCCGTTTTCGGGCAGCAGGGCCATGATGAAGTACGGGTTGACGCTGTCTTCATAACTGGCGGCGTTGTCGATGATCTTCTGTTCCAACAGCCAGTTCATCGTATCGTCCCAGGCAAAGGGCTGCGTGATGTCAAACGTGGGGAAGGGCGGCAGCACGTAGGTGTCTTTGACGCTGTCCGGCACGCTGGTATTTTCCAGCCACAGGTCGCGGTAGGCGTCCGGGTTGTCGTTGATGTCCTGCGCGGCGTGCATCCAGGCATCGACGAAGGCCGTAACCGCGTCGGGCTTGTCCTTGATCACGCTGGTGCGGAAGCTCAGCACGCTCTGGCTGAATCCGGTATCGACCAGCGACGAATCATCCGCGATCAAGATCGCGCCGCCTTCTATCGCCGCCTGTCCCAGTGGATCGGGCAGGCAGGCCGCTTTGATCGTGCCTTCCATCAACAGTTGGAAGCGGATCGCGATGTTCGGCTCGGCGCGGAACTCCAGGTCACTGGCGGACAGGCCCGCGTTTTCCAGGATGCGCTGCGCGATGTAGTGGATCACCGAGTTTTCGCTGATGGCGATCTCGACGCCCTTCAAGTCTTCCGGCTTGGTAAACCCGCTGTCCGGCGCGGCCAGAATGCGGAACTGCGGGGAATCCGCGTAGGCCCGCCGCGCCTGCGCGACGACCTGGATGCGAACCTCGTCCTGGTTAAAAATGCCCGTGCTGATCAGGTCGTTGACCATGCCGTCGATCTCACCCGCCAGCACCAGTTGATCGCGTTCCAGCGCGCTGCTGACCGGGATCAGCTCGACATTCAGGTTCGCGTCGGAAAAATACCCGGCCTGTTCCGCCACGTAGAACGGCAGCACGTCCAGGATCGGCAGCAGGCCCATTTTCAGGGTGGTGACTTGCGGGCGCGGCGCGTTGGCAGGGGCCGCCGCTGCCGGGACGACTGCCATGACCAGCAGGGCCGCCGCCATCAGTACCGAAAGTGTGATTTTGCGCATGATATCTCCTTGTGCGACAAACAAAACTGTCAAAATCGCCGGTCGTTAAGTTCGAGTGATGGGTTGTTGGTTTATAGTGAGACGGTGGCCTGCGAGCACGTTTGACCGCCCGCCACGCATCACCTGACAACCGATCCGACCATTGCTCTCGTAGGGGCGTTGGCCGCGCCCGGCATAATCTACGGATCGACACTAAATCGAACACCGGACCACAGAAAACGACCGGCTCACGGCGGTGCCGGTGTTAGCGCGCTGGTTTCCTCACAGGCGCTCAACGCCTGCTAGAGCACCAATGCGCTGAACGTCCCGGCGAAGAGCGTCACCGCGATATACGAATTCATGTTAAAGAACGCGACATTCACGCGGCTGAGATCGTCCGGCGATACCAGCCGGTGCTCGTAGATCAACATGGCCGCCGTCAGCCCTGCCGCGCCGTAATACGGCCATGCCAGCCCTGCCGCCACACCAGCCAGCACCAGATAGATCATAAACACAACATGGTTGAGTCTGGCCAATCGTAAGGCGCTGGCGATGCCGTACCGCGCGGGCCACGCGTGCAGCCCTTCCGCGACGTCGTGATCGATGTCCTGGCAGGCGTAGATCAGGTCAAAACCCGCGATCCAAAACATCACCGCCGCGACCAACAGCCACGCGGGCAGGTCGTCCGGTGTGAAAAATGTGCCGCGCACCGCGATCCAGCCGCCGCCGACCGCCAGCGCATCCGTGAAGCCTAACACCCAGTGCGCCAGGATCGTAAAGCGTTTGGTGAAGCTGTAGCCCACCAGGAACAGCAGCGCGACAGGGGCCAACTCCAGCGCCAGCGGATCGAGCAGCGCGGCGGCGATCAGCAGCACGACCAGCGACAGGCCCGCGTACAGCGTCACCGTGCGGGCGTCGATGGTCCCGGTCACGGTCGGGCGTTTCATCGTGCGCGGGTTGCGTGCGTCATACGCCCGGTCCGCCAGCCGGTTGACGGCAAAGGCCAGCGTGCGCGCCGCCGCCATCGCCACCGTGACCCATACGAACTGCCACAGCGTCGGCAGGCCGCCCGCCGCCAGCACCATGCCGATATACGCGAACGGCAGCGCGAAAATCGTGTGCTCGAAGCGCACCAGGTCCAAAAAGACGCGCAGCTTATAGGCGGTGCTGCCCGGTGCCAGCCCGCGCGCCTGGGCGGAGTCTTTAGCGCGTCGTGTCGATGATCCCATATCTACCCTTGATCGCCGCCGTATGCGCCCGGCGTCAACTGGCCCTGATCGTAAGCCTGCGGCAGGTCAAACGCGGGAGTCGCCGCCGAGACGTACACCAATGACTCAGCGGTGTTGTTCTCGATGCCGTGTTTCGCGTCGGACGGGATGTAGATCAGGTCGCCTGCGCTGACCTGCTGCGACTCGCCGCCGACGTGCATCAGTCCGCTGCCCTGCACGATCACGTAAATTTGAATCGCCGTGTGATGGTGCAGTTTCTGCTGCCCGCCCGGCTCGACGGTGACCCACGTCGCCGCCAGCGGCGTACCCGGCACGTCGGCGCGTCCCAGCAGAAAATACGAGACTAATCCGTTCCGCGACCGTTTGTCGGCGTCAGCCGTGCTGCGAACGTACATCGAATAACCCTCCTGCGACCTGTGTCAACCTATGCCCAGACTCGCCCACTTTTCATCGACACGCCGCTTGACGTCTTCGCGCATGATAAGTTCCTGCGGCCAGCCGCGCGGGTGGCCGTCCTCCGGCCCTT
>CAYMTN010000376.1:0-3571 GCA_964393335.1 uncultured Anaerolineaceae bacterium
ATGACCGAGCTTGAACAGCGCGTCGAGGAGCGTACTGCAGAATTGCACCAGACGATGCGCTGGTTTGACGCCGTGTTGGAGAACGCCCCGGCGGCCATTTACATCAAGGATATACAGGGACACTACTTGCTCGCCAATCACCTGTGCGAGGTTTTGTTCCAGCGCCGCAAAAAAGACCTGATCGGCAAAACGGATTTTGAGATTCTGCCTGCCGACATGGCCACGCCCCTGGTTGCCAATGACCAGAAGGTGCTCGACCTGAGGGTTCCGTTGCGTTTTGAGGAGGTGCTGAGCCGGGATGAGACTCCATTTACGTACCTGTCGGTCAAGTTCGCGTTGTACGATGCGGCGGGCGCGCCATATGCCGTGTGCGGCATTTCGACAGATATCACCCGGCAGAAAAAGGCTGAGGCGAAACTGCTCGAAGAATACGAAAAAGAAAAGGATCTGAACAAGCTGAATCTGCGATTTGTGATGATGGCTTCTCATGAATTTCGCACGCCGCTGGCGACGATTCAAGCAATAGCCGAATTGTTGGCCGCATATCCAGACAAGATGACAGATAGGGAAAAGACGGACCGCGCTGCTAGAATCCGGGTACAGGTGCAGCGCCTGATACAGTTGCTGGATGATATGTTGACGATGGGCCGTATGGAAGCTCAAGCGATGGAGTTTGAGCCTGAAGCGTTTGAGCTGACAGCATTTGTTGCGCTGGTCATCGAAGAGGTTCGGAACATACATCAAACGCACACGCTGACACTGGAGGCCGGCGATCCCGTGGTCATTGAAGCTGACAAAAAACTGCTTCAGAAGATCGTTAGCAACTTGCTCTCGAATGCGATCAAGTATTCGCGGCAAGGGAGCACTATAATTGTCGTGCTGGCAACTCGCAATGATCAAGCAATGATCCAGGTGGCGGACCAGGGGATCGGTATTCCTGAGAGCGACCAGGCGCACCTGTTTGATGCGTTTCATCGCGCCCGGAATGTTGGTCATGTGTCGGGTTCCGGGTTAGGCTTGACGATTACCAAACAGGCTGTAGAAATGCACGGCGGAACGATTACCTGTGAAAGTACCGTCGGAGTTGGGTCAATCTTCACTGTCGCTGTCCCATTAAGGCAAAAGGCACGCGAGTGATCGGTACAGTCGGCGAATCCAGGCGGGGGTTTGGCATCATGATGCTGCTGCTGGGGGCGTGGGAATGACCAAGATTCTTGTGATTGAAGATGAGGTGTCTCTGCTAGAAGAAATTCTTACCATTATGGATTTTGAGGGTTTTGAAGCTTACGGTGCCAGTGACGGGTTGATGGGCGTCCGTCTGGCGCGGGAACTTCAACCGGACCTGATCATATCGGACATCATGATGCCGGGCTTGGACGGGTACAGCGTGCTGCAAGAGCTTCAAGATGATCCCACAACAAGCAGAATCCCCTTCGTTTTTTTGACGGCCAAATCAGACCGGACTCAACTGCGCTATGGCATGGAACTGGGCGCAGATGATTACATCACCAAGCCGTTCACGCGCGACGAGTTGATGGCCGCCATTTCTACCCGGATCGCCAAACAAACCGCCGTCCAGCAGGTTTTCGAGCAGAGATTGGAGAGTCTGCGCCAATCGGTCGTGCTGGCGTTGCCCCATGAATTGCGCACGCCGCTGACCAGCCTGGTTGGTTATGCCGAGTTGTTGATGATGGATTCGGAAACAGCCGACGCGTCACAGATCGAAACGATGGCGGATGCCATCTACACTGCCGGGGAACGACTAGAGCACCAGATACAAAACTTTTTGTTATATGCCCAGCTTGACCTGATCCGGCTTGACCAGCAGGGCGTCAAGCAACTGCGCCGTGAAAGCTTATCCACGCCGGGTATTATCATTGAGGAAACGGCGCGGCGAACCGCAGCGGGGCGCAGACGTGAATCTGATCTCGTGGTGGTGACCTCCGACGCTCACGTCCAGGTATCCGGGGATCATTTGCAGAAAATCGTAGAAGAGCTGGTCGATAATGCGCTCAAGTTCTCGCGGCCAGGGGCGCGGGTGCGGGTTGCCGGTTCGGCCAACCCACCAACGTATGTTATTTCGGTGAATGACCAGGGACGGGGCATGTCACCGGAGCAGATCAGAAACGCGGGCGCTTACGTGCAGTTTGACCGGCGGTTGTATGAGCAGCAGGGAACCGGATTAGGGCTGAGCATCGTGTCCCGGTTGGTCGATTTGCAGGGGGGCAAGCTGGTGATTCGAAGCGTGCCCCAGCAGGGGACTGAGGTCATCGTCAATTTGCCGCTGAGCGACGAGTAATTGTTCTGCGTGAAGAAAAATCCATGCCAGGGTGATTTACTCTACCCTGGCATGTGTGTTTTTGTTCAGTCCCCGGCGATGCTGGACTGTGGTAGTTTGGGTCCGGCGGCACGTACCTCCGGTGAGGTGTCAGGAGCAAACTTTTTGAAGTTGTCGATATACCGGGTGGCAAGCTGGCGATACTTACGCCAGTACTCGTCCTGGCTGGGCCACATCTCAGCCGGAAACAGCACATTTTCCGGCACACCTGGGCAGCTCTTGGGCACTTCAAATCCAAAAATCGGATCGGTATAGTACGCGACGTCTAACAACTGGCCGGTTAGCGCCGCTTCGAGAAGCGCGCGCGTGTGGCGGATGCTGATGCGTTTGCCGACGCCATACGGTCCGCCGGTCCAGCCTGTATTCAGCAGCCAGCAGTGAACGCCGTACCGCTCGATTTTGCGCTTGAGCAGGTCTCCGTAAAACGCCGGGTGATGCACCATGAACGGCGCGCCAAAACATGCGCTGAATGTGATCTCCGGTTCTTCGCCCAGGCCGACTTCGGTGCCGCCAACTTTGGACGTGTAGCCGGAAATGAAGTGATAGAGCGCCTGGTCCGGTGTGAGACGGGCGATAGGCGGTATGACGCCCTGGGCGTCGCACGTCAGCAAGATGATGTTTTTGGGGTGCCCGCCCATTTTGCCATCTACCGCGTTATCGATATAGGCCAGCGGGTACGACGCGCGTGTGTTTTCGGTGAGCGTGTCATCGTCCAGATCGATTTTCCGCGTGACCGGGTCGAACGTGACGTTTTCGAGAATGGCCCCGAAGCGGTGCACGGCCTGGTGGATTTGCGGCTCGGCTGATGGGGAGAGCTGGATCACTTTGGCGTAACAGCCGTTTTCGAAGTTGAATACGCCGTCATCGCTCCAGCCGTGCTCGTCGTCTCCGATCAGGCCCCGCGATGGATCGGCGGACAGCGTGGTCTTGCCTGTGCCTGACAGCCCGAAGAACAACGCGACTTCGTCGCTGTCTTGGCCCTGGTTAGCCGAACAGTGCATTGTCATCACGCCTTCCAGCGGCAGCAGGTAGTTCATCACCGTGAAAATGGATTTTTTGATTTCCCCGCCATAAGCGGAATCAGCAATGATGCACAGCCGCTGGTCAAAATTGATGGCGATCACAGTGCTGGTTCGCGTGCCGTCGATCGGCTCAAACGCCTTAAACGATGGCACGGCCAGCACGGTGAATTCGGGAAGGTGATTGCGGTATTCTTCGCGGCTTTGGGGCAGG
>CAYMTN010000377.1:0-3566 GCA_964393335.1 uncultured Anaerolineaceae bacterium
GGAAGGCGTCAGCGAAGAAGTGCTGCGCGAGATGGCGCGCCGCGTGTCGCTCAAGTTCCAGGTACCCGTACCGATCTTTGGCAAGCAGCACTTGTTTGATGGTAAGACGGGCGAGCCGTTTGACCAGCCGGTGACAGTGGGTATCATCCACATGCTGAAGCTGGCGCACCTGGTCGAAGATAAAGTTCACGCGCGTTCTACCGGCCCTTACAGCCTGGTGACGCAGCAGCCGCTGGGCGGTAAGGCCCAGTTTGGCGGCCAGCGTTTCGGTGAGATGGAAGTGTGGGCGCTGGAAGCATACGGCGCAGCGCATACCCTCCAGGAGATGCTGACGGTCAAGTCGGATGATGTGCAGGGGCGTGTGAAGACATACGAAGCTATCGTCAAAGGCGAACCGATCGAAGAACCGGGTGTTCCGGCGAGTTTCCGCGTGCTGGTCAAGGAACTGCAAAGCCTGGGGCTGGCCGTCGAAGCGATCACGGATTCAGGCGAGGTGATCAAGTTCGGCAAGGACGAAGAAAAATCACGCCAGCCGAAGATGCCGATGGGCCTGTTGGGGCTGGCAGGCAATCGTTAGTCGCAGCGCACATCTGAGATGATGATCAGGGCGGGCAAGCACACGTGGTTTGCCCGCCCTTTCTGTTTGGACTCAGTTGTTGCGAGGTTGGCGCGTGCGATCTAAACTGTAAACTCATCATACGAAAATTACTTGAAATGAGAGTTTTTTATGGCTACCGTAACAACCGTATGTCCTCATTGTGGAAAAGCGCTTTCCAGTCCTGATAAGCTCGGCTGGCATCTCAGCCGGGAATGCCCTGCGCTGGTGTCGATCACCAAACCGGCTGCGGCTGCCAACAATGGCGGCAAATCCGTACGTGGCGATAGGAATTAATGCTCAATTAGCTTCTGATCGACAGCGAAAACGGCGCAGCAGTGCGCTGTTTTTGTTTCTCCCGGTGGGGGAATCGTTTGCCGGGCGTTAGGCACCCGCGTTGTAGGGGTACTGCAACCGTTGTACAATCAAATCAATAATGGTATTAACGTGTAACACAGTTTCAGTTCGAATTGGTCCGCTATTGCCTGGATGGAAGGTTGGTCATGATGTCCTACCGACGAACTGCTTGGGCCCGCCTGGGCTTGGTGCTATTTGTGCTGGTGTTCGCCGGGGTGGCGTGCAGCCTCAGCGGAGGAGACTCCAAGAAAAACTCGGAGACGCAGCCGACTGTGGCTGCGTCAGTTACGCCTCCACTGACGCGAACGCCCATCCCGACGTTTACCCCGTTTCCGACCCTGACGCCCGGCCAGCCGTTTCAGCCGGTGCCAACGGCCACCTTTTTCGCGCTGAATCCGACCTCGGTGGCCCTGGTGCCGACCTGGACCCCGGTACAGGCGACGGCGTATCCTTACGACGTCCGTATCTCGTACCCGGTTGATGGCAGCCAGATCGCCGGTTATGTGACGATCGTCGGCAGTGCCAGCCACCCGCGTTTTTTGCAGTACGCGCTGGAATGGGGCCCTGATCCCAATCCCGGCAATTTGTGGTATCCGTTGACGGCACCGCAGCTTCACCCGGTAATCAACGGTGGATTGGGGGCATGGAACACGACCACCGTCCAGGATGGCCTGTACCAGATTCGGGTGCATGTGTGGCTGAACGACGGGACCGATACATACGACATTGCCACCGGCATTCGTATCTCGAATCAGCAGCCGACAGCAGTGCCTACCTTGACCCCGACTCCCAAGCCGAACCATGCACCGCAGATCAACCCGATCCCCAGCCAGCAGGTGCAGGCCGGGCAGAGCGTCAACATCGGAGTCACAACCAGCGATTCTGATGGGGACGCGGTGAACCTGTTTATCGCATCCAGCAACGCATCGGTTGCCAGCGCGCTGGTGACTGGCCCCGCTCAAATCACCGTAGCCGGTGTGACGGCGGGCGCGGCGACGATTACCGTAACCGCGAATGATAATCGCGGTGGTCTGACAAGCACGGCGTTTATCGTCACGGTCCAGGGCCAGAATCAAGCCCCATCGATCAGCCCTATCATTCAGCAGACGGTGGAGGTCGGGCAGGTCGAAAATGTGGCGCTATCCGTGTCCGACCCGGATGGTGATCCGCTGACCGTATCGGCCACGTCGGATAATACGGCCATTGCGTCGGCTGCGGCGACGAGTACCAACAACGTTCAGCTTTTGGGCGTGAGTGTCGGTACGGCGAACGTGACCGTCAGCGCCAGCGATAACAAGGGCGGTGTGATCAAAACGACCTTCCAGGTCATTGTCGGCCAGCCCAATCGCCCGCCGACTGTCGAAACGATCCCGGCTCAAACGATGACCGTCGGTGACACGTTGACCGTCAATTACGTGGCGGTCGATCCAGATGGCGACCCGCTGACGACGAAAGCCGTTTCGGATACGCCGGGGATCGTAACAGCGTCGGTCACCGCGCCGGGTGTGATCACGCTGAACGCGATCAGCCAGGGGCCTGCGACCGTGACGCTATCGGTAGAAGACGGCATCCACTCGGCGACGCTAGCCACGTTCCCGGTAACGGTGGTGGCCGGCAACATCGCGCCCTCGATTGATCCGATCGCGCCGCAGACGATGAGCGTCGGCGAGGCGCGGAACGTGACCTACAAAGCGGTCGATCCTGAAAACGACTCGCTGACGGCGAAGGTCAATTCGGATAACCCCGGCGTGGTCACGGCGGGCATCAACACGCCGGGCATCATCACGTTAAACGGGATCACTGCCGGAACGGCAACTATCACTCTGACGGTCGAAGATGGACATAACCCGGCGGTCAGTGCGGCGTTTACGGTGTCCGTGGCGTCGGTGAATCTGCCGCCCGCCGTCGAAACGATTTTCCCGCAGACATTCGGCGTGGGGAAGAGTTTGAATGTTCCATACGCCGCCACCGACCCGGATGGTGATCCGCTGACGGCGTCGGCTGCGTCGGACAACCCCGGCGTGGTGACGGCAAGCATCAACGCGCCAGGTACCATCACGCTGAACGGTGTCGCGGCGGGCAGCGCGACGGTTACGCTCACGGTAGAGGATGGGCATAACCCGGCGGTCACCATGCCGTTTTCGGTGACGGTGGCGTCCAACGCGCCGCCGGCCATCAGCCCGCTTGGACCAGTCACCATGAACCCGGGCGATACGCTCAATGTCCCGTATACGGCCACAGACCCCGAAGGCGATTCGCTGACGGCGGAAGCCAGCTCGGATAACGCGGCTGTTGTAACGGCCAGTATCACCACACCGGGAACGATCACGCTGAATGCCGTGAGTCCGGGTGTGGTCACCGTCACGCTGAAGGTCAGCGACGGCGTCAACTCGCCGGTCAGTGCGCCCTTCACGGTGACGGTCCAGTCATTGAACCAGCCGCCGAGTATTGCTCCAATCGGGCCACAGGCGCTCAATGCGGGGGACACGGTGAACGTGCCCTACGTGGCCACCGATCCAGACAGCGACTCGCTGACGGCGTCGGTTGTGTCGGATAATCCCGGCGTGGTGACGGCGAGTATCAGCGCGCCGGGCACCATCACGTTAGGTGCGGT
>CAYMTN010000378.1:0-3497 GCA_964393335.1 uncultured Anaerolineaceae bacterium
GCGCGACGACAAAGCCACACACGGCCAGATCCGGCGGCACAACCGCGAACTACTGCTGCGCGCGGTCTATAACGGCGTGGCCGACAACCGCGCGGCGCTCGCCCACGAAACCGGACTGGCAAAACCGACCGTCTCCGAGCTGATCGGCGAATTGATCGACGACGGGCTGCTGGTCGAAGGGGGACACGGTCCCTCGACCGAGGGCGGCGGCAAACGCCCGCGCCTGCTCAACTTCGTGCCGGACGCACGCCACGTGATCGGGATTTCGCTCAGCGAGGAGCGTGTTTTCGGCGCGCTGGCGATCCTCGATGGGCGCGTCATCGCACAACACTACGTAGACCTGTCCGAAGCGCCAGATGATACGGTCGTGGTTGATGCTCTACTGGACGTGATCAACGGTCTGATGGCGCAGTTGGACGCGCCTTTGTTGTGTATCGGGATCGGCACGCCGGGCGTCGTTGATTCCAGGGAGGGCGTCGTGAGTTACATAGCCGACTGGGGTTGGCGGAATGTTCCGCTGGCGCAGTTGATCGGCGTGCGCTTTGACGTGCCGGTTTACGTCGCCAGCCGGACAGAGTTGGCGGCGATGGGGCAGTACGTATTCGGCCCGGTCAACGGCGCAGACAGCCTGGCAACCGTGCTGGTCGGGCGCGGCGTGGGGGTCGGACTGGTGATCAACAGCATGCCGTATCACGGCGGCGGTGACATTGGCCATCTGCGCGTTGCAGCTTTTTCAGGAGACGATCAGTTCAGCGGCGAAGTGGGTTACCTGGAGTCATTTCTGGGCTGGCAAGCGGTCAAGCGGCGGGTGTCTGCGCTGCGCCAGCAGTATCCCGGTACGCTCCTGCCCGCCGAAGGTGCGCCCCTGAGTTACCTCAACCTGCGTTATGCCGCCGCCAATGGCGATCCGCTGGCATTGGTTCTTCTAGACGAACTCAGCCGCTCGCTGGCACAGGTCTTCGCGTGGATCATCGGCCTGTTGCGGCCCGACCATATTTCCCTGGCTGGTCCGATTGCCAATTTCGGCCAGCCGATACTCGATCGGGCGATGTATTACACGCAGCAGTTCATGTTACCGGACCTGGTCCAGCGGGTGACATTCTCGCTGACCGAGTCGGAGTCGTCATCCCTGGTGGCAGTCGGCGCGGTCGCGCAGGGCCTGCGGCGGGAGTTGGGGTTGGTGTAACCATGACAAAAAAACCGATTCTGGGGATTATTACCAACGATCAGCACCGGGTTTTTCAGCGCAACGTGATCACGGGCGTGCAGGAAATCGCCGCCGAGCATGGGTATGCCGTCCAGATCGATTCGTACGCCGAAGACCCCGATCAACCGCGCCCGATTACGCTCGATTACACAACCATGGCCGGGGTGTTAGTCATCGCCGATGCAGCTCCGGTCAGCCTGCTGCGCGAGATGCACGAGTTTGGCACGCCGCTTTCACTGGTCAGCCACCAGGTGCCGGAACTGCCGATCCCATCGGTGATAACGGACAACGTGCAGGGTATCGCCGAATTGGTCAGGCACATTGTGGAAAACTGCCGGCGTCGCAAACTGGTGTATATCCGGGGTGTGCCCACCCAGCGCGACAGCAGCGAGCGCGAAACCGGGTTTTTCCGCGAGATGATGCGCTACAACATTTCGGTGCCCGACGCACACTTTCTGCGGGGCGATTTCTCGGCCCCGGTCGCCGCCCAATCGGTACAGCAATTAATCGACAGCGGCGCAGACTTCGACGCGATCATCGCCGCCGATTACGTGATGGGGATCACGGCTGTCGAAACGCTGGAAAACAATGGACTGCATGTGCCGGATGATGTCTCGGTGGTTGGGTTTGGCGATGCGCCTGAGGCCGAAGCCGCCGGGCTAACTACCGTTGCCGCCGATATCGTGGAACAGGGGCACCGCGCCGCCCGCCAGTTGATCGGCCAACTAAAGGGAACACGTATCACCGGCGTGACGGTGCTCAGCGTGCGCCTGATGATCCGCGAGACATGCGGCTGTTCACTCGCCAGCGATTCCGCCATTCCTGGGGCGTTGTTGAATGAATGCTCTTGAGATACGCCGAGAGCATGGCAAAAAAAGCAACCAGGAAAACACGTGACGGGCTGACATGCGGAAGTGTGGTCAATTCCGGTCGCCCTCGCTGCTCAAGGTATCAAACAAGGTAGAGACGGAAACCCGGCGCATCTGCGGCGGGTCTGCGCAAATACCAGTCGAGTTAGCATGACTCAAGCGAGAGCGTGTCATCAAAGCACAGGCAGTGGGCAATGGGTTAGACCAATCAAGGTGTTATTTGATATTGCACTTTCATGCGCGCAGGATCGAACTGCGCTAATTCGAACCCTTTCGCAAAGTCCTCAAGCGGTATCACGTGAGAAATCAGCGGCTCTACCTTGACGATGCCACTCTCGATCATGGCAATACTCGCCTGGAAGGTGCGATTGACAGCAAAACTGCCAAGGATCGTCAGGTCCCTGCGGAAAACCTCGTAAGGCATGAATGAGATCCGTGCATCGCGGGGTGTGACACCAAAGACCCAGAGCGTTCCTCGTGGGCGCACGTACTGGAAGGCATCTTCGAGCACCTGGGGGATGCCGGTTGCATCCACGACCAGGTCAAAACCACGCGGCTCAATCGCCTTCAATTCTGCCGATTGGTTCTCACCGGCCAGCAGCGTCTCCGTCGCGCCCAGGTCCGCCACCAGCGCCAGACGGTGAGGGACAACATCCAGAACAACCACTTTTGAAGCCCCACTGTAGCGCAAAGATTGGGCTAGCAGGCATCCCATTGGACCTGCGCCGAAGATGAGCACGCTTGCGCCCGGTCGAATATGTAAGCGCTCCAATCCCCACGCTACACAGGCCAGTGGTTCGGCCAGCGCCGCCGCCGCAAACGACATCTCACCAATCGGAAACACATTGCCTTCTGGCACAGCAACAAACTCGGCAAACGCACCGTTGCGCGTGACTCCGACCGCGGCCAGATCATCGCATTGGTTGGGTTCGTTGCGCTGGCACGCCGGGCACCGGTTGCAGGGAATGTTTGGATCCGCTGTAACGCGGTCACCTGTTTTGTAACGTGTCACACGATCTCCGACATCCGCGACGATTCCGCTAAACTCATGGCCAGGGATCAGCGGGTACTGAGCTTCGTATTCACCCTTGAGGATGTGAATATCTGTGCCGCAAATCCCAGCCGCGCGCACCTGAATGAGCACGTCATCCGCTCCAACTGAAGGCATTTCCACACTGCCAAAACTGACCCGGCCTGGTGCTTCGATTTTTCCGGCTCTCATGATTTTTCTCGCTTTTTCATGCATGGTTTGAGAATGATCCTGATAACATGCTCAACAAGACCAGCCCGATCACCAGTGGGATGAATTTCTGGACCGCTTTTGTCCCTGGAGATTTTACGATCTACAGTAAAATGTGCCTGAGTCCAGAATCGGCCTTCAGAAAAAACGGGATCGAGTTCAATGGAGCGGCAGCAGTAAC
>CAYMTN010000379.1:0-3479 GCA_964393335.1 uncultured Anaerolineaceae bacterium
ACCGGCGTCGGCATGGACCGGCCCGGCGGCGGGCGGATCGTGCTGCTGCACGACGTCACCGAACGGCTGGCCGTCGAATCGCGGCGCGAAGCATTGGTCCGGCAGGTCGCGCATGACCTGCGCAACCCGCTGAACGCGCTGGTCGGGTATGCCGACCTGGTCACCCGCTTCGGTGACCTGACGCCCGACCAGGCTAAATTCCTGGGGCGCGTGCGGCAGACCGCCCAAAAGTTGTATGATCTGGCCGGGACACTGGTTGACCTGGCCTGGCTGGAAGCCGGGATGGCGCTCGATCACAGGCCGGTCGAGCTGGCGCATCTGATCCGCGAAACGATTGACGAACTCGCGCCCGAAGCGCACCAGCGCGACATCACGCTCGTGTTCAGCCTGCAAGACCCGGTCCCCTCGGTGATCGGCGATCCGCAGCGCCTCAAGCAGGCGATCCGGCACCTGCTCGACAACGGCGTGCGTTATTCGCACCCGGACTCCAATGTCGCGATCCACCTGTGGCAGGAAGGCGCGCGCGTCTACTGCTCGGTCGGCGATCAGGGCATCGGCATCCGGCAGGACGAACTGGATAACGTCTGGGACCGGCTGTGGCGGTCCAGCGATGAACGCGTGCGGGCCGTGCCCGGCGGCGGCATCGGCCTGACGTTTGCGCGGGCCATCGTGCAGCGGCACGGCGGGCGAATCTGGGTGGAAAGCGAGCCGGAGGCAGGCACGACGGTCACATTCATGCTACCCCTGGCCGAAGGCTGGTAACGTCTCATGACATCACGCTCTATCGATCCGCTGCTGACTCCGGCGCTCGCGTGTGTGGAGGAGTTTTACGCGCGCATGTTCCGCGACTGGCCGACCGCCATCACGCACCACGAAAACGGCTGCACGCTGAGTTTCAGCGGCGACCGCCACTTGAGCGGGGCGAATCAACTGTGGCCGGACGCGCCGGACGCGCTGACCCACACCGCGCTCGACTCTGCCGAGGCATTTTTCGCCGCGCACGCCGCCGCGTGGAGCGTGCTGTACGTCGATGCGCTCATGCTGCATGCCGCCACGCTGTTGCAGGAACGCGCGTATTATCCGCGCTGGAGTTCGCCGCTGATGGTGCTCGACGTACCGCCGCACCGGCTGCCCGTTCACCCCGGCGCAGCCGTGATCCGTGCGACGAGTCCGCGCCATCTTGAGGACGTGACGCGCGTCATGACAGAGGCCTTCTCGACCGGCAACAGCGTCAACCAGCGCGTGGTCCGCCCCGCGCACCTGGACGATCCCGGTATCATGCACTACCTCGTCTATGCGGATGGCGAACCGGCGGCCTGCGCGACCGTCGCGCTGCACGGCGGCATGGCGGGCATCTGGAACGTGGGCACGCGCCGCGTTTTCCGCCGCCAGCGCTACGCTACGACGATCATGCTCGGCCTGCTGGACGACCTGCGCGGGCGAGGCTTCGGCATCTCGACGTTAATGGCCTCGCCCAGCGGGCAGCCGCTCTACGAACACCTCGGCTACCGGCACATCGCCCTGATCACGTACATGGGTCCGCCATTCGTCCGCACGCCGCGCCCGTTGTTATAGCCGGGCCGACGTCACAACGCGCATAAAGGATACACGATCATGCCTGACGACGTTTTGCAGTTCTACCAGGAGCTTGCCCAGGATTACCACCTGATCTTCGCCGACTGGACCAAAACCATCGAGCGGCAGGGCACCGCCCTGGATCGCCTGATCCGCGCCTACCTGGGCGATCAACCCGATCTGGCCGTACTCGACTGCTCGTGTGGCATCGGCACGCAGGCCCTCGGCCTGGCGGCGCGCGGCTACACGGTCCACGCGACCGATCTCAGTCCCGCCGCCGTCGAACGAGCCGCCCGCGAAGCCGCCGCCCGGGGCGTGCCGCTGACGACCGGCGTCGCGGACCTGCGTACCCTGGCGAGCCAGGTCGAGGGCACCTTTGATATCGTGCTGTCGTGCGACAACGCCCTGCCCCACCTGTTGACCGACGACGACCTGCGACGTGCCGCGTTTAACATGCGCGCCAAACTGCGCGACGGCGGCCTGCTGCTGGCCGGCATCCGCGACTACGACCACCTGACGCTAGACAAACCGCACGCCACCCCGCTGCAGGTTTTCGACACCGGCACCGAGCGGCGCATCGTGTTTCAAGTGTGGGATTGGGCGGAAAACGGACAGTCGTACACGGTCAGCCTTTTCATCCTGCGCCGACAGCCCACCGGCTGGCACACGGCCAGTTTCACCACGACCTATCGCGCGCTGCTGCGTGCCGAGTTGAGCGCCATCCTCGCCGAAGCGGCCTTCTCCGACATCCGCTGGCACATGCCGCAAGACACTGGCCACCCCCAGCCGATCGTCACGGCGCGGCCCGGATAGGCGTCAGCTCGACTTTGCACATTCTAGTTCAAGCGCGATGTTATGTTCACGTAGGGGGCTTTTTGACGGTCCAGGCTATTCTCACATTGGGTTTTTGGGCCGATATTAGGAATGTCCCAGTCACTTATGGAAGTTCTCGTGACCAAACATTAGCATCCAGTGGTTTGTACAAATTCGAGCGTAGGAACCTCGTCCTCAAACAACCTGACCTCATCACATGGGAGCGGCATAACCCGCAACTGTCGTTCAACTATCAGACGGCGCACGACAGGATTTGCATGAACCGGCATCACCACCGTTTGATTGCCTTTGGTTAGCTCAACGTAGTAGACGGCAACATGACGTCCGCCCCCATACCAGAACTTTTCCAGGCCAACAACCGGGTTGAGATTCCAGTCAGCGACCAGATATTCCAGCAGCACATCCACCGGGGCATAGGTTTGGGATGAAGGTGACCAGTGCCGCCGCTTACCGGCTGACCGCAGTTCAACCCCCACAAAGGATGGTACAGCATTTCGCATTTTTAGATTCCCTCCTAAACAGTTGATAAAATAATAATATTATAATATTTATTACTTCAATTATAACGCTTTGTGCTATAAGAGTCAAAATTTCATGACTTAGTGGACGCCAAATAAAGTTTCGACTATCAAGTAAGCGATTTTGTTTCGTCAGTTTCCCCCCAGATTTCATGATTGGCCTCTCAAACTCCTCAGCTCGACTATGCGCATTCAAGCAGCATAACATAAGGCCTCGACGAGCGGGACTAAAAACGGACGTGGGGTTTTTGCCATGTCGGGGTCTTTCTCCGATGTTTGAGAACTCTCAGCCGATTTCGAAAGCTCCCGTAAACGGAAGATCAGACATCCATTGTTTTGTAGAAAGTCGAGTTCAGAGGCCACTTGAGAAGTGGGTTTTGGAGCAGGTCCTCACCCCATAAATCCCGCGTAGGCGGCGCATACAACCTCCCAGAGAACAGGCGAGGGGATGTGATCGGCGACCGTACTCTCCCCCTCGCCTGCCTGCTGTATGCACCTGGCGGGAGAGGGGGTCAAGGGGTGAGGGGGATACGCCGCTTAATACGCCAGCCG
>CAYMTN010000380.1:0-3471 GCA_964393335.1 uncultured Anaerolineaceae bacterium
ATGGGTTACGCTGCGCGTTCCAATACAAAGCGATAGCGCAAAACAGGTCGGGCGTACTCGATAACACTACCATGCACTGCAACTGCTTGCCGTATCTGATCAAGGAAATCGAGATTCTTGAACCAACGCTAATCATCACGCAAGGGGATTGGGCTGTTGATCCCAAATGTCCGCTGCTTGAACTGCTCAGCGAAAAATTCGGCGCTTCCAAGAGCATTATGAAAAGCAGCGACAGGAAGTATGGACTATATGAATTCCCTTCTTTCATGTACATGACCAGCCGCAATCCCGCGTGGCTTGGACCGTGGGAAAAAGAGTATGCGCCAAGGGAAATCTGGCCGATGATCGAGCACCTGAAGGAAATCGGGTATTTGCCTCGCATTGGCCCTGAAGATAGAGACGAGTACGAACGGATAGTAAAAAGCCTGCTGTAGACAAGCTGTTTGCCAATTGAACGGAAAACGGGCGAGGCGATCCAGTCCGAGAGCGCGGAATTGCAGGCGTTCGAGGCGGTCAACCGTTTTTCCAAACGGGCAGAATAGACTACACTTGAGATACGCGATCGGATTTTACAGGAGGCAACGGTTGTATGGGTGTGATTTTTCTGCTGATGTTTGCCGCCACGTTGTTTGCATTGTATATTGCCATCCGCCGCTCGTGGGGAGACACGATGACGATTGGCAGCGCCAGCACCATTTTGAGTATCGCGTTCATCATTGCCTTCGCCCTGCTTGACCAGAAAACCTCAACCGGACAGGCAGTTTTTTCCGGCATCGTCGTGGGGATAGGATTTCCGGTGGCGGTAATTGTCATCGCGTTGTTTTTCCGCGCGAACCAACCCGCTGCGGAAGTAAAACTGATTTCGAGACCTCAAACGGGACCTCAAGCGAAACCTCAACAGGAGCAAAATACATCTGATGGACACAGAGATCATCCTCCTCAAGCGCCAGAGTAGACGGCGTCCGCAATTCTGGTTCAAGACCATCTTCAGCCTGGGACTCTGGCTGTTATGGTGGCGTCAAGACTATCTCGCCCTGACCAAACGCTCCATCGTGCGGCGGACCGGCGTTTTCACCAAAGAAGAACGCGCCGTGCCGCTCAACCAGGTGCAAGATATTTCGATCAGCTACGGCATTATCCGCCGCTTGCTGGGGCATGGTGATATTCGTATCGAAACCGCCGGCAGCAGCGGCACCGAGATCATCATGAAAAACATCGACAAGCCGGAAGAATTTCGCGCTGTCGTCCTTGAGAAAATCGACGAGTTTTACGACGACAACGACGAAGCTCCGAAAGCCAAGGAGTAACCCGGCCCGGAAACGATCCGGCTCGTACCACTGCACCGTGAACGCCCGCCCCACCGCCGCGTTACCGTCTTCAGGACGTAGGGCGGCGGCATAGCGGGCGTTTATTTTGTCGTGTTAGAATCGGGTACGCTGTTATAGAGACGCGCATTGAAAACGAAACGTTTGAGCGTCGGCAGCAAGCCTCACCCCTTAACCCCCAGCCCCTTTTCCCCTCTCCGTGACACGGTTCAGGGGCCAGGGGTGAGGCTAACGCGCGAGGCCCTATCAAACGTCATGCAGACCCTAGCCAGGATCAGCAAAAAAACATGTATCACATCCAACACACGATCAATCGAGGCGAAACACAGCGCTATGAATAACTACCCGCCTAACCGACCGCCGCAGGGCGGACCGCCACCCGCCAACCAGCGGCCCCGGCGCAACCAGCGCCGCCGGTCCAGCCGTCCGCAGACGCCGCCCTACGGCCAGCCGCCCTATGCCCAACCGGGGTACCCGACGCCCCCACCCGGCCAACCCGGTTACCAGCCCACCGGCCAGCCGGATTATCGCGGAGCCAGCCGGCGGCGGGCACGCCGGCGCGGGCGGCGCGGCCTGACCATCGGTCCCGGCTGCATTTTCGGCTGTATCGGTATTGTCGGCGTAGCGGTGTTGGGCTTTTTGATCACGGCGTTCGTCGTCTACGATCACTACAGCAACCGCCTGGAAGACGAGATCGCCAAGCTGGAAAGCCTGGCCGATTACCAGTCGTTCGAGACGACCGTGATCTACGACCGGCACGGCAACGACCTGTATGAAGTGATCGGCGAAGGCCGCCGCACGCAGATCAAGCTGGACCAGGTGCCGCAGCACATGATCGACGCGACGATTGCCATCGAAGACGACACGTTTTACCAGAACCGGGGGATTGACATCCCCAGTATTCTCCGCGCAGGCTGGCAGTACGTGCGCTATGGTTACATCGTGTCGGGCGGCAGCACGATCACCCAGCAGTTGATCCGCAACGTGTTGTTCACCGAGGATTATAAGTACGAGCAGTCGCTCAACCGCAAAATGGACGAGGCGCTGCTGGCCGTGATCCTGACGCAGCGCATGAGCAAAGACGAGATTCTGGAGCTGTATCTCAACGAGATTCCGTATGGCAACCTGGCCTATGGAGTCGAAGCGGCGGCGCAAACCTATTTTGGCAAACCTGCCGCCGAACTGACGTTAGGCGAAGCGGCGCTGCTGGCCGGTCTGCCGCAGGCCCCCGCCGATCTCGACCCACTCAACCCGGACCCGAACGTCCAGCGCCGCGTGATGGAGCGCCGCCAGTTGGTGCTCGACCTGATGGTCAAAAACGGCTTTATCAGCCGGGCGCAGGCCGACGCCGCGTTTGCCGAGCCGTTGAGCTACGCCAGCCCGGATATCCGGCTGGACAGCGCGCCGCACCTGGTCGTGTATGCGCAGGATGAGCTTGAAAACCTGCTGGTGCGCGAACTGGGACTCTCCGCCGACCAGCTAAAAGAGATGCTGGCACGCGGCGGCTTGCAGGTCTACACCAGCGTCGATATGAGTTACCAGCGGCTGGCCGAAGACGTCGCCCGCGCGCAGGTCGCGCAGCTTCAGGCCAGCAAAAACATGCACAACGCGGCGGTCGTCGTGCTGCAACCCGAAACCGGCGAGATTCTGGCGATGGTCGGCAGCATCAACTACGAAGACGTATCGATCGACGGCAACGTCAACGTGACGATTGCCGCGCGCCAGCCCGGCAGCGCCATGAAGCCGTTTACCTACGCCTCTGCGATGGAAAAAGGCTGGACGGCGGCGCAGATCATCTGGGACACCGAAACACGCATCGGCATCCCCGGCCAGCAGCCCTACGTGCCCAATAACTACGACAACGCCTATCACGGGCCGGTGCGGGTGCGCGAGGCGCTGGCGAATTCGTACAACATCGCCGCCGTGCAAACGCTGCGCCAGGTGGGCGTCGATTACCTGCTGTGGATGATGCACCGCGTCGGCGTCACCAGCCTGAGCAGCGACGCGTCACTGTACGGGCTATCGCTGACGCTGGGCGGCGGGGAGGTCACGCCGCTGGAACTGACCACCGCCTACGCCGTGCTGGCAAATGGCGGCGTGTACGTGCCGAATACGTCGATCCTGTGCGTGACGAATTCCGCCGGGG
>CAYMTN010000381.1:0-3445 GCA_964393335.1 uncultured Anaerolineaceae bacterium
CGTGGGCGCTGGCGTGGGTGCCGGGCGTGCCAGGGGATCGCCTCGACGAGACGCTCGCGCTGATGCAGTTCACGCTGGATCGCTACGGGGACGGATAAGCGCCTGTCGGTGAGGTCCCCGCGTTGCAGCACTGCTCGCTTATGACTATCATCGTAATACGCTATCGAACCGGCAAACGACAGAGGAGCGTGATCGCGTGGCGAAAAAAGACAAAGAAAACAGTACAGGCGAGGGACCGTCCATGATGCTCGGCATCGACCTGGGTGGCACCAAGATTCTGGCGGCAGTTGTCGATCCGCAAGGCCGCATCATCGGCGCAGCCAAGCGCAAAACGCGCCCGGAACGCGGCGTGGACGACGTGATCGACCGCATCGCCAAAACGGCCCTCAAAGCGGTGGACGACGCCGGGCTGGACATGTCCGCGATTGACGCGGTGGGCATCGGCGCGCCGGGCGTGGCCGATCACCATACCGGCGTGTTGGAGTTCGCGCCCAACCTGCCCGACTGGACGAATATCCCGCTTGGCACGCGGCTCAACAAGCTGCTTGGCGTGCCGGTTTTCGTCGAAAATGACGTGAACGCTGGGACGTATGGCGAAGCGTCTGCCGGGACGGCCAGGGGCTACAGCTCGGTGGTGGGCGTCTTCCCTGGGACGGGCATTGGCGGCGGGATCGTGCTGGATGGCAAGTTGTGGCGCGGCGCGCGTAACGCCGCTGCCGAGATCGGGCACATGGTCGTGTTGATCGACGGGCCGCTGTGCGGCTGTGGGCGGCGCGGCTGCATCGAAGCGCTGGCCGCACGCACCGCGATTGAGCGCGACATCATCGGTGAGATTCGCGGCGGGCGATCCAGCGTCGTCACGGAGATGATCGACATCGAGCACGACCGCATCACCAGCGGCACGCTGTCCGACGCGCTCGATCAGCACGATCCGGTGATCACCGACATCGTCGGGCGGGCGGCCTATCACCTGGGCATCTTCACGGCAGCGCTGGTCAATGCGCTCGATCCGGAGTGCGTGGTGTATGGCGGCGGGCTGATCGAAGCGTGCGGCGATTTTGTGCTGCCGATCATCCGCGAAACCACCTACCGCTACCTGATCCGCCCGGTGGACCCCGAAAATCTGCCGATCCTCGAAGCGGCGTTGGGCGATGATGCGGTCGTGATTGGGGCGGCGATGCTGGCGCGGGCCGGGATGGCTGAGCGCGTGCGGGCATAACCAGGGGGCGCGCCGGGTGGTGACAGCTCACCGACCCGGATTGTGCGCGTCGTCGTTGTTGTTGAACAGAGACGAGAAATCGAGGCGCATGATCGTGCTGGCGGGGGTCCGTTTGCCGTTGTCGGGTTTGAGCGGCAGGTAGATCGTGAACACGCTGCCGGCGTCCAGCTCGCTGCTAACCGTGACAAAGCCGCCGTGCGCTTCGACGAACGTCTTGACGAGGTTCAGCCCCAGGCCGGTGCCTTTGATGTGACGGGTGCGCTGGTCTTTGATGCGCACGAACGGGTCGAAAATCATCGAGAGTTTGTCGGGCGGGATTCCAAAACCGGTATCGCGCACGCGCACGTACGCGTGGTCTTCGTCGATGCCGCTGATCACGTCCACGCGCCCGCCGGAACCCGTATATTTCACGGCGTTGCTGATCAGGTTGTCAATCGCCTGCATGATCAGCACGGCGTGGCCCATCAGGGGACGGGGCGGGCGCTCGCGCTCCTCGTAGGCCAGCGTGATCTGCTGTTTGTCGGCTTCTTCGCGGTTGCGCTTGACCGCCTGCTCGACCAGCGCCGTGAGTTCGTAGGCGGCGACGGTTTCCTGGCCGAGTGAGTCGGCAATCTCCAGGTCCATCACGTCTTTGATCAGCGTTTCCATGCGTTTGAGGCTGCCGGTCAGCATTTGTTTGAGCGTCTCGCGCTGTTCGGCGGTCAGGTCCGGCTCGTCGAGCAGTTCAAGCGGGCTGCGGGCCAGCATCAACAGGTTGCCGAGGTCGTGCGTCAGCACGCGGTTGAGGTTGGATTTCATGCGATCCATGCGCCGGATTTCCGTCATGTCCTGCGCCACGCCGACGTAACTATCGACCGTGCCGTCCGCTTTGGTGATCGGCGCGATATGCACCACGTATTCACCCGCCTGCCCGAACGTGACTTCGACCATGTTGCGGATCGCAGAGAGGTTGGGCAGCTCCTCCGGGTTCAGGCCGCGCACGATGTCGATGACGCGCCGGTCCAGCAGTGTGTCGAAGGGCAGGCCGAGCCGGTCCAATACGTGCCGGGCCGCCGGATTCGCCAGCCGGGGGAATCCCTCCGCGTCGCATACGACAATCGCCGCCGGGGTGTGTTCCAGAATGGCCTGCAAGCGGCGGCGGTCCTGCTGGACGGTTTCGTGCAGTTGGGCCTTGGCGATAGCAGTCGCCGCCTGCGGGGCGAGCATCATCAAAAAGTCCTGGTCTTCGTGCTCGTCGCCGGGCACGCTTCCCTCGCGCACGACTTGCAGCACGCCCAGCACCACGCCGCGATAGATCAGCGGCACGCCGAATAAAACGGCGTCTTCGGGGAAACTGTCCCGCAGGGCTTCGTTGGCATGTTCCCAGTGGCGGTAATCTTCGATCACGCTTGGCACGCCGGTGGCGGCGATGATGCCTGCCTGACCGACGCCCGACTCGATGCGCATGCCGACCCGTTCCGGCAGCATGTCATACACGGCGCTGATCACCAGGCTGGCGTCCGGCTGGGTGAGCAGCACCAGCCCGGCCTGCCCGCCGACGAGTTGGACGGCCTCCTCGACGATGCGGTTTAACACGGCATCCAGCGTCAGGTTTTCGGTGATCAGGCGCGCGACTTCACTTACGGCGCTCTGGCGCTGTTCGACGCGGTTGAGCCGCACGTACAGGCGCATGTTGCGTACGGCAGTGGCGACCTGCGTCGCAAACAGCCGCCCTAATTGGAGATGCGCGCCGTCAAACTGGTTGGGCCGCTGCGAAAAAAACGCTACAAAGCCCAACAGGTGCTGCTCAAACGTCATCGGCACGCGCATGTACGACCACGCCCCGGCGGCCTCGGCCTCACGGACACGCGGCGCAGACGGCAGCATTTCCGGCAGCCGCTCGCGCAGCAGCACTTCATCGCCCAGGTACATCATACGCTGCGGCGGCGGCACGGCCTGCAGGTGCTGGCGGCAGACATCCAGATAGGCTTCCGGCACGCCCAGTTCCATCGCGTCCGTGATATCGGAGTAATCTTCATTGGTGAGCAGCACGGCCAGGTCGTCGGCGTCGACGGCGATACGGCCCATTTCGCGCAGGTCGCCCAAAATAGTGATCGCATCGGCCATGCTGGACAGGGTAACCGAGGCCTGGACCAGTCCTTCCAGGTGGCGCGTGCGTTCTTGCAGGGTACGGTAATCCAGGTGGGGCGTGTCCTGGGCGCGCGTAGTCAGGAAACGGACGCTGGC
>CAYMTN010000382.1:0-3443 GCA_964393335.1 uncultured Anaerolineaceae bacterium
CGTCGGCGGTGATGTCGCGCAGCACGATCACGGTCCCGATGCGCTGCCCGGTCTTTAACACGATGGCGGCGGCCTGCGCCTGGAGCATTTTTTCGTCGAGCGGGACCTGCGTCGGATCGCCGAGCGCGTAAATGCCCGGTGCCAGCGCGGGACCGAGCGTTTCCGTCACGACGGCAGTCAGCTCGTGCAGGCGTGCCGCGCGGAAGATGCGGTGCCCGCCCAACAGCTCGCGCGCCGCGTCGTTGATCAGCAGCACGCGCCCATCCAGGTCTTGCACGACGATCCCATCCGGGATCGACTCCAGAACCGCGCTGAGGCGGGCCGTTTCGGCACGCTGCTGGCGTAATGCCTGCTGCAAGGCGTCGGTGCGGCGCTCGTAACGGTCCGCCATGCGGTCGAGCGTCGCGCCGAGTTCACCGATCTCGTCGCTGGGACGCATCCCGGTGCGGGCGCGCGTATCGCCTGCCGAGAGCGCGTAGGTGGTCTGCGTGAGACGCTCCACGCGCCCCGACAGCCGCCCCACGACGCCGAACGTCGTGATCACGACCAGCGCCACGAGCGCCGCCGAAAGCACGCCGATCAGGTTCCGGCTGAAGGCCGTCGCAAACAGCGTATCATCGACTTCGTACACGCCGACCACGCCCAGCGGCGTTTCCCCGATTACCAGCGGGATATAGGCTGCGTTGGCCGGGCGGTTGTTGACGATCAGGCTTGTCACCGGAACCTGTCCCGGTGAGTGCAGGGCCTGCTCGAACGTTTCCGGCGCGAGCACCAGCGCGTCGCGCGTGGTCTCGTCAAAAGGCAGGGTGGTGCGCAGAAATTCGCCATCCGCGCCGAACAGCGCGAGATCGGCCTGGTCGCCGCCGCGTAATTCGGCCAGGATACGCGCGATATTTTGCCCGGCCAGCAGCGACCCGACCGGCTCGCCGTCGAGCAGCACCGGCCCGGCCATCAGCAGGGCGTGATCCGGCCCGGTGCGCACCAGCGCCGCCCGCAGGCTGATCCCCGGACCGCCGGAAGCGGGCGCGGACGCGGCGGGGAGCGCGGCGGCCAGCATCGAGAGGTCGGTATCGGCGGCGACGGCGTAATCGGTTTGGCCGTCTGCCGTCCGGACGCGCTGCAACCCGATGATCTCGTGCCCGTCCGCGCCGGTTACCAGCACGTAATCGAGGTCGGCGGCAGCGGCCAGCGGTTCGAGGGTGGCTTGCAGGGCGCGGCTGTCGGCGGCGGCGACCAACTGCGCGATGCCCTCCGTGTAGATCAGGCGGGCGGTTTCGCGCTGCTGGGCGGCGCTCACCAGCGCCATGCGGTCCGCGACGGTGCGGCTGGTGACCAGCAGGCGGTCGATGGCGCGCTGCTGCTGCCCGCGTGCCAGTGCGCCGCTGACCAGGTACGCGCCGGTCATGGTCAGAACCAGCGTCAGCGCGGCCAGCGGCAGGATCACTTTCCAGCGCAGCGATACGAAATACCAGGGCCGCCCGGTCGGGCCATCGCCCAACCACCGGGCGCTGGCCGGGCCGTGTGCGTTTCGCCGGAAAATCCGCCGCCGTCGGGGCATAAGTTTCGTTCTCCCGGAGTCGTGTGTCTCGTGTGTGCGTGACACGAATGCTACCGGTTTCATGGAACCGGCGCAAGCGCGGCCAGAACCGGCAGCCGCCACGCAAAAACGGGCGCATTCCAGATTCAGGGCCAGATGCGCTGTGGTAGGGGCGCTGCTTGCCGCGCCCTGCAAAATCCTGGGCGGCGCTTGCTGCGCCCAAAATGTGTCAACGTAAGAGTCAATACGTGATTTTTCGGCTTGTCGCCGGTTTACCTCACCCCTCCGCGCTTCGCGCGGTGTCCCCTCTCCATGCAATGGCGAGGGGAAAAAACGCGTGAGTCTCCCCCTCTCCGCACGTGGAGACCTCCACGTGCGGAGCGAAGCCGGGAGGTGAGGTAAAGCCCTCACATTGACGCCAATTGGGCGGCGCTTGCGCCGCCCCTACGAAAAACGAAAAATCGCCGCCCAGGTCAGAAGGTCGCCCCAGGTTTGGAATATGCCCACAAAAACCAGCAGTTGTTTTCGGACGCATCCCGTAGTACCTTTGTGACAGTCTGATCATCCGCACCACTACCCAGGAATACACCAATGGGCAACCTGAATCCGAATTTGTTAACGCAAGATACCCAGGCGGTTTTGAACGACGCGGTCGATATCGTCAACGCCTATGGAAAGTCGCTGCTGACGCCGGAAGCGGTGCTGCTGGCGCTGATCCGCAGCAAAGATACGGCGGCGTCCCGCGTGCTGCGATCCTTCGCGGAAAAACGCGGCGCGGACCTCGACCGGCTGGAACGGACCGTCAAACTGGCCGTGCAGAGCCGTCGCGACGTCAGCGGCGAGCTGACGTACCTCGCCAGTGGCAAACAGGCGATGGACCTCAGCCGCTCGATGGTCATCGCGCTGGATGAAGCGTTGAGCGTGGCGCAGGCGCTCAACCTGATGGCGATTGACACCGATCACCTGTTGGGGGTGATGACCGAGCGCGAAATCGGCACGGCGGGCATGTTGACCCAGTTCGGCATCACGAAAAGCGCCATCCGCGACCAGCTTACCTCGGCGGCGACGAGTACGGCGGTCATGCGCCGCACGAATACCGAGATCAGCGCGGATATGGTCGCCGCTGCCCAGGCCGGATCGCTGCAAGCCGTGTATTTTCGCGAAGACCTGTTGCGCGACCTGATGCAAATGCTCGGCCAGACGGTGAACCGGCACGTGGTGCTGGTCGGCCCGGATGGCGTCGGCAAGCGCACGCTGGCGTACAGCCTGGCCCTGTTGATCGCGGAAGACAAAGGCCCCAAGGAACTGCGTAACCTCGTGCAGATCGACGAGCGGGCACTGCTCGACCAGCCGCAGAAGGCGCTGGATAACGGGCTGGCGCGCGCCAAAGGCGGCGTGTTGTTCGTCCCGCACGTTCACCGCTTTTTCGGCGGCGCGCTCAAGTCGGAGTTCCCCAAGGCCACGCCCTCGCTGCAAAAAGCGTTTCTCGGCAAAGACCCGGTGATCATCGGTTCGACCACGCAGGCGCTGTGGGATGAACGGCTGCGCGGCATCAGCGCGATTGCCGAAAACGTGCAGTTGTTACACGTCCCCCCGACGGATGTCGCCGAGACCATCGAGATTTTGAAGGTCCACGCGCCGCACCTCGCCGCCGATTACGGCATCGAAGTGGCCGACGAGGCGCTGAAAGTCGCCGCGAACCTGGCGAAACGTTACCTGAGCGGGACGCCGCTGCCGCTCAGCGCGGAACACCTGCTGCACCGGGCCGCCTCGCTGGTCAGCCTCAACGACCAGACGCATCTCGCCTTCCGGCAGGAAGTCGCGGATTCGGTGCTCGACGCGGAAGACGTGACACTCGCCGCCGCGCAGATGACGGGCATCCCGGTCAGCAAATTGGGCCAGGACG
>CAYMTN010000383.1:0-3416 GCA_964393335.1 uncultured Anaerolineaceae bacterium
GATGCGATCGTGAACTGGCTGGTGGCCCATCTGCCGCCGCCGGGGGGATGATGTGGGCACGGCGTCGTTCCAACTTGGCGCGTTGACGTGCCGGGCTGTCAGCGATGGTTCGGCGCTCTACGCGGTGAGCAGCTTTTTCTGCAACGCGCCAAAAGCCGCGCTCAAAGCGGCGCTAAGTGGGTACCCGCTTGAAGATGGCAAGCTGCGCGCGCCGTTCAACTGCCTGCTGGTCCGCACGGACGCGCACACCGTCTTGATCGATACCGGGCTGGGGCTGCGCGGCGCGCCGGGGGCGGGCCACCTGCCGGCGAATCTGCACGCTGCGGGTGTCAGTCCCGGCGACGTGGACACCGTCATCCTGTCCCACGCGCACCGTGATCACTGCGGTGGCCTGTTCGACGCCGCCGGGGAACTCGTGTTCCCGCGTGCGTCAGTCGTGCTGACGGATGCCGAGTGGGACGTGTGGCGCGGGTCGCTGTCCGGCGCGGCGGTTGATCGCCTACGGCCCCACCTGGACCTGATCGCGGCGGACGCTGAAATCCTGCCGGGCATCACGGCGATCCCTGCGCCGGGTCACACGCCGGGACAGATCGCGCTGCTGCTGGAGTCGGAGGGCCAGCGGCTGATTTACACGGCGGACACTATCGCGCACCCCCTGCACGCGCTGCACCCCGATTGGAACATCATCGCGGACGCCGACCGGGCGCTGGCCGTCGAGACGCGCCGCGCGCTGCTGCGCCGGGCGGCAGATGAGGCGATTGCCCTGTACGTGTATCATTTCCCACTGCCGGGCTTGTGCCGTCTGACACAATGTGATACTAGTTGGGGCGTAAGGTGGGTCAACTCAACGGGGTAGGGTGTGCCGTCTTCCGGCACGCAGATAAGGAGCGCGGGGTATGCCGGGATCGCTGGTCTTGGTCGTCGAAGATGATCGAGAGGTCGCCCGTTTTTTATCGTTAGTGCTGCAAGAATCTGAATTTGAGGTCGAGACGATTCACACGGGGCCGCACGCGTTGGCGCGGCTGGCCGAGATCGTGCCGCATCTGGTCATCCTGGATTTGAACATTCCGGGTGTGTCGGGCGTGGAAGTGCTGCGGCGGATTCGCGGGGATACGCGGCTGGCGGGCACGCCGGTGATCGTCGTCAGCGCCAACCCACACATGATCGACCAGTCGGTAGACGCTGCTGACCTGGTGCTGCAAAAGCCGGTCAGTTATGGGCAGTTTCGCGATCTCGTACAGCGCTTCGCATGAGATCGGGTGCGGGAGCAGCGATTTTCGCCGCTGCCCCCGCGCCGTACAGATTGGATGTACTCAGTCTCGTAGATTTACGGGCAACTGCCTTTTTGCAGCGTATACGAGATCGTGCGCGTATTGTCGCCTTCGACGCTTTCGGGAATCTGGTTGGTCGGATCGATCACCAGCGTGATGGTGTGTTGGTCGTCGTACCAGGTGCTGATCGTCAGCGGCATGTTGACGCGGAACGTCTGCCCCGGCTGCAAGACCGGGAAACCGCCAATCGTCGTGCCCTGTACCGAGCCATCGGCGCTGCGCGTATCGACCAGCGAGACGGTGCCGCTGGCGCTGGTCGGCACCGATCCCAGGTTCGCCACGTCAAAGCCAACGGTGAAGGTCTGCTGGCAGGTCGGCTGCGCCGGGTCCAGCACGACGATCCCGGCGACCAGGTTGGCCTGCGAGCTGGGCTGGACTGTCGGCGGAATGGGTGTGTTGGTCGGCGGCGGCGCGATGAACGGCGGATTCTCGACCGGGATCAGCGCCAGGTTGATCGTCACCGTCAGCAGCGGCTGGTACACCCAGCCGATTGTGCCGTTCGGAGTCTGCACTTTGACCCACGTGTTATCCGAATAGCGGGCCAGAATCTTCACCGGTGTGTTGCGCGGGATCGCCGTGAGAATCTGTGCGCCTTCGCCGGGGCTGCTGCGCACGTTGAGGCTGCCCGTGTTCACCGTCGCATCCGGCAGCGATTGAGTCGCCGTCGGTTGGAATACCGGCCCTACGGTTGGCACCACCGGGCTGCCCGGTCCCGCCGCCGCACCAGGGCCGCGCTCGTCGGCGGCATCATTCGTGATCTGGCGCACGATCGCGCCATCTGCCGACACAAGATAGAGGTCCCACTCCTGGTTCACGTCCGACGCGTACACGATATTCTTGCCGTCCGGCTGCCAGCGCGGGTAACGGTCTTCGGACTGGTTGTTCGTCAACTGGCGCAGATCGGTGCCGTCGGCGCGCATCACGAACAACTCGTAGTCGCCGTCCCGGTCGGACGCAAACACGATCAACGCGCCGTCCGGTGACCACTGGGGATCGACGTCATTAGCGGGATTATTGGTAAGCTGCGTGATCAGGCCGGTCTGCGGGTCGATCACGTAGATCTCGTAATTTCCCGACCGGTTCGACGTGTACACGATCGGGCCGGGGCCGGTGCCGTCCTGCGCCAGGACGGTTGTGCCGGATGCCGCGACGGCTGTCGCCGCCAGCGTGACGAGTAACACCAGACATACGACTAAACGCGAGGGTTTCATCTCGCCTCCTTGTGAATGTATTTTGACAACTCATACCCTCATTGTAATGGATTCTGCCCGCAAGTGGCACGACGGCGGGAGTTTCCCTGCCGGGTGATTGGCCGCCTGCTGCCCCACGCTTGCCGGATCGTGCGGGAGCTGGTCCCGACGCAACAGGGCGATCTCACCCGCGAGATCGCCCTGTACACACGGTTAACCGATCCGACCATCATGCCAGGCGCGGCAAACGCCCTTACGGAAAATCACTCAGACGACGCGCCTAAACCTTGCTCTATGCCCGCAGCTCGGCCCCCAGGCGTTTTTCGGCGGCGCGCACGATGCTGGCGTGGACCCTGGCGACTTCTTTGTCCTTGAGCGTGCGATCCGGCGCGCGGTAGGTCAGCGCGTAGGCCAGTGATTTTTTGCCCGCCGGGATCGGGTCGCCGCGATAGACGTCGAACAGCCGCGCCGCTTCGAGCAGATCGCCGCCCGCCTGCGCGATCACCTGCTCGACCTCGGCGGCGGACGTGCCCTCGTCCACGATCAGCGCGATGTCCTGGTAGACGGCGGGCTGTGTCGGCACGGGCCGGATCACGCGCAGATCGGTGATGTTGAGCAGCAGCTCGTCCAGGTTCAGCTCGGCGGCGGCGACCGGACGATCCAGGGTCATGCCCAGGCCGAAGGCTTCGCACACCAGCGGGTGAACTTCGCCCAGCACGCCGATTACGCGCCCGTCGATCTCAAGCTGCGCGACACGCCCCGGATGGAACGTGCTGTGCTCGACCGGCACGAATGCCACCTCTCCGGCGATGCGCAGATCGCCCAGCACGGCTTCGATCACGCCCTTCAGGTCGAAGAAATCCATCAGCCCGGTGTCCGAATCGCCCTGCCACTG
>CAYMTN010000384.1:0-3390 GCA_964393335.1 uncultured Anaerolineaceae bacterium
GGCAGCGCGCCCGGTTGGTAGTGAACATCGGCGGTGATCGTGGCGATCAACCCCGACTCGAATGAGAGGCCGATTCGCTCGGCGGGTCTGGCAATCGCCGCTTCGAGTTCACTGGCGGAGAGCGGCAGCACGGTTTCCATACGGCTGCGTACCAGCTCGCCAAAGTCTGGATAATGCAGCGGGCGATCATAAAAATCGGCGCGCAGGGTCACGATCACACGCACGCGACTGTGCGGATCGGTCACCGCCGCCTGGATCAGATTGAGGAACTGCATCCGCGTTTTCTCATCTTCGACCAGCGTAAAAATTTCTTCGAATTGGTCGATGATGAGAACCAGATCACTGCCATCGTCGGGTAAAATCAACCCGGCCACACGCAGCAAGCCATATTGATCTCGATCCAGATGTTCCCGCAGATTACCGGTCTGGTTGGCGGCAACACGTGTCAAGGCGATTTCGAGTTCGTCCAGTGGGCGCGCGCCCGGCACGACCTCCACCACAAACCAGCGGTCCGATCCGGGCAGGTCACCGCGCCACAACGCCGGAACCAATCCCGCCTTCACTACACTCGATTTGCCGCTGCCACTCGGACCCACCACAGCCAAAAACCGCGCGAGAGGGTGTTTCTCTTTCAATCGCGCGACGAGTTTTTGGATCAGTTTTTCGCGCCCGAAGAAATCGCGGGCGTCCGCCGTTTGAAAGGCGCGCAGCCCCTTGTACGGATTCTCCGGTTCAGGTAAGGGAACATAAGTTGCTTCTGACTGCGCGAGTTCGCCAGTGGCAGAAGGCACAATGAGGCTGAGTTCGCGCGCGCGTACGATGGCCTGCACGCGGCTGCGTACCCGCAGCTTGCGATATAACTGCCAGATATACCATTTCACCGTGCCGGGCGTGACAAAAAGCCGGTCAGCAATCTCGCGGTTGGAGCAGCCCTCTGTGATAAGTTGAAGAATCTGCTGCTCGCGCAGGGTCAACTGCTCGATCAGACTGGTCCCGACTTGAGTGTGGCTGAGAGCAATTTCATCACGAAAGGCTGCCGCTACTTCGAGAACATCACCGTACCGCTGCGCCGGGTTCTTGGCCGTTGTCTTTTGAATGATGGCGTTCACGCCTTCACTTATGTCCTCCGGTAAAGTCGTAATGATAGGCAGGGGATCATTCAGATGGTTGTAAATTCTCTCCACCGATGTTTTGCCGGAAAAGGGGTGCTGGCCGGTGAGGATTTCGTACAGCATGACGCCCAGACTGTAAATATCTGTTTGGGGAGTCACCGGCTCACTGCGCGCCTGTTCGGGCGACAGGTAGTCAGGAGATCCGAGTATGACATCCGTTCCTGTCTGGTTTCCCTGGGGGTCGCGAATATTTTTGGCAATACCGAAATCGGAAAGATAGGCGTTGCTGTCTTCATCTAGCAAGATATTGGCCGGTTTTAGATCGCGGTGGATGACTCCGTTCCGGTGTGCCAGGGCTAGCGCCGAGCTCACCTGATCCAGGAGCAAAGCGGCTGCTTCCAGTTCAATGGGACCTTGCTGAAGCGCTTCACGCAGACTTCCTCCGCGTAACCAGCGCATGACCAGAAATGCTCCTTCGGGATCACGCCAGTAGTCGTAAAGCGGGACAATGTGCGGATGTTCCAGCCGAGCAACCAGCTGGGCTTCGATTTCAAAGCGGCGGATGAAATCGGGGTGGTTGGCAAAATGGGGAAGAATGATTTTGATCGCGACTTCGCGCCCTAGAGTGGACTGATAGGCACGATGCACAATGCCGAAACCTCCGCTCCCAATTCGCTCCCGCAGTTCATAACCTTTGATGACTTTATTTTCTTCCATTGTGCAGCTCTCTCGTTCACTTGTGCCGTTACTTGCATTATATATGGGTTCCAGGGCATCTGGACGGAACCTAACTTTTTCCAATCCCCCTTTTCACACTTTTTCCTGCTCCCTCTACATGTCGAGACCTGCTTACAATGAAATCATCATTTGACGCAACGTGCGTCTCTGGGCGTTGCAGACTCTAAAAGGAGAGAAAATCGCATGGTTACGCTTCGTAAAGCTTATACCCTTTCCATTCTTCTAGTAATTGCGGTGTCCCTCAATCTGGTTCCATTGGCCAGTGCACAGGGAGACAATCCACCCACGCCGCAGGGACTTCGCCCTGATGCGCCACCTTATGCTGTGCATGGCCCCTATGCCGTGGGCACGCGCGAATTTGTGATCGATGAGGGGTCCGATCCTTTGTTTCCCGTCACGGTGTGGTACCCAGCGATTAACCCGAACAGCGCGGAGGAATCAATCACTTATATGTTAGATTATCCCCCGCTCTTCCCTGGCCTGCCTGTCGAAGGCCACGCGATCGCAAATGCAGTGCCAGATACGGAAAATGGTCCGTATCCGCTGGTCTTGTTTTCACACGGAGCTTTTGGCTGGCGCTACACGTCACCGTATTTTACTGAGCACCTGGCGTCTTTTGGATTCGTGGTGATTGCTGGCGATCATATTGGGGACACACTGGTTAATGTGGAGGAGGAAGATGCTTTCGTCCGCGCGCACGTTAGCCGCCCGAAAGACATCACGCGTTGGATTAACTATGCCGAAACTTTGACAGCCGAGAGCGGCGCGTTGGCCGGGCTGATTGACACCGAACGTGTAGCTGTGAGTGGCGACTCGTCTGGAGGTTGGACAACACTGCTGGCGGCTGGGGCGCAGCGGGATTATACAGCTCTCGACGCCTGGTGTGCCGACCATCCAGATGATGTGTGGACCTGCGGCAATTTGCTGGGGCAGGAGCAAATGCTGGCTGATCTCCTGGGATTGCAGGCTGTGCCGGAGGGTTTGTGGCCCGCGGTGGGCGATCCGCGCGTAGATGCAATTGTCCTGCTTGCGCCGGGGAACATCCCTGCGTTTGGAAGAGCGGGATTGGCGTCAATCACCATTCCCGCTCTCACATTTGGTAGCACGGGAGACAGTTTACTCCCCTTCGAGGAATATGCGTATAGGGCTTACGAGGATCTGGGCAGCGCGCGCAAGGCGTTGGTGGGCTTCGAACACGCCGATCACCAGTTGTACGTGGATGCGTGCAGTGCGACTCCCTGGATAATCGACATGGGTTGGTTCTTCTTCTGTTCCGATCCGGTGTGGGATATGAATCGTGCTCATGACCTGATCAACCACTTCACCACGGCTTTTCTGCTGGCGGAACTCTATGGCGATGCAGACGCAGCGGCTGCGCTCGCGCCGGATGTGGCGCAGTTCCCCGGCATCCGCTATGAGACGACCGGGTTCTAGATGGGTGGATCTTAACTCTGCTTGGCAGAGCATACTACAGGGTCGAGAACAAGGTAGTGGTGAGGTTTTGACTGATGAGGCATGAAAAGGTAAACCAGGACAAACC
>CAYMTN010000385.1:0-3369 GCA_964393335.1 uncultured Anaerolineaceae bacterium
CTATACTTTACCTCGTACCCCTCACATCATCATACAAGGGGAAAAGGGGCTGGGGGTTAAGGGGTGAGGCTTGCTGCCGGTGCTCAACAGTTTGGTCTTCAGTGTCAGAATGGGCAGAGAAGGTTTAACCGAAAACCCGTGCCCGGTTTGGTCATTTTGCAAAAGACACGCTGCGCCCGATCTGGTACAATTACCTCGCATATCCACGTAACGCACCACAGGAGGGGATATGCAGGCGTTGAAAGATAAAATACGAGCCGAGGGTAAATACCTCGGCGACGGCATCCTGAAGATCGACGGCATCCTCAACCACCAGATGGACCCCCAGCTCATCAAAGCGATGGGCGAAGAGATCGCGCGGCTGTTCCGCGACACGCACCCGACCCGCATCCTCACCGCCGAAGTATCCGGCATCGCGCCCGCGCTGATGGCCGCGTTTGTGCTGGATGTGCCCATCGTCTACGCCCGCAAGCACAAGCCGGTCACGATGTACGGGCCGATCTTCCTCGAAACCGCGCCCAGCCATACGAAGGGCGGCGAGACAAATTTGATGGTCGCGGCGGAATATTTGCCCGAAGGCGAGCGCGTGTTGATCGTCGATGACTTCCTGGCGTCAGGCAAAACGCTGCTCGCGCTGGCCCGCATGGTCCAGGAGGCGCGCTGCACGCTGGTCGGCGTGGCGACGGTGGTCGAAAAAGCGTTCGAGGGAGGGCGCGAGAAGCTCGAAACGCAATATGGGGCGCGCGTCGAGTCGCTGGCGATTATCACCCACCTCGACGAGCACCGCATCCAGTTTTCTGACGACCCGCCGCCCGGTATCGAAATCTAATGCCCGGCGGCGGATCATGTGTGGAGCCTGTGCCCATGCCTGAACAACACCGGGCGGAGTCGATGTCGCTCAAGTCCGGCGGGATCGTCATTCTCGATTACGGGTCACAAACGGCGCAGTTGATCGCGCGGCGCGTGCGCGAGTTGGGCGTCTATGCGGCGCTGGTGCCGTACGACGTGCCACTCGAAGCCGCGCGCGAGGCCGTCCCCGATTTTCGCGGCGTGATCCTATCCGGCAGCCCGTCGAGCGTCTACGACCCGGACGCGCCGCGCCTGCCGGGCTGGGTGCTGCGCTGTGGCCTGCCGGTGCTCGGCATCTGTTACGGCATGCACCTGATCACGCAGGCGCTGGGCGGCGAGGTGGCCGGGTCCGACCGGCGCGAATACGGCCTGGCGACGGTCCAGGTCCGCGCAGCGGATCGCGCGCCGGACCTGTTCGCCGGGCTGGACGCCGCCCAAACCGTCTGGATGAGTCACGGGGACCGCATCGAGCGCCTGCCGGACGGGTTCGTCGTGCTGGCCCACACCGCTAACGCCCCTTACGCCGCCACCGCCGATCCGGCGCGTCGCCTGTTTTGCGTCCAGTTCCACCCTGAAGTCGTGCACACCGAACACGGCGCGGTCATGCTGCGTAACTTCGTGATCGGCACGTGCGGCGCACAAACAGACTGGACGCCCGCCCACGTGATCGACGCGGCGATACACACCATCCGCGAACAGGTCGGGGACGGGCGCGTGCTGCTCGGCATGAGCGGCGGCGTCGATTCGTCGGTGGCGGGCGAATTGATCCACCGCGCGGTAGGCAATCAACTGGTGCCGGTCTTCGTGAATCACGGCATGCTGCGCCAGGGCGAAGCCGATCAAGTCGTCACGCTGGGTAAACAGTTCGGCTGGAACCTGATCGCCGTCGATGCGACCGAGGAATTTCTCGACGCGCTGGCCGGAGTCAGCGAGCCGGAACAAAAACGCGTGATCATCGGCAAGACGTTTGCCGACGTGTTTGAGCGCGAAGCATCCCGGCTGGGATCGCTCGACTGGCTGGCGCAGGGCACGATCTACCCGGACGTGATCGAAAGCGCCGGGACCGGGCGACCCGGTGCCAAACGCATCAAGTCCCATCACAACGTGGGCGGGCTGCCGGATCACCTGCGCGGGCGGCTGGTCGAACCGCTGCGCGACCTGTTCAAAGACGAGGTGCGCGAGGTCGGCACGGCGCTGGGCATCCCCGACGCGATTGTCTGGCGGCAGCCGTTCCCCGGTCCTGGCCTGGGCGTGCGCTGTGTGGGTGAAATCACCTGGGAGCGGCTGGAAGTGCTGCGCGCCGCCGATCACATTTTCACCGGGGAATTACGCGCCGCCGGGCTGCTGCGGCAGGGTACGGCGCAGGCGTTCGCGGTGCTGCTGCCGGTGCGCAGCGTCGGCGTGATGGGCGATAACCGCACCTATGACGAGGTGATCGTGCTGCGCGCCGTCACCACCAGCGATTTTATGACCGCCGACTGGGCGCGGCTCGATCCTGACCTGCTGGCGCGTGTAAGCAGCCGCATCGTGAACGAGGTTAAGGGCGTCAACCGCGTGCTGTACGACATCAGCACCAAGCCCCCCGCCACCATCGAGTGGGAATAGCTGTTTCTTGTGCTCCCATCTGGTATAACCTACAATATAAAAAGGTATTTGATTCGAATTTGACTCGGTGGTCAAATATGTCGAGCAACCCGATTTTGCATTTCAAAGCTGATATTCATCTCTGGAATCCTCCTCTAGTTGAGGCGTGGATTGAAATCCGTTGGCGGTTAATTCCTGAAGAACAGCCGGAATTTATGCGAGATGAAGGATTTCCATTTGCACTTGGGACTTTCTACAACAATGTCAGAGAAAAGTTTGGGTTTCGAAAAGACTTACCAGCCAGCAAGGCTCCACCAAATATGTTGCCGCACGTAGTACGCCATCAATTTCGCATTGATGAAGATAGTTGGCCAGTTCTTCAACTGGGGCCAGGTGTAGCTACTGTAAACTTCACTTCCCCTTATAGTTGGCCTGAGTTTAAGAATACAGCTCTGTATCTTCGCTCAAAGCTTGTGGAAGCATATGCAGATTTTATGCTCGAAACTCAAAGCATTAGCCTGAAATATCGCAACGCCGAACCGTTTTCTCACGGTTCCGATAGTGCGCTAGATTTTCTCAGGCAAAAACTTAACACCGATATCGAGCTGCCATTACATATTCCAGGACAATTGGGAATTGCGAGCCATTCAGTAAATACAAATCTGGAAATATCGTTTGAGTTGAAGGAACCTCAAGGACGCGGTTCTATCCAAATTGTTACCGCTGTTAAACAAGACCAAGAAGATCTAGAAAAACCGGAATTTATCCTTTTTGAATTGAGAGTAATTTCGTCTGATCATGAGGCACCAGATATAACATCAGAAGGGGATTTCGAACGCTGGCTGTCGTCAGCCCACGATGTTATCCATGAGTGGTTTTTCACTCTAGTCGAAGGTGAACTTCGGCAGAAATATGAGAAGCAAGGAGACTAAAGGG
>CAYMTN010000386.1:0-3341 GCA_964393335.1 uncultured Anaerolineaceae bacterium
GCGCACATGAACGCGTCTTTCTGGCAGATCATGCTGTGGCCCGCTTTGAGGTTGAGCGGGATCACTTTGCCGGGGCTTTCCGGCGTGAACGTGATCATGCCCTGTGGCACACGGCAGGTATAGGTCGTCAGGAAAAAACTCTCGCCGGAGAGCACGCGCCCCAGCGCTTTACCCAGGCCGCCCTTGCCGCTGGTCTGCATGTCGATGCCATCCGACATCCACGCCATGCCGCCCGACTCGGTGTAAATGGCTTCACCCTGCGCCAGCGTCATTTCGAGGGCCTGCATCACCGTGCCATGAATATTGTATTCCATGCTGTTAATCTCCTGGATCATCAAGCGATTTCCGCACCGGCTATTGTAACATGAACCGACACCGGCGAAAACGCGGCGAAGAAAAAACCGCTGCACGGCTCAGTCGTCAGTCCGGCGAATAACCGTCGCTCAGCGTTTGCATGAAGGCGACCAGGGCGGCTTCTTCGTCCGGCGTCAGGCCCAGGTTGCCTAAGGCGTCCCGGTTGACATTGGCGGGGACTTCGGGGTCCGGCCACGCCTCGACGTCGCGCGTATTGTAAAAGTGCGTGATGGCGTCGAGTGACTTGAAGTAGCCGTTATGCCCGTAAGCTTTGACCAGGCTGGCGTCGGGCCGTTTATCGACGTTGCGCAGCGTGGGCACCTTCATGTTGCCCCAGGCCGCCTCGTACACGTCCGCCGGATACCCGGCGTCTTTCAGAAAGCCGCCCAACCCGTAATCCACAAACGCCGCGCCTGCCGGATTCCATTTTTTCGGCATGGTGTAAAACGGATTCAGCGGGTTGGCGGGCAGGCCCACGTTGTCATACGAAAAATCGGTGAAGAGCGGTGGCTCGCCGTCCGGTCCCGGCTGGCTGGGATGGCAGGTCGCGCAGCGGGCTTTGCCATTGAATAACGCCAGGCCCCGCGCTTCCTGCGGGGTGAGGGTCGTTTTTCCGGCGAGATAATAATCGTACTTGGACGTGAAGGGCGACAGGTCGCCGGTACGCTCGTAGGCCGCCAGCGCCGGCGCGAGCCGGTCGTAGGTGCCACCTGCGTCGTGTTTGCAGTCCAACGACCCCGCGCCCCAGATCGATTCGAACAGGTCGGCATAGGTCGCGTCGCGCACGATGACGCACACGGCCATCGCGTCCGCCAGCGCCAGCTCCAGCGGGTTGGTGAACGGTTCGAGGGCCTGTTCGGCCAGCGGGTCCCCCAGCCGCTCGCCCGTCGCGCGACCATCCCAAAACATGCCGCCCACCCACGTCTGGCGGTCCGCGTCGTAATGCAGGACCGGGCTGCCGCCCGCGTAGGCGGCGCTGGGCGGCTTGCGTTTGCCAAAACGATCCGGGAACGAGCCGGGATGCACCGCCCCGGCGGCGTTGACGGGGGAGTTTTCGCTGGTGAACCCGGCGCTCGGCTGGTGGCAGCCGGAGCACGACTGGTTTTGCTGCGCCGACAGGTTGCTGTCGAAAAATAACTGGCGGCCCAAATCCTCTAGCGGCGTGAAGGGGGCGGTTTGCGCCTGGCTTGACACCAGCGGCCAAAGCAGGAAACTCGCGATTCCGCCTAGAATCAACACGTATTTGCGCATGATGAGGTGATCGCCTGGTCTATCCGGACAGATTCAGTATAGGGGAAACCGACTATCTGCGGCAAGAACCCGGCGCGGGGGCGCGATCCTGTGTTATGATCGGGCTGTCCGCTGATACAGAAAGGCCGCCGATGGATGTACCACTGCATTTTTTTGGCGAGCCGGTGACCGTCGAGTTTGACGAACCGCCGCCGCTCATCAAAAGCCCGCACTGCCCGGACCGGTTCACGTGGCGTGAGCACACGTACGCCGTCGTCGCGCGGATCGCGGAATGGCAGGATTACACGCGCCGGGGCCGCATGGCGCGTAACATGCAGCCCGCCCATGCCGCCGTTGCCGGACACCGGGGATCGTGGGGCGTGGGGCGGTTTTACTTTCGGGTGCGCACCGATACCGATCAGGTTTTCGATCTGTATTACGACCGCCAGCCAAAAGACGTCGATTCGCGTGAAGGCGCGTGGTTCCTGTACCGCGAAATGGCTACAGACGCTCAAAATCCTCCGGCAGACGAACCGTAAACACGGTCCGCCCCGGCTCCGAATCGACCAGAATCTCGCCGCGATGTTTTTGCACGACGATGTTATACGTGATGTTCAACCCCATGCCGGTCCCCTTGCCGGGTGACTTGGTGGTGAAAAACGGGTCAAACAGCACCGGCATAACTTCGGGCGGGATGCCGGGGCCGTCGTCTTGAATTTCGACCTTGATCCAGCCCTCACACGTTTCGTCCCGCGCCGCCCGGATCACAATCTCGCCTGACCCGCTGACCGCCGTGATCGCGTTGTCGATGATATTCGTCCACACCTGGTTGATCTCGCGGCCATAGGCATTGATGCGCGGCAAGTCGGGCGCGAACTCGCGGCGGATGGTGATGCCGTCGCCCATCTGCCCGCGTAAGATCAAGAGCGTGTGATTCAGCCCTTCGGTCACGTTCACCATCTGCACCGGCGCTTGATCCAGGTACGAATAGCCCTTCAACACGCTGACGATCTCGGAGATATGCGCCGACGCCCCGCCGATCTCGGCCAGCAGGCTGTAGGCCGTAAACGACGCGCAGACCCACGCCAGCACCGCGCGGAACGACGGCCCGTCAAACGCGCCGCTCAACTGCTCCAGGCGGGCCACGTCAAAACCCATGCTGACCAGCACCGGCGACAGGGTCCACGCGTCCTCGACGGCGTGCTCGTCCAACCACGTTTCGAGCTGGTATTCCAGGTCGCTGCACAGCAGGGCACCTGGTTCGGCGGGATCGACGGCCCGCGCCTGGATGTCCGCCGCCAACTGCTCGATGACCGGTGTCTGCGCCTCGTCAAACGTCACCAGGCTGAGCCGTCCCTGCGCCGCCGCGAACTGGTCCAGGGCGCTGCGCAACTGCTCCACGCCGCGATCGATCGCCGCTGCCGGGTTGTTCAACTCGTGCGCAACACCCGCCGTCAGCGCGTTCCAGGTCGCCATGTGTTGAGTCTGCCGCAGGCGGGCCTCGGTCGCCCGCGCGCGTGACAGCACCACGTTGAGCAGCCCGCGCACGACTGCCGGACGTGTATTCAGCACTTCGTCGAACTGCGCCTTGTTGAACGAGATCAACTCCGTATCGGTCCGGGCGCGCACGCTCGCCATACGCGGCTTGTTTTCGAGCAGCGCCATTTCGCCCACGACCTCACCGCGTTTGACGATGTTCAGCAGAATCTCGCGGTCGCTGCCCGCCTTGATCACCTCGAGCTGTCCGTCCAGCACGA
>CAYMTN010000387.1:0-3327 GCA_964393335.1 uncultured Anaerolineaceae bacterium
GGACGCGATGGCTGATTATTCGCTGGCCGTGCGCATGGATCCCGGCCTAGTGTCGGCCTACAGCAACCGGGGCAACGCCCGCCAGGCCATGCACGACCTGAGGGGGGCCATTGCCGATTACCAGATTTACCTGGATCGCGGCGGCGGTTTCCTCTATGACAACCAGTCGGAGATTGAGCGGCGAGTCATGGCGCTGAGAAAAGCATCCGGTGAAACGATCCAATCGCCGGGCGTGATGGGTTTCCTGCGCGCGCTGTTTGGCCTGGGAAAGCCCTCTCCGGCGGCGAAATCTCACCTGATCGCGGAGGCCGTGCCTGAAGATGTCGCCGCCCCGCCGAACAAGGCGACCGGCATGTACCAGATCGTTGTTCCCGGCAGCGACCGGATAGAAGCCAGCGACACAACGGCTGGCGGCGATCACGCAGTCAGCTCTCAAGATTCGGAAGTCGTGCTGCTTGAGGTTGACGAGTCGGAGGAAGATTCGAGGGATCAAACGCCGGTGTTCAGCCATCTGAGCGATATTGGTAGAGCGCGCGGTAATAATCAGGACGCCGTCATGAGCCTGTTTTGTGCGAGCACATGCGATCACGATCTGCCGGACTGCGGTTTATTCATCGTCGCGGATGGTATGGGCGGTTATAAAGAAGGCGAAAAAGCCTCGGCCATAGCGCTTGAAAACCTGGCGGCACGCGTTTTGAGCGAGGTTTTTTTGCCCGCGCTGAAACCATTCCCGGATGATGCCAAGTCCCCGGACGTGTTGGCCGAGATGGAGGCTGGCATCAAGCAGGCGAACGACGCAGTGGGCCAACAGATCGAGGAGGGTGGCACGACGATCACGGCAGCCGTGTTGATCGATGATCTGGCGTACATCGCGCATATTGGCGATACACGCGCCTATGTCGTCAGCGGGAACACGATTGAACAGATTACAACCGATCATTCGCTGGTCCAGCGGCTGATGGACCTGGGCCAGATCACGCCAGAAGAGGCCGCCGCACACAAACAACGCAACGTGTTATACCGGGCGCTGGGGCAGAGTGAAACGATCGAGGTGGACACCACCACGCGGCGGTTGTCACCGGGCTCCAGGCTGGTGCTGTGCAGCGACGGGTTATGGGGGTTGGTTTCGACCGATACGATCCGCGATGTGGTCGCTCAACACGATGATCCGCGTGCCGCGTGCCGTGAACTGGTCCGTATGGCGAATGAGGCAGGCGGACCCGATAACATCACTGTCCTTATTGTCCGTATGCCTGATTGACTGACTGAAGTCATGAGCTTTTGGTGACCTGACGTTTTCAACACCGAAACGCCTGTGAGCGAATAGCCCCGCCAAAAACGAATGACGAAGGAAGCGTGCAATCCGATCGCTTGGCAGTTCCATCGACGCACGTATCAATCACCATAACGCCAGTCAGATGAGTATTCATGTCACCGAAACGCGACACCCCCATTCTTGATCCGGACGTTTTGGCACGGCGCAAGCAGTACGCCAGGGTGGCAGAACTGCTGGAAGATGTCTACGGGTTTCCTACGTGGCGGCAGCACCTGCCCCCGGTCGATGAATTGATCAGCACGATTCTGAGCCAGAGCACGAGTGATACTAACCGGGATATGGCGTTTGACGCGCTCAAGGAGAAATATCCATTCTGGGCTGCCGTGCGAGATGCCCCGCTGGACGATGTCGTTGAGGCGATCCGTTCGGCGGGATTAGCCAATCAGAAAGGGCCGCGTATTCAAGCGGCGCTGCGGTATATCACTGACGAACAGGGCGACATATCGCTCGATTTTCTGGCCGAGATGGACGTCGAAGCGGCGAAAGACTGGCTGACGCACATCAACGGCGTTGGCCCCAAGACGGCGGCGATCATCTTGTTGTTTGCGTTTCACAAACCCGCGTTTCCGGTGGATACGCACGTACACCGGGTCACCCAACGGCTGGGGCTGATCGGCCCGAAAACGAGCGCCGAACGCGCGCACCGCGAATTGGAGGCGATCATCCCCCCTGACGATTATTATCCGGCACATCTCAACTTTATCCGGCACGGTCGGCAGGTGTGCCATGCACGCAATCCACGCTGCGACGTCTGCCCGCTGACGTCTTTCTGTGACTACTATCAGGCGCGCCAATCGGATGGCTGAACAGACTATGGACGACTCGCCAAAACGTACAAGTTATGAACTAAGCGCGGCGCTGGCCAGTGCTCGCCAGAACATCACGCTGCTGCGCAGCCAGGTGCAGGCGAATGTGGTCGATCCGGATTACTTCGACGGGCGGCTGGCATCGCTCGAACACGTGCTGGACGAACTGGCCGAGAGCCACCAGGACACGGTCCATCAAAAACGCCTGGGGGCGCTTTTCGAGGTCAGCCGCGCTATCGGGTCATCGCTTGATTTGCAGATCGTGCTGGACCAGGTGATGGATGCCATTATCCAGATCACGGAGGCCGAGCGCGGTTTTTTGATGTTGCTGGATGACGACGGCAGGCTCGAAGTACGTGTGGCGCGTAACTTCGATCAAGAAACGCTCGAAAGTGGTGAGTTTGCCGTCAGCCGGACGATCACGCGACAGGTCGTCAATTCAGGTGAGCCGGTCGTGACGACCAATGCACAGACCGACCCGCGTTATGCTGGTCAGGCGAGTATCGTCGCACATGCGCTGCGCAGCATCATGGCGAGTCCCCTGCGCGCGCGCGGCAATATCATTGGAGTGGTCTACGTGGATAACCGCATCCGCACCGGTATTTTTTCCGAGCACGACCTGGAAGTACTCGATGCGTTCGCCGCACAGGCTGCGGTAGCCATCGATAACGCGCGGCTGTACCGCGCGAAAGACCAGGCGCTGGCGGATCGTGTCGAAGAACTCACGATGCTGCAATGGATCGATCGCCAGCTCAACGAAACGCTGGATATGGCCTACGCCATGCGCATGACGTTGGAATGGTCGGCGCGCCTGTGCAACGCGCAAAGCGCCCATTTGGGTCTGCACGATCCGGAAACTGGCGTGGTACGGCTGGTGGCACGCTGGGGCGAGCCTGATGAATTCTCCGATACGCCGGAATTACCGCTGTCACATCCCCTGATCGGGCAGGTGATTGAGACGGAAGAAGCCGCGCTGCAAATGACGCCGCCCGGTGTCGATCCGCCGCGTACCGTGTTGTGCGTGCCGATCCGGCGTGAGAACAGCGTGATCGGCGTCGTGACGCTGGTTGCGGTTCGTGCGGATGCGTTCAACGAGGATGCGCAAGCGCTCGTCTCCCGGCTGGCAGATCGGGCCGCTATCGCCATTGAAAACGGGCGATTGTATGATGCGGTGCAGGCGGCCAA
>CAYMTN010000388.1:0-3325 GCA_964393335.1 uncultured Anaerolineaceae bacterium
ACTTGGGGAAGGGGCTACTTGACCTTCCCTCTAATTGTGAAGGTTAACTACTGAGATCGAAGCGCAGACGATCCGTTGGATCGCCGAGTTGATCGGGTATCCATCGGGTTGTGGCGGGTTGCTGACAAGCGGTGGCAACATGGCGAATTTCACCGGTTTTCTGGCAGCACGTCAGGCCCAGGCCACCTGGAATATCCGTGAAAAGGGGTTGCGCGCCGGATCGGGCCAATTGCGCGCCTATGTATCCGCCGAAACCCATACCTGGATTCAAAAAGCAGTTGATCTGTTTGGTATGGGAACGGACGCGATTCGCTGGATACCAACCGATGACGATCTACGGATGGACCTCGCTGCGCTGCGGACGCAAATCGAACACGATAAGGCACAAAACGATGTGCCGTTCATCGTCGTGGGAACAGGCGGCTCGGTCAGTACAGGAGCCATTGACCCATTACCGGAGATTGCGACCATCTGCCGCGAGTACGGGCTGTGGTTTCATGTCGATGGTGCGTATGGTGCTCCAGCAGCAGCACTTCCTGACGCTCCGGCGGACCTCAAAGGGCTACGCGAAGCGGATTCGGTGGCACTTGACCCGCACAAATGGTTGTACAGCGCGCTGGAAGCGGGCTGCGTACTGGTGAAAGACCCACAACTGTTGCTTAATACGTTCAGCTACCATCCCGAATACTATCACTTCGATGATACGAGCGACGCACCAGGAGTCAACTACTTTGAATACGGGCTGCAGAATTCGCGTGGCTTTCGCGCGTTGAAGGTATGGTTGGGCCTGCAACAAGCCGGGCGCAGCGGCTATATTCGTATGATTGCGGATGACATCGCATTGGCACAAGAACTCGAACGGCTGGCACGCGATCACGAGGAACTCGAAACGTTCAACCAGGGACTGAGCATCACCACGTTTCGCTATGTGCCGCGCGATTTGCACGGCGCTGCGGATGCCGTAGAAGCGTATCTGAACCAGTTAAACGAAGAACTGCTGACCCGGCTCCAAACGGATGGCGAGGCGTACCTGTCAAATGCTGTGATCCGGGACCGTTTTTTGCTGCGGCTGTGCATCGTAAATTTCCGCTCGACGCTGATCGACATTCGCGCGCTACCGGAGATTGTTACGCGAGTAGGCCGCGAGGTGGATGAAGCGTTACGCCCTGCGGCGTTGCGATAAGTCGTTCGCACGATTTGTACCCCCGTACTCTCAAAAAACTCTGTGCAACAGCGAATTGAGGCGAGATCAGACTCGGACTAGCTGGCAGAATAGGTCGCGTGTTTCTACCGCTGAGAAAGGGAAAGGAAGGGCCTGGTTCAAGGTGATGCCCGACGTCCATTGCAGGATGTTGTAGGTCAGTCCTCACTCGAATCGCCGCGTGTTATCTGACCCGACTGAAGTATTTGAACACAATGTATACTCGAACGTGAGCGAAAGGGCTCGCTCGACCGCGTGTATACGGCCACTTATCTTTGTTGCCAAGCATGTTGCCGACGAGTTCATGCAAAAGCTGTCGAAAGCAGCATAACATTTCGAAACAGATTTGTCTACGAAGCCCGACGGACAGAGATCGGGCTTCTCGTTTCCCCTACATCACAACTGCCAATGGGCCGCCTAAGGGAAGAATCCGGCCTGCCCGGCGGAAGTAGCCGATACAGGGGCCGAGTGGGGCCAGGCCGTGATCCGGGCCGCCAACGGTGATTATCTGATCGCCGAGCACACCAGCCCGTCCGGCATGGGCGCGCTCGACGTCTGGCTGCTACAAGTTCCGGCGGTCAGCGAGTAGCCGCACGGTGCATTGGGTCCGGTAGGGGTGTGTTGCTCACCCCTACCGGACCCTGCGCACGTTACGTTACGGCGCGACGACGATCCACACTTCGCCCATCCCGATTTCGGTCACCCATCCGGTCAGGCCGCTGTTTTGTTCCTGGATGCGCCACCAGGTATAGCCTTCGGCAGATACCGGCCCTTCGAGCACGTCCAGCATCGCGCCCGTATACAACCGCCCGGCGATCTGCGAGCCCAGGCTGGTGCCGGTGAATACCATCATGTCGTTGCCCGCCGCGGTGACGGTGGCGTGTCCGCCAACGGCCAAGATGGGGCTTAAGGCACCATACATGTCGGCCATCGACCCGCCCATGTTGGACAGCGCGATCCACACATCGCCTGCCCCCTCGTCGGTCTTGACACTGCGCACAAAGGCGGCAATGTCATCCTTGCCATCGCCGTTGAAATCGCCCACGTCACAGATTTCCCCGCCCCAACAGAACGAGTCGTGCTGCGAAGCATAGGTTCCGAAGCTATCACCGGACGAGAGCGCGACATCAACCCGCCCCAGGCGTTCGTCAGCCCCCATCAGGTCCGGGGCGCTGTTGCGCAGGAACATGACCGCGTCCGCGTCCGCGTCGCCGTCAAAGTCGCCCAGCGTACACACTGCTTCTGCAAAGACGCAAAAGTCATCGTACCAGATGGCGCTGGCCCCGAAACTGCTGCCGGTCGAGAGCGCTACCCAGACGTTGGCCGGGGAGGCAGGATTCTGGACGAAAGCAACGATGTCGTCCCGGCCATCGCCGTTGACGTCCGCCACGCGGCAGACCTCATCCCGGTAGCAGAAATCACCATGCCAGACGGCGCTGGCCCCGAAACCGCTGCCAGTCGAGAGCGCTACCCACACATCACCCGCGCCGTTATCCGTCTTGGTGCTGCGCACAAACGCGATGATGTCGTCTTTGCCGTCGCCGTTCACGTCACCGGTCGTACAGACTTCTTCACCATAGCAGAAACTGCCGTGCCAGACGGAGCCGGTGCTGAAGCCGCTGCCGGTCGAGAGCGCCACCCATACATCGCCCTCCCCGCCGTCGGTCTTGGTGCTGCGCACAAACGCGACGATGTCGTCCTGGCCGCTGCCGTCGAAGTCGCCCACGCCGCACAATTCATCACCATAGCAGAAACTGGCGTGCCATAACATGCCCGGCCCGAAGCCGGAATCGTTTTGCGCCGCGCCCGGTTTCCCGCCCACAACGGCGAGTCCGAGCAGCACGGCCAGCCCCATACCTGACCATACATACTTTCGCTTGAACATGTGAATTGTGTCCCTTTCGCCTGACCCTGTGGGGATGTTTTCATCATAGCTCTGAATCGCGCCAAAAGATAGCGGCTGGCTGTATGGTCAAAAAACCTGATCTACGAGGGGATTTGGGCTTATGCCGCCTCACGGTAGTAGTCACGGATGATACCTCCAAGCACGTTGCGACATCGAAGCGGGCCACTAGTTAACCTTCACAATAGGCCAGCGAGTAGAGTAAACTGGGTGTATGATCA
>CAYMTN010000389.1:0-3297 GCA_964393335.1 uncultured Anaerolineaceae bacterium
TTCATGTACAGGAACAGGCGCTCGCCGCGCCCGGTATGCAGGCGGCTGGCGACGTTGGGCAGCAGCAGGTCGTCGCGCGCTTCAAAGCGCCCCTTGACCTCGACCCAACACTTGAGATCGGGCAGGTAAAAATCGACCAGGTACCCGCCGCCCTTGAGCCGTTCCGGTTCGTACTCCCACGAGATACCGCGCGCGTCCAACTGCTTGGCAAACCGGACCTCGAACAGCGAGCGCATCCACGCGCCCTTGTAGATGCTCTCCACCGATGGGCGGCGGCGCTGCCCGCTGCTGACGTGGGGTGAGTGGTTGGGTTTGTCGTCGGACATAGTACGTTATCCGTTATCCGTAGACCGTTTTCCGTAAAAGCGAAACTCTGTACGGAGAACGGGCTACTGTTCACTGTGAACGTTTTCCCCCCGCTGGCGCATGATCTCGAACGCGATCACGGCAGTCGCCGCCGTCGTGCCGAGCGATTGATCGAACGCGCCGCCATACGGGATCACCAGCCGCAGATCGGCCTGATCGCCAAACGAGCGCGTGATGCCGCGTTTTTCCCCGCCGATCACCAGGAACAGCGGACCGGTCAGGTCGGCGGCGTAAATCGAAATCGCGTCCTCCTGGTAGGCGCAGGCGATACGCAGCCCGCGCGCGCGAAAGTGCGCCGCCGCGTCCAGCGCGGAACCGGCCAGGGCAGTTGGAATCCACTCGGTCGCGCCCGCCGACGCGCGCGCCACCACGCCCGCCGCCGACAGCCAGTTGCGGGGCCGCAGGATCAACCCGTCCGCACCGGCAGCGACCAGCGCGCGCACCGCCTGCCCGAAGTTGTACGGGTCTTCGACGCCGTCCAGCATGGCGACAAACGGCGCGGGGACGTTTGCGCCGATCCGGTCCAGGTCCAACAGGCGACGCGGGCCGACCAGCGCGATCACGCCGCCGTGCGTCGTGCCCCCGGCGATTTCGTCGATCTGCGCCGCGTCCACGCGTTCGACCGGGATACCGTTACGCGCGGCTTCGTGTTCCAGCCACGCTACGCCCTTGTCGTATTTGTCGCGCCGGATGGTGATCGTGTGAATGGCGCGGCTGTTGGCCTTGAGCGCCGCCCGCACCGAAACAAACCCTTCCAGAACCGCCTGTTCAGACACACGCCCTCCCGGCCCATACGTGAATCATACCAAAAAACCGGCCCGCGCTGCTCGAACACAGGACCGGTTTAGATTTTCCGGCAGCCAGCGTACTCACGCGCCCAGCACAAACGCCAGCCAACCCGGCAGCCGGGCGCTGAAATCCACCGGGAAATCGTGCGCCAGCGCGGGATCGCCTTCCACGATCAGCGGGATGCCAGCAGCTTGCAGGCGATCCACCAGACCGACAATCGCGTCGTGGCCGTGATCCAGCCCGCCAAACAGCACGACGCCGCGCACGCCCCGCCCGCGCCCTGCCTCGATCAGCGGCTCCCACAATTCCGGGCTGCGGTTGGTGTACGGCCCGCCCGGCGCGACGGCGATGAAGCCACGCGCCGCCACTGCGCCGCTCAAGGCGAGGCGCATCGCCGTCTCTGCGCCCAACGAAAAACCGCCCAACACGATGCGCTGTGCATCGCCACCGTGGTCGTGAAGCAGCGCCGCGACATGCTGTTTGATCTCGGATTCGCTCTGATCAAGATCGTCCCACACATACACATCGGGTCCGGCCACCTGGGACGACTGGGCCAGCGCGACCAACCAGCCCGCATCGGCTGCCGAACGCCAGTGTGCGCCGTGCAACGCATTGCTGCCCTGGTTACCATGCAAGGCGACCAGCAGCGGCGCAGGCACACCCCCTGATGGCGGGATAACGGCCAGTTCCGGGCGGGCCAGGGCCTGCGCCTCGGCGCGGCGGCCATCAGACACGGCGCGCAGGCGCTTGAACTCGTCATGGTCGCGGATGGAGTCAAAATCGGGATCGTCCCAAAACGAGGCGGGATACCAGTACCCGCCGCCGGATGCTTCGGCTAACAGGTCGAGCGCTTGCGCGCCGTCCCCGGCGCACGACGCCATACACGCCCGCAGATGAAAAATCATCCGGCGCTGGTCGGGATAACGATCTCCTTCCTGAGTGGCGATCTCAAGCGCCTGGGAAAACTGGCCCGCATAATACAACTGGACCAAGCGGCTGTACCACTCGCCAAAACTGGGGATCGTGCTGTCGCTCATGAGCGGCTCCTCATAGGGGGCAAGGTTTCACGTCATTATACGCGCTGACCGCCAGCGGCACGACATGCGCCCGCCGCGCGTCACACGTCCTCGGGCGCGGATTCCCACTCGAAAAAACCGCGCGTGCGGATCGTCCGGTCCGCGATCTGGCCGGAAATGGCGACCTGCTGCGCGACCTCGGCGGCGGCGAAAAAGTCACGCGCCAGCCGCGCCAGTTCCGGGTCGAGATCGTCCAGCGCGGCGATCAGGTCCCTATCACGCGGCTGGTAGCGGTTCGCCTGCCAGAAGCGGTAGTGCAGCATACTGCGCACTGCCGATCCCAGGATCATACGCGCCGTGAACGGATCGGACCCGGCTACGTCGCACGCGTCTTCGTATTCGGAAGCGGCCATGTAGCGCTTGAAGCGCAGCACGTCCGGCGACAGGTTCGGCGGCTGAGCTAACACGTCCTGGGCGCGCTGGCGCAGGTGTTCGACGACCGGGTCACGGTCCAGCACGACGAAGCCGGTCGCCAACATGTGCGCCGTCAGCGGGCGGGCCGCCTGCCGCTCGGACTCGAAATAGACCTCGACCTGGCGCGGCGGGTTGACGAATATCTCCGCCGGGACGCCGTTAAACAGGCGCTGCACCCGCTGGCGAAACGGCTGGTGGTGGATCACGTACAGGTCGAGATCGCTGGAGGGGCGCGGGTTGCCGCGTATGATCGTGCCGCTGGCGATGATGCCGACCGGCTCGAACCGGTCGAGAATAAACGTCACGGCGGCCCGCAGCGCGGCACCATATGGATCGGGCAGATCGGGAAAGCGGCAGGTGTCCATGTCAGCCCGCCTTCAGCCGGGCGTTGATCGCGTCCAGGTCAAACTGTTCCGGGTCAAACGACCCGCCGATCCATTCCAGAAAACTGGCGTGTTCCTGGTGCTTCGGGTTGTTGATGGCTTCCAGGAAAATCTCGTAGCCCCACACGCCCCCCACGTCCTCCGGCGGGCAGGCGCGTTTGCCCTTGATACACACCGGCAGCTTCTGGGCCGGGTCCGGCGGCAGGATTTTTTCGACCAGGACGGTATGCAGCCAGTCATCGCCAAAATCGTACTCGTAGGTGAACTTG
>CAYMTN010000390.1:0-3289 GCA_964393335.1 uncultured Anaerolineaceae bacterium
CGACGGCGCCGGCTTCGCCCAGGTGGCGCCTGAGCTGGGTGTGTTGCTGGCGATAGCCATTCTGAGCACCGGCTTTTTCGGCAGGTGGCTGGTGAATTCCGCCGCTGCACAGGCTCCGGATGACGTGATCGCGGTCATTACCTATCCGGCCACCGGACAGCAGCTTTTCGGCTTGGTGAATATCGTCGGCAACGCCGGTCACCCGACTGCATTCAACAGTTACACACTGGAGTACAACGATCTGGGCAATCCTGGCGCGCCCTGGCTGCTGGTACAGCCGCGCGTGCAGCAGCAGGTGCGTGACGACGTGCTCGGCACCTGGAATACCAACGTCGTGCCGGATGGCACATACCAGCTCCGGCTGCGCGTTTTCCTGGACGATGGGCAGGTTGGGGAGACGGTCGTTTCGAATCTGAAGGTCGTCAACAGCCAGCCGACTCCCGTACCGACGGCGGCCTCCGGCGCAGAAGTGGTCCCCGCCGCGCCCACACCAGGGCCTTCACCGACGTCTCCGATTCAGCAGCCGCCCAGCAACAACCCGTCGACCAGTGGCATTGAAGGTTTGGGTCCGGCCAATGACGGTTCGGCGGCGAATCCCCCGGCCAACGCAGATTCCGGGCGCGCCACGACGACCGAGACACACATCAATACGGGACGCATTCGCAGCGCGTTCTGCACCGGCGTTTATTTGACCTTTGCCGTTTTCGCTGTGCTGTTGATTTATTCGCTGGTGCGCGGACGCCTGCGACCCTACACCCGGCGGCTGTTATGGCAGCCGCAAGACAACTGGCAAGACGACGAGTAACAGATACGCTTTTCCAACTACGCGACCGCTTATCCGACCAGAGACACGATGCATTGGTTATCGAACCGACGCCACAGGACTATGAGTGAGCGATACTTGATCGTCGGGCTGGGCAACCCCGGACGTGACTACGAAGGTACCCGGCACAATGTCGGGTTCCGCTGCGCAGACGCGTTGGTTCAGGCGTATGGTTTGCGATATGACAACAAGAAAAAGTCAAAAGCTAAGGTGGCGGAAGGCGCGATCAAAGGGAAAAACGTGCTGATCGCCAAACCACAGACCATCATGAATCTCAGTGGCGGTTCGGTGCAGGGTCTGGCTGCCTTCTACAAAATCCCACCGGCGCGGATCATGGTCGTGTATGACGATCTCGATATTCCACCCGGCACGCTGCGCATACGCCCCACGGGCGGCTCCGGCGGGCATAGGGGCATGACTGACATCATCCGGCGGCTCGGCACGCAGGATTTTCCACGCATCCGGTTCGGTATTGGGCGACCACCAGATCGTATGGACCCCGCCGCCTACGTTTTGCAGCGCTTTTCCGGCGACGATCTGCGCCGAGTCGGGGACACGGTGGATCGCGTGGTCAAGACGATTGAAACATGGCTCACCGATGGCATTGAAAGCGCCATGAACCACTACAACGGCACCGACGACGACGTAACAGTGCGTCTATCACAACCATCCCAAACACCTCCACCCGATCAAACGACTTAACAACGGACGGTTTAACCCTATGCAATTGACCGGTTTGCTGGATGAGTTACGCCACACTGAGGCGTATCAGACCATCCTGCGCAGCCTGCGCGCTCACCAACCTGTGCCCGATCAGCATGTGCTGCGTGCAGCTCGCCCGTATCTGATCGCGGCCCTCGCTGAAGACCTCGACCGCCCCCTGATCGTGCTCACCGGACGCGTCGATCGTGCGCACAACCTGGCCGAACAGCTCCCCGTTTGGATGCCAGACCGCCCGATTCAGCGTTTCGCGGAACCACCGGCCAGCTTCTACGAACGAGCGCCCTGGACCGCCAACGCGATTCAGGCCCGATTGAATACCCTCAGCACGCTGGTAAAACCGGTTGGCACCACGCCGGATACCAGCGCACCACCGCCGGTCATCGTCGCGGCGGCGCACGCCGTCATGCAAAAGACATTGCCGGTGCGTGAATTCCGCGCCGGATCGCGCGCGCTGCGGGTTGGCAGCCGTGCCGAACCGGACACACTGCTGCGGGCATGGCTTCAGGTTGGTTATTCCCCCGCGTCGATTGTGGTCGAGCCGGGCACGTTCAGCCGCCGGGGCGGGATTCTGGACATTTACCCGATGGCGACACCACAGCCGGTGCGCATTGAGTTCTTCGGTGACGAGGTCGAGAGCCTGCGCACGTTCAACCCGTCAACACAGCGCTCATCTGACAGCATCGACCAGGTACACATCAACCCGGCCCGCGAAGCGCTGCCAAAATTCGCGCCTGCGGTGGCGGCGCGCCTGCGTGACTGGTTCGCTTCCCAGCCCAATCCAGGTGATGACGTAACCTCAACGCTGCCGGACGAGGAACACCTTGCCAATGGGGTAGCGTTCCCCCTGCTCGAATTCTACCTGCCCTACCTGTACGGCTATCCCGCCAATCTGCTGAACTACGCCCCCGACGACGCGTTGATTGTCGTCGAAGACCTGGGCGCACTGCAAGACCATGTCGCGGACCTTGAGGAACAGGCGATCACCCTGCGCCACGACAAGATCGCGTCCGGTCACCTGCCCGCCGATTACCCCCTGCCCTACGTAACCTGGGATGAGCTTCAAGACGACCTGTCAACGCGGCAGGTGCTTCACCTCGGCACGAACGCAGACGAAATTGAAGATGTGGTGCCTACCGTCGGGGATTTGTTCGCGCCGGGGCCACGTCATGGCGGCCAAATCCGGCTGGTGCTCGAAGACCTGAACCGGCTCCATGACCAGGGCGAACGCACGCTAGTCGTGACCCAACAGGCGCAGCGGATGGCAGAGTTGTGGAGCGAACAAGGCGCTTACATCGCGCCGGTTACGCGCATCGGATCGGCAGATGAGATCGGGCTGCTGGCCTTCGTCGAAGGCTCACTCGGTGAAGGCTGGGTGCTGGATACGTCAAGGGGACGGCTGCACCTGCTCACCGATGCGGAGATCTTCGGGTGGAAGCGTCCGGAACCACGCCGCCGCAAACAGCCCCGCGCCCTGCCCCCGGAATCTGGCTTTGCCGACCTGGAAATCGGCGATTTCGTCGTTCATACAGAATACGGCATCGGGCGGTTCGGGGGCCTGCAAAAACGGATGCTGGATAACAACGAGCGCGAGTACCTGGTCATCGAGTATGCAGGCACCGACACGCTGTATGTGCCCATCCACCAGGCAGATCGTATCTCGCGGTACGTGGGTGCGGATGACCGCCCGCCGCAGCTCAACCGGCTCGGCACTCAGGACTGGAATCGCACCAAAGAATCGACCCG
>CAYMTN010000391.1:0-3242 GCA_964393335.1 uncultured Anaerolineaceae bacterium
CAGCGACGTGTTACCTCGACCTGGGATCACTCCCCGACGAGGAAGCGAGTACGCTGGCGGAACACTTGCACGACGTCGTGCAGCAGCAGACCGGACTGTCACCGGCGATTGCGCTGGCGAGTGGTAAGTTTCCCGCACGGGTGGCGGCGCTGTTACTGGCTCCGGGGGAAGTGCTGGTCGTGCCAGCCGGTCAGGAAGCCGACTTCCTGGCGCGCTTCACGGTCATGCTGCTGCCGGTTGATGGTGAGACGCTGCGCCAGCTGCACCTGCTGGGACTGGTCACGCTGGGCGAGGTGGCGGCGCTGCCGGTGGCGGCGGTTGTGGACCGCTTTGGGCGTCTCGGGCGTGTGATACACCGGCTGGCGCGTGGGCGTGATACCAGCCCGGTCCAGCGCTACACCCCGCCCCTGGTCGAACATACGGCCTGCGACTTTGACGACCCGGTGGAAGATTGGGCCATACTGCACGCGGTGCTGGCCAAGTTGGTGAGTGGCATCGAAGACCGCCTGCGGGAGAGCGGGCAGGTTGCTCGGCAGGTGACGGTCGAACTGGAGTTGGAGGATGGCACACACCCGGAACACAGTCTGGCCCTGCGCCGCAACGGGACACTGGCCGGGGCCGTGCGGGACCTGGCGGCGTCCCTGCCCATCACCAGCGGCGTGGTGGGTCTCGCGGTCACGCTGGACGCCATCGAACCCCAACCCGCGCGCCAGTTGAGCCTGTTCGAGCGTGAGCCGGTGTCCGCCGGCCAACTGCGTGATGTGTTACACACGCTGGTCGACCGCTACGGCGACGACTGTTTTTTCTGGGCGCGAGTGGCCGACGCCGACGCACGCCTGCCGGAGCGGCGGGTGCGATTGGAGCAGGTGCGATGACCTACCTGTGGCCGCAGGGTGACCCGATCCGGGTCGAGGTGGATGAGCTGTGGCAGCCGCTGCGTTTTGTGTGGCGGCGGCAAGTTCACCCGGTCAGCGCGGTGGCGAACCGCTGGCGCGTGGACGAGGACTGGTGGCGCGGGCGCGTGTGGCGTGAGTACTTCAAACTCATCACGACGACCGGGCTGCTGGTGATCGTCTTCCGTGACCTGGTGTCCGGTGAGTGGTATGTGCAACGGTTGTATGATTGACATCATTGGAGCATAAGGAGAACACAACATGGCACCCACTATTGGACGTATTGCCTGGGTCGATCTGACGGTCGACAACGCTGAAGAGGTACGGGATTTTTACCAGCAGATGATTGGCTGGACGCCTCAACCGGTCCAGATGGACGGTTACGCCGACTACACCATGGCCGGTCCGGATGGTGTCCCGGCGGCGGGCGTGTGTCACGCGCGCGGCGTCAACGCGGCCATGCCTGCACAGTGGATGATCTACATCACGGTTGCCGACCTGGCTGACAGTCTGGCTGTCTGCCAGCATTTGGGTGGGCATATCATCGTCCCGATACGCGGGGAACCGGGCAGCCGGTTTGCCATCATTCAGGACCCGGCAGGTGCAGTTTGTGCCTTGTATGAGCAACCTGAGGACTAGCGCCGCCTACATCGAACTGCACGCGCACTCCAACTTCAGCCTGCTGGATGGTGCGTCGTCACCCGAAGACCTGGTGCAACAGGCCGCTCTCCTCGGTATGCCCGCCCTGGCGCTAACGGATCACGATGCCGTCTACGGCGCACCGCGATTCGTCCGAGCAGCACGCGCGGTGGGCATCCACCCTATCCTGGGCGCGGAACTGACGCTGGAGGGCGGCGCGCACCTCACACTGCTGGTCGAAAACACGACCGGCTGGGCCAACCTGTGCTGGCTCATCAGCCGCGCGCGCCACAACGCCCCCAAAGGGGAAGCTGCGTTGCCCCACGCCGACCTGCCCGGCCACACCGAGGGCCTCATCGCACTCTCCGGCTGCCGCCGGGGCAGCATTCCCGCCGCGCTGCTGGCCCACGATCCCGCCTCGGCGCACGACCTGGCGGAGTATTACCGCGACCTGTTTGGACCGGAGCATTTCTGGATCGAACTCCAGCACCATCTGCTGTCGGCGGATGATGGGCTGGTCGCAGCGCTGGTGGACGTCGCACGGGCGGCGGGGGTGGGCTACGTGGCGACCAACAACGTGCACTACGCCACACGCGACGGGCGGGCGCTGCAAGACGTGCTGGTTTGCATCCGGCACGGCGTCACACTGGACACGGCGGGTCCGCTGTGCCGCCCCAACTCGGAGTATTACCTCAAGGATGGGCGGCGGCTGGGACCGTTGTTCGCCGCCTATCCCGACGCGCTGACCAACACGGTGCACATCGCAGACCGCTGCACCTTCGACCTGGGGTATGGTCTGCAAGACCTGCCACCGTTCCCGACGCCGACGGAAATGAGTGTCGTTGAGTATCTCTCTCACCTGTGCGAACAGGCACTTAATGTGCGTTATGGCGACATCCCGGCGGAGGTAGCGCAGCGGCTGGATCACGAGCTGGCGATTATCACCCGCGCCGGGCTGGCGAACTACTTCCTGATCGTGTGGGACCTGGTGCGTTTTGCGCGTCAGCACGGCATCCGCTGTCAGGGACGCGGATCGGCAGCCAACTCGCTGGTCGCGTATCTGCTGGACATCACACCTGTCGATCCGCTGGTCCATGACCTCGTCTTCGAACGTTTCCTTTCCGCCGAACGCCAGATGACACCCGACATCGACATCGACTTCCAGGCTGACCGGCGCGAAGAGGTGATCGAGTACGTATATGAGCGCTATGGCCCGGAGCATACCGCGATGGCGTGTACCTTCGTGACCTACCGCACCCGCAGCGCGATCCGCGACGTGGGCAAAGTCTTGGGACTGCCGCCCCACCTGCTCGACCGGGCGGCCAAAACGCTCGATTTCCGCGACCGGAGTGATACCCCGCTGCTCGAACGTCTGCAGGTCGCGCTGGACCAGTCGCTGGACGCACCGATCTGGGGGCAGTTCATTGACCTGTGCGCGCAGATTCGGGGCTTTCCGCGCCATTTGGGTATCCACAACGGCGGCATGGTCATCACCGGTTCACCGATTGCGGCGCGTGTGCCCACCGAACCGGCCACCATGCCAGGGCGGGTTGTGGTCCAGTGGGACAAGGAGGGACTCGAAGATGCGGGGCTGGTCAAGATCGACATCCTGGGGCTGCGTATGTTGTCCGCGATTGCCGAAGCGCTGGACCTGACCCGGACCAGCACCGGCCAGACGCCCGATCTCGATACGCTGACGTTCGACGACCC
>CAYMTN010000392.1:0-3226 GCA_964393335.1 uncultured Anaerolineaceae bacterium
GGTGGCCTGACCGTCGGCGCGGGTGTCATCACCGAAATCCTTGAGTAATCAATGATTGGGGGGCTGGCAAGTTGCACTGTTCCGGTTCGTTCATGCAGTGGTATCTGCCAGTCTCCTTTAGCTGACTTCTGACATATCAGGGGAAGTCTGGGGAATCTATATGGCCAAACAAAAGATCCGCATCCGGCTGAAAGCGTATGATCATCGCGTGCTGGACCAATCGGCCCAGCGTATCGTAGAGACGGCTGAGCGCACTGGCGCGCGTGTGGTGGGTCCGGTCCCGCTGCCGACTCGGCTTGAACGGTTTACCGTGCGTCGTTCGCCGTTCATCGATAAGGACTCGCAGGAACACTTCGAGATTCGCACGCACAAACGTCTGATTGATGTGTTGGATCCCGATTCGAAGACGATTGATACGCTGATGCGGTTGAATCTACCGGCTGGCGTGGATATTGAGATCAGGATTTAGTAAACGCCGGTTGGGCCTGGGGCACAGTCGCTGCTGGTGCACAGTGCTGCGGGTTGAACGGGGCCTTAATCGCGTAGTGCTAGACCAAACGATATAGGCGAAACGGGGATGATGCGTGGCGACGGATCTTCGCGCGCCACACAGTCCCTCCTTGGAGGCACCATGAAGGGCATCATTGGTAAAAAAGTGGGCATGACCCAAATCTTCGACGAAGATGGACAGGTGATCCCGGTCACCGTCATCCAGGCTGGGCCGTGCTATGTGACACAAATTCGAACCGAAGAAAAAGATGGTTATTCAGCGGTCCAGCTTGGCTTTGAAGAACTATCGGCCAAGCGCAATGGCAGTTCACGCCTGACCAAGCCCAAGCTTGGCCACCTCAACCGGAACGGCCTGGGCCTGCCCGATCTGCGCTACCTGCGCGAATTCCGCGTGCGCAAACTGGATGTGGAAGAAGGCCAGCGACTGACCATTGCGGATGCCTTTGAAAAAGGCGAGCGGGTCGATGTAGTCGGCACGTCGAAGGGGCGCGGGTTTGCCGGTACGATCAAACGGCACGGCTTCAACCGCGGGCCGAAGACGCACGGCCAGTCCGACCGTGAGCGCGCCCCCGGTTCGATTGGGGCGACGTCAACGCCCGGTCGCGTGTTTAAGGGCATGCGCATGGCTGGTCGGATGGGCGGCGAACGCGTCACCGTTCAGAATCTCGAAGTTGTCGTGGTTGATGCGGATCGACATTTGCTCGCCGTGCGTGGTTCGGTTCCGGGCGCAAAGGGAGGCATCCTCCTGATTAAGCCCTCGCGCAAGACCCGCCAGGCGTAGCCGCATCAGAGGAGTCGTGAATCATGCAAGTACCTGTTCGAAACATGGCCGGTGACCAGGTTGGCACCGTTGAACTGCCATCCGACATTTTTGAAGTTGAGGTCAATACGCCGCTCATGCACCAGGCGTATGTGCGCCAGATGGCAAACGCTCGCCTGGGGACGCACAACACCAAGACGCGCGGTGAGGTAGACCTCACCAAGGCGAAATGGTACCGTCAAAAGGGCACGGGTCGCGCGCGTCATGGCGCTCGCTCCGCCCCGATCTTCGTCGGCGGCGGCGTGGCGCATGGCCCCAAGCCGCGCGACCACAGCAAAAAAATGCCGCGCAAGATGCGCCGCCAGGCCCTGCGCAGCGCCCTTTCCGCGTTGGCTGCCGACGATCAGATCGTCGTGGTGGACAAGCTGGAACTCGATGCGCCCAAGACCAGCGTGATGCGCGATGTGCTGCAAAACCTGGTGGGTGACAACAGCGCCCTGGTGCTGATGGCTGACCGCAACGAGCCGGTCGAGAACAGCATCCGCAACCTGGAGAACGCACGCGTGCTGCGGGCGTCGTATCTGAATATACGCGACCTGTTCTCGGCGGACCGGCTTGTCATCCCGCAGGATGCGCTGGACGTGATCGAGATTTTCTTGGGCACGGCGGCTGAGAGCTAAAAGGAGCTGAGAACGTGACCAAGGGTCTGCATTTATACGACGTGATCAAACGCCCGGTAATTACCGAAAAATCGACCGAACTGGCCGATGTGACCAATCAGTACGTCTTTGAAGTCGATATGAGCGCCAACAAGATTCAGATCGCTGACGCGGTCATGCGCATCTTCAATGTGGACGTGGTCAAAGTCAACACAATGGTGATGCCCCCCAAGCGCGGGCGTCGCGGGCGCAAGTTCTATGTTCGCCAGCGGGCCTGGAAAAAGGCTGTCGTGACAGTCCCCCAGGGCCAGACGATTTCGTTGTTCAATCTCTAAACGTCGTTCGGTGGTGGTGTTCAGATATCCGCACCTCACGGGGCTAATGAACACCGGACACAGTCGTAAGGTTGAGGTAACCTATGCCAGTCAAGAAGTATAAGCCCACATCACCCGGTCGCCGGGACATGACGGGCAACTCGTTTGAGGAGATCACGCACGCCAAGCCGCGACGGTCGTTGATGACCGATCTGCGCAAACGTGCCGGTCGCAACCACAGCGGGCGGATCACCGTCCGGCATCGCGGCGGCGGCCACAAGCGTCGGTACCGCGTGATCGATTTTAAGCGGGACAAATTTAACGTGCCCGCGCGGGTCGAGACGATTGAGTACGATCCCAACCGGTCAGCGCGGATTGCGCTGCTGCTCTACGCCGACGGCGAGCGCCGTTACATCATCGCCCCTCTCGGGTTGCAGGTGGGCGATACGGTGATGAGCGGGCCGGATGCGGATGTACGGCTGGGCAACACCCTGCCGATCCGGGATATCCCGGTCGGCTCGCTGTTGCACAACGTGGAACTGCTGCCCGGGCGCGGCGGCCAGTTGGCGCGCGCGGCGGGCACGTCGGCGCAGTTGGTCGCCAAAGAAGGCACCTACGCCCAGATTCGCCTGCCCAGCGGCGAAGTTCGCCGGGTACACGAAAATTGCATGGCGACCATCGGCCAGGTCGGCAACACCGATCATGGCAACATCAAGCTGGGTAAGGCCGGTCGTAAGCGCTGGTTGGGCTGGCGTCCGACCGTGCGCGGCAGCGCCATGGACCCCAGGAGCCACCCGCATGGTGGCGGTGAAGGCCGGTCGCCAATCGGTATGCCGGGGCCGAAGACGCCCTGGGGCAAACCGGCGATGGGCATGAAAACGCGGCGCAACAAGCGCACCGACAAGTTCATTGTGCGGCGTCGTGGTAAGCGTCGGTAATGGTTAATCGGAGGCTAGGATGTCGCGTTCGCTGAAAAAAGGGCC
>CAYMTN010000393.1:0-3203 GCA_964393335.1 uncultured Anaerolineaceae bacterium
TGATCATACACCCAGTTTACTCTACTCTCTGGCCTATTGTGAAGGTTAACTACTGGCGCGGTTTGAACACACGGCTCCCTGGATAGTCCGTTATTCAGGGAGCTTTTTTTGCGGTATACTGCCGGGGCATTCTGTCCGAAGAAAGATGAGTCCCATGATCCCAACTGCGCCCGACTCCGCCAGCGCGCCACCCGCCGTAGTACTGCCTGCCGACTGGGTACGGCGTTTTTTCACGATCTGGACGGGGCAGGCGTTTTCGCTGCTGGGCAGCATGTTGGTGCAGTTCGCGCTGGTGTGGTGGCTCACCGAAAAAACCGGCTCGGCGACGATCCTGGCCACGGCGACGCTGGCCGGGATGCTGCCGCAAATCTTCCTGACACCCGTCGCGGGGGCGCTGGTGGACCGCTGGAACCGCCGCGTCGTGATGATGGCCGCCGACAGCATCATCGCGCTGGCGACGGTCGTGCTGGCCGTGTTGTTCTGGCTGGACGTGGTGCAGGTGTGGCACGTTTACGTGATCATGTTTGTGCGGTCGGCGGCGGGCGGCTTTCACTGGCCCGCGATGGATGCGTCCACCGCGTTGATGGTTCCCAGAGATCACCTGTCACGCATTCAGGGCATCAACCAGGCGCTGGGCGGGTTCATGAACATCCTTGCGCCGCCGCTGGGCGCGCTGCTGGTCGACGCGCTGCCGATGCAGGGCGTGCTGGCGATTGATGTCGTGACCGCCGCGCTGGCGATCACGCCGCTGGTCTTCATCGACGTGCCGCAGCCACCGCGCCGCGCGACTGAATCCGGGGGAGGTGCGCGGGCCGTCTGGCGCGATATGCAGGCCGGGCTGCGCTACGTACGCGCGTGGCGGGGCCTGTTTTTGATCATGCTGTTGGGCGGCGTGATCGGGTTTTTGGACCTGCCGATCTCGTCGCTGATGCCGATCCTGATCACCGGCCATTTTCACGGCGGGGCACCGCAGTTGGGCTGGTTGCAGGCGGCCTGGGGGATCGGCATGGTGACGGGCGGGATCACGTTGGGCGTGTGGGGCGGCTTCAAGCGCCGCGTCGTGACGACTATGACCGGCCTGTTCGGGTTTGGCATCGGCACGCTGATCCTGGGCCTCGCGCCGCCCAACGGGTATTGGATGGCGCTGGTGTCGAGCCTGGTGGCGGGTTTCATGTTCCCGGTGATGATCGGGCCGATTTACGCCATCGTGCAGGCGACCGTCGCGCCGGAGATGCAGGGGCGCGTGCTGACGCTGATGAACAGCCTGTTCCTGATGATGTCGCCGCTCAGCCTGATCATCGCCGGGCCGGTGACGGACCTGGTCGGCGTGCAGTTCTGGTACCTGATGGCCGGGACGGCGTACATGCTGATCGCGGTTGTGATTGCGTTCATTCCGGCGATCATGCAGATCGAAGAGAACAACTACGCGGCGGTCGATGGCGGCGCGGCGGCGGCCCGCGAACCGGCTGCGAACTGACTCTTTACAACGCCGCGCGGCTGTGATATGCTGAATCATGCCGGTGGGCACCCAAGCCCGCCGGTTTCTTTTTTGCCATGTTCCCCCGGTGACTCCGCGCACCGGGGGGATTTTTTATTCTGAGGAGGATCAATCATGGCGAACCAATCACACAGCCGGATCGGGTGGGCGCTGCCGTTTTTCACGATCTGGGCCGGGCAGGCGCTGTCGCTGTTGGGTAGCTCGCTGGTCCAGTTTGCACTGGTATGGTGGCTCACCGAGCAGACCGGCTCCGCGACGGTGCTGGCCCTGGCGACGCTGGCCGCGACGCTGCCCCGGATCGTGTTGGGACCGCTGGCCGGGGCGCTGGTGGATCGCTGGAACCGCCGCACCGTGATGATCGCCGCTGACAGCAGCATCGCGCTGGTGACGGTTGCGCTGGCGCTGCTGTTTGCGGCGGGCGCGGTCCACACCTGGCACATCTACGTGGCCATGCTGCTGCGGGCGGCGGGCGGCGGGTTTCACTGGCCCGCGATGCAAGCCTCCACCTCGTTGATGGTGCCGGAGCGCCACCTGGCCCGCGTCGCGGGGCTGAACCAGACGCTCAACGGGGCGATGACGATTGCCGCGCCGCCGCTGGGTGCGCTGCTGCTGGCGCTGCTGCCGCTGCAAGGCGTGCTGGCGATTGACGTGATCACGGCGGCGATGGCGGTCACGACGCTGGCGCTGACGGCGGTCCCCCAACCGGAACGTCCGGCAGGCAGGGCGATGGCTTCCGTGCGGGAGGATTTCGCGGCAGGGCTGCGCTACGTGTGGGCGTGGCCGGGGCTGCGCGCGCTGTTAGTGCTGGCGATGGCGATCAACTTCTGCCTGTTCCCGGCGTTTTCGCTGCTGCCGATCCTGGTGACGGGGCGCTTCGACGGCGGCGCGGCGGAACTCGGCTGGATGCAGTCAGCCAGCGGCGCGGGGCTGCTGCTGGGCGGCATCGTGCTGGGGGCGTGGGGCGGATTCCAGCGGCGGATCGTGACGTCGATGATCGGTTTGATCGGCATGGGGCTGGGCTTCTTGACGGTCGGGCTGACGCCTGAGTCGGCGTTTGGGCTGGCGCTGGCTGCTGTCGCGTGGTCCGGCGCGATGGAAGCGATGCACGGCGGGCCGCTGTTCGCCGCGATTCAAGCGACGGTTGACCCGGCGATGCAGGGGCGCGTGCTGTCGCTGATCGCCAGCCTGACGGCGGCTGTGGTCCCGGTCAGTTTGGCGCTGGCCGGACCGCTGGCCGATGCGCTGGGCATTGGCGTGTGGTATATGCTGTCGGGCGGCGCGTGTATCCTGCTGGGCCTCACGGCGTTTTCTATCGCGCCGCTGATGCAGTTGGAGGCCGGGTCGGCGGCGGCGGAGCCGGACGCGGTTCCGGCGATATGACGGTTGTCATCCGGCGTTTGGCGGCGGGATCAGAGGCGATCACGCTTCCCCCCGTCTCGGCGCACAAGCCGCTCGAAAGGCCGCGTGTCCGACCAAGTCGGCACGCGGTCAGGGCGTGACGTAAAGTTAAGAAGCGCCCGGAATCCCAGGCGTTCTTAATGCCTGTCCGCCCCCGTCGGCACGCGGTCAGGGGGTGAGGGCCGTTACTGCCCGCGCTGCGTCTTCAGCTTAAAATAGGCGTCCATCACCTCGCGCACAATCGGCGTGGCGACCAGCGAGCCTTCGCCGCCGGTGTAGACAAACGCGACCACGATGATCTCCGGGG
>CAYMTN010000394.1:0-3200 GCA_964393335.1 uncultured Anaerolineaceae bacterium
CCTTGAGCGACTCGTAGACCGGCGTCGGCGTGAAGTCCGGCTCGACCAGCCGGAAGTAATACGAGCTGTCGCCCCGGTTGTGATCGTCCGCCGGTTTGAAGTACCACCAACTGATCACGCCGATCCAGGGCCATTCTTTGAGCGCGCGCGCATAGGCCAGCGGGGCCCACTCGGCAGCCTGATCCATCGTAACGCGCCCGTAGCGATCCACTTCGGCGATGGCGGGATCGTCCGGCACCGGGTTCCAGCCCGCCTCGCTGATCCAGATCGGTTTGTCGGCGTCGCCGTTGGCGACCATCATGTCACGGATCCACAGGTGGCGCTGGTAATTGATCGTCGTCTGCCGCAGCCGCCGGTCGGTCGGGCCGCTCCACAGCCCGTAGCCCTGCACGCTCAGCACGTCGAAACAGTCGCCCGCCCCGGCCTGGTACATGCGCTGCAAGTACAGCAGGTCGTAGGCATTGCGCCCACTGAGATCGACCGTCGGGCCGAGTGCCCCGGTGATCACCACGATCTGCGGATCGACGGCCTTGAGCGCGGCGTACGTGCGGCACAGCATGTCGGTGTAGGCTTCGGCGTTGACCGTCTGATCGCCCCACTCCGGGTACAGGTTCGGCTCGTTCCACACCTGGTAATGCAGAATGCGGCCCCGGTAACGCTGCGCGACCGCGACGGCGTAATCGACAAAGTCCTGAAAATCGGCGGGCGGGGCGAACCCGTTGGTCGTGCCGGGTGGCTGGCTCCACGCGGGCGGCGTGCCCAGCCGCGCGATGATCTGCAACTGGTACTGGGCCGCCAGATCGACGATGTTGTCGTACTTCAGCCACGCGCTGATCTCACCCTGTACCTCGACGTGGCGGCGGTCGATAAAATCGCCCTTACCGTCGATCTCGATGTCGTACCAGGGAAACTGCTGTCGAATCCAGCGAAACCCGGCGTCACGGATCATCTGCGCCTGCTGCTCGCGTTTTTGCGGCTCGACCTCCTGCTCCAAAAATGTATTGACCCCGTAGGGGCTGACATCCGTGTGTTGGAGACGTGCGTAGGGCTGCGTATCCGGCTGGTCGCGCGTGTAGCGCATCAGGTACTGCCCGAAACCGAGCAGTTGGTTGGCCGGGTCCGTTTCGCCGGTCAGGTTCCACAGCGCATCGTAGATCGCGCCCTCGTTCAGCAGGTCCAGGCCGAGCGCGGCGGCGGCGATCACCACCAGCAAGCCGATCACTGCCAGCGTGCGCAGCCGGAAACCAAACAGGGTACGGGGATGGGTTGGCGTGTTCATGCGGCGAATCATAACAGCGGGGGACGGGAATCACAACCAACGCCCGCCCCACGCGACCCGATTGCCGCCAATGCTGCTAAAATATGCGTGATACCCATTGGACAATCGCCGCAGGTTCGCCCTTCTCACACGTGTCCAATAGGCACTGCATTAGCAAGGCAGGGGGAGGAAATCACCCGGTGGAAAACGATAAAAAACCACTAGAACCACTTCACAAGCGGCGACAGTTCCGATTCTCGGTGCTGTACATGGTCATCGCACTGATCGGCATGTGGCTGTTTCAGACGTTCGTATTTCGCCCGCTGGTGATCCAGCAGGAAGAAGTGCCCTACAGTGAGTTCCGCGCCGACCTCAAACAGGGCTACATCCAGACCGTGACGATTTCGTCGAGCCGCATTTATTTCACGCTCTACAAGGCGTCCGATCCCAACGCGCCGAAGGACCTGCCCGCCGACAAAGCCGGGCAGTCCTACAACGCCGTGACCGTCAAGGACGATCAGCTTGTCCCGGACCTGATCGACGCGGGCGTGACCTTCAAGGCCCAACCGACCAGCAGCGGCCTGCTGACGACGCTGCTCGGCTGGATCATCCCCGTGCTGCCGTTCGTGGCGATCTGGTATTTCCTGATGCGGCGCATGGGGCGCAGCGGCGCGCAGATCATGGGTATTGGCAAGAGCAAAGCTCAGGAGATCAGCGCCGAGCTGACCAACGTCAAATTTGACGACGTGGGCGGCCTGAAAGAAATCGAAGTCGAGCTGCGCGAGATTATCGACTTCCTCAAAAACCCGGAGCGCTTCACGCGGATGGGGGCCAGGCTGCCCAAAGGCGTGCTGCTGGTCGGGCCGCCAGGGGCCGGCAAGACGCTGCTCGCCAAAGCGACCGCCGGGGAAGCCGGGGTGCCGTTCTTTTCGCTCAGCGGGTCGGCCTTTGTCGAGATGTTCGTCGGCGTGGGCGCGGCCCGCGTGCGGGATATGTTCCAGCAGGCCAAAGACCGCGCGCCGTGTATCGTGTTTATCGACGAAATCGACGCCATCGGCCAGTCCCGCGCGACAGTTGGCTCGCTGCAAACCAACGACGAGCGCGAGCAAACCTTGAACCAACTGCTGGCCGAGATGGACGGCTTCCAGCCCAACCAGGGCGTCGTGATCATGGCGGCCACCAACCGCCCCGAAATACTCGACAGAGCGCTGCTGCGGCCTGGCCGGTTTGACCGGCAGATTCAAGTCAACCTGCCGACCGAAAACGGACGGCTGGAAATCCTGAAGATTCACTCGATCGGCGTGCCGCTGGCCAGCGATGCCAGCCTGGAAAAACTCGCCCAGTTGACGCCCGGTTTTTCTGGCGCGGACTTGGCGAATCTGGTGAATGAAGCTACGCTGCTGGCCGTGCGCCGCCACGCCGACCACGTGACGATGAACGATTTCGACCAGGCGATTGAGCGCGTCGTGGCAGGCTTGCAGCGCAAACTGCCGCTCAAGGACGAGGTCAGGCGGCGCGTGGCCTATCACGAAAGCGGTCACGCGCTGGTCGCGGCGCTGCTGCCGCACACGCACCCGGTCCACAAAGTGAGCATCATCCCCACGACGAAAGGCGCGCTGGGTTATACCATGCAGATGCCCGAAGAAGATGAGTATCTCGTCGGGGAAAGCGAGCTGAAAGAACAGATGGCCGTGATGATGGGCGGGCGCGCGGCGGAACTGCTGGTTTTCAACGAGCCATCGACCGGTGCGTCCAACGACTTCGAACGGGTCACCGGGATGGCCCGGCGTATGGTCACCGAGTTCGGCATGACCGAAGCGCTGGGACCGGTGCATTACACGACCGACGGCGGGCCAAACTACCTGGGTATGCTGCCCTTCCTGCGCCAGGAACTCAGCCCGGAAACCCAGGCCCTGATCGACCGCGAAATCCGGCGGCTGGT
>CAYMTN010000395.1:0-3077 GCA_964393335.1 uncultured Anaerolineaceae bacterium
CGTTCAGGTCCTGGATGACCGCCGCGCCGGTCGGGCTGGGCGACTGGCGGTAGAATTCCAACACCTCGCCGGTCACCCCGTGCGCGATCTCACCCCAGAAAGCCCATTCGGCTTCGTCCGCGTCGAAGTACGGGTTGCGGACCAGGTTCGTACCGCACAACGGCGTCGTATCACCGGCGACGTTCGAGTAGTCCGAGTACATGCTGTCGCCGCTGCGGAACGCTCGCACGCGGTAGGAATACGACACGCCGCAGGTTACGGTCGTATCGCTGTAGCCAGTCGAGTCCGCCGGAGCAGTGTCGATCTCCGTCCAGTTATCCACACCGGTCAGCGAACGTTCGATGTGGAACGCCGTTTCTCCGGCTGAGTTGTCCGTCCAGCCCAGGTCAATCTGCGTAGACGATACCGCCGTCGCCGTCAGGTCGCTCGGCGCGGCAAGCTGGTTCAGCATCACGAAGTCGATTCCGCCAACTGTGTCGCCAACCAGGATATCTACCGGTGTCGCGCTGCCGGGATCGAAGACGTTGTCGTAGTACCGCGTTGGAACCACCACGCCGCTGTCGCAGATGCCCGATCCGGCTTTGACGACATGTGACCCGGCGGGTACGAAGATGCGGTACGACCCGTCAGGCTGCGAGCATTCGGGGTATTCGCCGGTGCCGGTAGACAGAGTCACACCGGCCAGCGGCGTCACGCCGTCTTCTTCGTAGACCATGCCGCTGATCACGCCGGCCAGCGGCAGCGAGAAGTCGATCCCGCTGGTCGTACTACCGGCTGTCACCGTCACGGGCGTGGCTCCTTCGAACGTGCTTGAACCATCGTAGAACAAACGCAGTCGATCATCCGGGAAGAGCCAGACGCGCTGATCGACGAATGGTACGTTTTCGATTAGATACGTGCCATCAGGCCGGGTTTGAGTGCAGTTCCACATGACACCATCCAGTGTGGGCGACGAGAAGGTTAACGCACACACCCAGACATCAGACAGCGGCGATCCATCCTCGTCCGCCGTGACCGTGCCGGAAATCGCCCCCAGAAGTGACAGGGCAAAGTCAACGTTTTCCGCGTCGGGGGCTAGGGCGGTCAGGGTAATCGGGCCCGCCGAGGCATCGGCATACCCAACGCCCCCGACACACCACAAACCGATCATCGTATGAACTGTGACCGGCGTATCCAGGGCGACCCCCGTGATGGCGTAATCCCCTTGCGAGTCGGTGCAGGTGCTCAGCCAAAGCTCATTGTTGACTCCCACGCGCACATTTGCCAGTGGGGTGCCCCCCTCGCCCGTAACACGACCCGAGATCGTGCCGCCCGAATCAAGGGTGAAGTCGACGTCAGGAATCTGAACACCCGGCGCGCCTGTGAACACCGTCCCATTATCCCCATCCTGCCCGGCTTCGTCATAAACCTCCATAGCGAAACCAGGCGCTTGCGCGGTGACCACGAAATCGCCGTCAGGCACATTCACCTGATAAAAACCGTTTTCATCGGTTTGTCCGCTGGGGAGAGCGGCGGCTCCCAATTGAACTGCCTGATGAAGATGTCGGCCCCGACAATGGGGGTCGTGCCATCGCTCTCATACACCACGCCGGAGACTGTACCAATCAGATCGAGCGTGAAGGTAAGGCCGCTCACATCGGGCGTTTCGCTTGTCAGGATGATCGGCGTCGCGGACCCGAGATCGGGCGCTTCTTCCCAGAATTCTCGAATCCAGCCCTGTTCCGAACATCCCCACCAACCGCTGCCCCCGGCGTAGATGTAGAGTGGGGTGTTGAGTGGCAGCCCTGGCATGGTGAACACACCACCCGCCTCGGAACATGCAAAGTACTGCGGCGGGGAGGTATCCACCGGCACGCCTTCCAGCGGCGTGACCCCGTCTTCCGCGTACACGATAATCGAGATCGATCCGCCCACGTCCAGCGTGAAATCGATGCCGGTCAGAACGGGACTCGCCGCCGTCACGGTGAGCAGGGTCGCGTCGTCGCGGTAGTACACTTCCTCCCAAAACTCCTGGGCATACACGCTTGTTCCACCGCAAGAGCCATACCCGCCGCCTGTCGTGAGGGTAAACGTCGCGTCGAACGGCACGCCGGTTAAGATATAGTTTCCGTCTTCATCCGTGCAGGTATTCGTCCCATAGTAAAAATCCGTGACGCCGATAGACACGCTCATGTTGGCCAGCGGCAGGCCTGTCGCGTTATCGGTGACCGTGCCGTATACGGTCCCGCCCGGATCGAGCGTGAAGTCGATGCCGGTCAGGTCAGGATTGGCAGCGGTAGCCGTCAATTCCGTCGCGCTGCCCCAATTGATCGTTTCTTCCCAGTACTCCTGGACGTAACTGCCCGATGCGCCGTTGCACCAGTTTTGGCCGCCTCCGGCGGACACGCGGAAGGGGTCATCGAATGGGACCCCGCTAAACGTGTAATCACCTGAGGGGTCGGTACATGTTCCCATGCCGAAACCATCAAAACTCGCATTGACTAGCATGTTGGCGATCGGGTTCCCAAGCGCATCAGTCACCGTGCCGGATGCTGTACCGCCCGTCGTCAGCGTGAAGTTAATGCCGGTGAAATCCGGCGCGGCGCTGGTCGCTGTCAACACGGTGGCGCTGTCCCGGTTCGATGTTTCCTCCCAATATTCCTGTATGTAGTTGTGAGCGCCGCTGCACCAGTGGTCGCCCCCCGCGCGCACGCGGAACGGCATATCTAGCGGGAGGCCGGTGAAGGAGTAATCGCCGTTTTCGTCGGCGCACTGGCCCATGCCCCAGCCGTCGAAGTCAAGGGAGACGCCTATGTAGGGCAGGCGCGTCGTCCCGTCATCGGCGAAGACCGTGCCGGTCACCGAGCCACCGGTGGTCAGCGTGAAGTCGATGCCGGTAGCGTGTTCGCCCCCGCCGCTGGCCAACGTGACCGGAGTCGCGCTGTTCTGGTCGGGCGTTTCCGCGTAGTACTCTTGGGCGTATGCGCCGTCGTTGCTGCAATTGCCCCATCCCTGGCCACCCGCAAACAGCGTGATCGGCGTATCCAGCGGCAGCCCATCCATCAGGAACGTGCCATCGCTCTCGGTGCAGCGTCCAA
>CAYMTN010000396.1:0-3074 GCA_964393335.1 uncultured Anaerolineaceae bacterium
ATGCCTACACCGACGACGACATTTTCATGCTGGAGATCATCGCGGGCGCGGTGGCGACGGCGGTCCGCAACGCGCAGTTGTACGATCAGACCGCCGAACGATTGGCCGCGCTCGGCAAGCTGCACGCCATGAGCATCGAGTTGGCGTCCGACCAGCCAATCGACACGATCATCCAACTGGTGATCAAAGCCGCGCTCGACCTGTTCGCGCCGGACCAGGTGCGGCTGTGTCTGTGCGGGGGCCTGCCCTGGGACCCCACGACGTGGATCGGGCACCCCGGCGATCAGACCATCGAAGCGCTGCCGGTGCAGGCGCGTGGCCTGCTGACCGAGCAGGTCGTCGCCACCAACGAACCCGTGATCCTGTCCAGCTTCGACAGCAACCCGGCGCTGCAACAGGAATTCGGCCTGCCCTGGCGCTTGGGAGCCACTGTCCTCTACCCGATCCTGAGCGGGGAGCGGCGGTTGGCGGTCCTGACGCTGCTGTACGACAAGCCGCACATCTTCCGCACGGACATGCTGCGCACGCTCGACCTGCTGTGCAACCAGGCAGCCACCGCGTTCGACAACGCGCGTTATACGATCACGCTGCGCCGCCGCTTGCAGGAGGTCACCGCGCTGAACGACCTCGCCCGCCGTTTGAGCAGTATGCAGTCGCTGAACGAGATCATGCAAACGGTCGTCCACACCCTGCGCGACGTCTACCAGTGCCGCTCCGCCTCGCTCGCGCTGCTGGACGAAGACAACCAGGAAGTGATCACCCGCGCCGCCGCCGGGCTGGAGCCGCAGTTCATCGAGGCGGCCCGCTTCAAGGTCGGCGAATACGTGGCGGGAGCCGTGATCACCAGCGGGCAGGTGATCTACGTGCCCGATACGACCACCGATCCGAATTTCCGCGTGGTGGACCCCGGTATCCGCTCGCTGCTGGCCGTGCCGCTGACCGTCCAGGGACGTGTGATCGGCACGCTGGGCATCGACAGCGCCGAGCCGGACGCGTTCACGCCCGATCACGAGCGCGTGCTGACCATCGCGGGCGGGCAGATCGCCGCCGCCATCGAAACGGTGCGCCTGCTGCAAGAGACGCGCGAGCGGGCCGACCAGCTCACCGTCGCCAACGCGTCGCTCGAAGCGCAGGACGTCCTGCGCAAAGAACTGATCTACCAAGTCAGCCACGATCTGCGCGGCCCGCTGCAAATCATCTACGGCTACGCGGACATGATGCGCGATGGCATGTTGGGACCGGTTTCACCCACCCAAACCGACGTGCTCTCGCTGATCATCAAACGCAGCCGGTCCATTGAACGTATGACGCACGACATCATGGCCGCCAGGCCGATCAGCCGCGAGATGCTGGAACTGGATACTGTCAACCTGACGGAAATGTGCCAGCAGGCGATGATCGACGCGCAGGTGATGTGCAAGGATGAACGCTTCCGGTTTTCAGCCGAGCTGATCCCGGAGGACCTGCTGGTTATGGCGGATTACAGCCGGCTCAGCCGCGTATTCGACAACTTGATCAACAACGCGATCAAATTCTCCCCGAACGGCGGCATGATCCGGCTCGCAACTCAGCGCGACGACGGGCGCGCCTGCGCCCTTGTTTCGGTTTCCGACCAGGGCATCGGGATCGCACCGGACAAACTGGGGTACGTATTCGAGCGCTTTTTCCGGGGCGACCGGGCATTCCGCAAGCGGTTTGACGGCAGCGGCCTGGGGCTGTACATTGTGCAGCAGATCGTCGAAGCCCATAGCGGGCAAGTGTGGGTCGAAAGCCAGGAAGGGGAAGGCAGCACCTTTACGTTTGCGCTCCCCATTGCAGAAAGGTAACGGACTGTGGCATTTAACATCGAAAGCGTGATCAACCGTGACAGCGATATCTGGCGGACTCTGTGGGCGTGGCCCAAGATCGAGTTACACCGGCACCTGGAAGGCTCGATCCGCCTCCCGACGCTGATTGAAGTTGCACGCGAATTTGATATCCCCCTGCCCGCCTATACCGTTGAGCAGTTGCGCCCGCACGTGCAGATCATCGGCGCGGACGACTCCAGCTCAATCGCCTTTCTGAGCAAGTTTGACGTGCTGCGCAAATTTTATTGTTCGATGGACATCATCGAGCGCATCGCGCGCGAAGCGGTCGAAGACGCCGCGCGGGATAACGTCAAGTACATGGAGCTGCGCTTCACGCCGTATGCGCTGGCCCGTTTCAATAATTACGGTTACGAAGAAGTGATCGAGCTTGTGTGCCGCGCGACACAGGCTGCCCAGGCCGCCAACGACATCCGCGTGCGCCTGATCGTCTCCGTCAACCGCCACGAAAGCGTCGAGATCGCCGAGCAGGTGCTTGAGGCCGCGCTGGCCGCCCAACACTGCGACATCGTGGCGATGGACCTCGCCGGGCAGGAAGTTGGCTTTTCCGCGCGTCCGTTCCAGCAAGTGTTTGAGCGGGCCCAGGCGGCGGGCCTCAGCCTGACCGTTCACGCCGGGGAATGGGACGGCCCGGAAAACGTGCGCGAAGCCATCGAGGTCTTGGGCGCGGACCGTATCGGGCATGGCGTGCGCGCCGTCGAGGATATGGCGGTCGTGCAGCTCGTGCGCGAGCGCGGCGTCACGCTGGAAGTCTGCCCGACCAGCAACATGCAAAGCGGGGTCGTCTCCCGCCTGGACCAGCACCCGCTGATCGACCTGAACGAACTGAATGTCGCCACGACCATCAACACCGACGATCCGTCGATCAGCAACATCACGCTGACGGACGAGCTGGTGCTGGCGCACGTCGGCCTGGGCCTGCCGCTCAGCCGGATTCGGACGAACATTCTCAACGCCGCCAAAGCCGCGTTTTTGAACGACGACGAGCGTTTGGCGCTGGTCAACCAGTTCCGCACGGGGCTGGGCATGGACGATACGCAGCCCAAACGGCCCCAGTAGGGGCGGCGCTTGCCCCGGCCCTTGCCGCCACACATAACTCAAGCCTGGCCGTCCCTGCACACCAGCCTCACCCCTTGACCCCCCGCCCCTTTTCCTATACGCATTAAGCTAAGGGTCAAGGGCGAGCAAGAGACGGAAAGTAGAAGGCGA
>CAYMTN010000397.1:0-3048 GCA_964393335.1 uncultured Anaerolineaceae bacterium
GACATTGACGTATTCTCCCCGGCGCACTGGCCTGTCCAGCGCGGCCCGGATGTGAGCGAATTCATACGCGAAAGCCGCAATTTCTGTCTGCTGGTCGAGCGCAAGCTGTTGGAACTGGCACAGGAGTTACCGGCATTCACACTCCGTCAGGCGATTGACACCCTGGGACCGACGCTGGGACGCTGGCCGTTGGGCACCAACCAGGATTTCAGTTATGGCATGTCAGGCAATCTTCACCGGCTGGTGCAGCGCGGGCAGTTGGTCGCCGGGCAGGACGCGGGCGGACATACAATCTGGAGGCTGCGGCGATGAATACACCTCTGTTGGTCCGCTTTTATCATCCCGATCTGCGCGCGTCTGGCGGCGCACACGGCGCGCGAATCGGCATGCAGATCGGTGATCGCGTGTATGACGTGAGCGCGTCGGTTGAGTCGGTGGCCGCGTGGCTGCGGTCCAGCGCGGGACGTGTCGTCGATGCCATAACGGAGTTGGCCGATCACGCACACTCTGCGCAGAGTTTCCCGGCGTCACTGTTTGATGCGCAACCATCATCGAACCAGCCGCACTGGCTTGCCCCAATCGATACACAGGACGTATGGGCGGCGGGCGTGACCTATGAGCGCAGCCGCGAAGCGCGCCAGCAGGAAGCCATCGACGGGGGGGACATTTATGCGCGGGTGTACGCCGCCGAGCGTCCGGAGCTGTTTTTTAAGGCCCAGGGACCGCGTGTCGTCGGGCCGCGTGGTGCGGTAGGAATTCGCAGCGATGCGGTATGGTCCGTGCCTGAGCCGGAACTCGGAATCGTGCTCAATCCGGCGTTGGAAGTGGTCGGGTTCACGGTCGGCAATGATATGAGCAGCCGCGATATCGAGGGCGCAAATCCGCTCTATCTGCCCCAGGCCAAAGTGTATACGGCGTCCTGTGCGTTAGGGCCGGGCATCGCGTTGCAGGCGGCAACCGATTGGCCTGATGCGACCATCTACATCACGATCCGCCGCGCGGATCAAGTGGCGTTTGAAGGCGCGGTTCACACGGGGCGCATTCATCGCACGATAGCTCAATTGATCGACTATCTGGGGCGCAGCAACACGTACCCTGACGGCGTGGTCCTGCTCACCGGCACCGGAGTTGTGCCACCCGGCGATTTTACACTCGCCGCCGGAGACCAGATCACGATCCGGATTGACGGCATTGGCACGCTGGCAAATACGGTCATGGTTGTGTAAGGGGGCACCGTGAAAATCACCGCGATTGAGAGCCTGCAATGGGCTGAGTTTCCCCGCTTGATGGTGGTCCAGGTCCATACCGATTCCGGCCTGGTCGGCCTGGGTGAAACCGTTGACAAAATTCCCGGCGCTAAGGGTGCGCTGCATGGCACGGTAGCCCCGCTCGTGTTGGGTCAGGACCCGCTCGACATCGAAGGGCTGTGGCGCTTCGTGATGGATAACCTCATGTATCATGGTTACGCCGGGGCCGAGCTGCGCGCGCTGTCGGCGGTTGAGGTGGCGCTGTGGGACATCATGGGTAAGCACTACGGCGCGCCGCTTTACCACCTGCTTGGCGGCAAGACGCGCAGCCGTGTTTCGACGTATAACACCTGCATTGGGTTCGGCGCGGTGCAGGATTATGCGGCGTGGCATGCAGACGCGGGCGCGCTGGCGAAAAGCCTGCTGGCCGATGGCGTGCGGGCGATGAAGATCTGGCCGTTCGACCAGTTCAGCGAAGTATCGTTCGGGCAGTACATCCACCCGGCGGATGTGGAACGAGGGCTGGCGCCGGTCCGGCAGATTCGTGATGCGGTCGGCGATGCGATGGAGATCGGCATTGAGTGCCACTTCCGCTGGAATCGCGCCAGCATCGAACGGATCGCACGGGCGCTCGAACCGTACAACATCCTGTTCTTGGAAGACGTGCTCCCGGCGGTCTATCCTGACGAGATCAAACTCGTCGCGCAGCGCACGACAATCCCGATTGTCGGCTCCGAACTGCTCATGACACGCTGGCAGCTCCGCGAATGGCTGGAAAAACACGTGTCGCAAATCATCATGACGGACCCGGTATGGAACGGGGGCATTGCCGAAACACGCAAGATCGCCAATATGGCCGAAGCGTTTGGCATCCCGGTGGTGCTGCATAATGTCGCCGGGCCGATCTGCCATGCCGCCGCGATGCACCTGGGCGCGCATATCCCCAATCTGTATTTTGTCGAGTCGGTGCGTGCCTTCTACCAGACGTATTTCCCGGCGCTCAGCGATCTGGCACCCCGCGCGCAAGATGGCCTGTTGGCAGTGCCTGAGGGGCCGGGTTTGGGCGTATCCCTGCGTGCGGAGCTGTTTGACCGGGAGGACATAACACGCGAGGTATCAGAAGGGGCGGGACTCGCGCACGGTCGCCGCGCGATGGGTGATCACTGGGCGGTGGAGGAAATCCGCTAACCGCATTACCGATTCTAAATGGAGGGAGTGTTATCATGAGGGCAATTACCGGGGCCAACAGTATCGCAGGCTATGACAGCCGGGCGGGCACGGTGACGTTTACCAGCGTGGACCCCCGGACCAAAACGCCGGGCGATATCCCATTTTACGAAGCTACACCGGCAGAGATAGATCGCGCTGCGATTACTGCCGCCGCGTCGTTTGACATCACGCGCCATTACGCGCCGCCGCGCCTGGCCGGGTTCCTGGAGCGGGTCGCGGAGGAGATCGAGGCATTGGGCGACGATCTGCTTGTCACGGCAGACCGCGAAACGGCGTTGGGCATCCCCCGGCTGACGGGCGAGCGCGCGCGCACAACCGGTCAACTGCGCAAATTCGCCGCTTTGTTACGCGAAGGCTCGTATGTCGAAGCGATCATTGATCCCGCGCAGTCGGGCCGCCAGCCAGCACCCCGCCCGGACATCCGCCGCATGGTGTTTCCGATTGGCCCGGTGGTGGTGTTTTCGGCCAGCAATTTCCCGTTTGCGTTTGCCGTCGCGGGCGGTGATACGGCGTCGGCATTTGCGGCGGGCTGTCCGGTGATCGTCAAGGGTCATCCCAGCCACCCGGCGAC
>CAYMTN010000398.1:0-3045 GCA_964393335.1 uncultured Anaerolineaceae bacterium
TCGAATCGGTCACACTCCACACCAACCGGCCATCGCCCCACAGCGTGCAGGGCGGAATGCTGTTCAACAAAAACGCCGGGCTTTCGTAGGTCGGCACGCTGTCCAGCCGCACCACGATGGCATTCGGGTCCCGATCCCAATCAAAAAGCCCGATCTGCCCGCTGCTGCCGGCTGTCGACTTGGACCCCTCGTCCTTGTCGCATGCAGCCAGCGTTCCAGCCAGGACCATAAGCGTTACCAGAAGCAGCGCACGTCGCATATCAGACTCCCTGTGGAAAATGCCCATTTTTCATGAGGATTGTAGCCCGGCGCTGACCAGCGGACAAACTTCGCCCACAACAACATGACGGCTGGTTGCGGCCAGCCGTCATAGTTTCTACAGGATTGTTGGGGTGACGGTTAGAGTTCGGAGGTGCAGGTGAGAGCGCCTATTCTGGCACGACCTCATAAGCCTGCCCGTCCCACACAAACAACACGTGCTCGCCCAGCGCCAGGAATTCACCGACCGCCGGGTCTAGGTCCAGTAGATCGAAGTACGCATCGCTGAGAAAAACGACTTCATCCGGCGTCATCACGTCGGCATCGTACAGCGTATCAATCCACGCGCCGTCCCGCCAGACAAACGTCCGGTCACCGGCATATTGCACCGCCTGTTGGTTGGGGGCATAACCGCCTGGGGCACCGTCGGCCCCTTCGTCCTTATCGCTGCGAAACTGCGCACTCGTCGGCGCAGCCGGCATTGGCGCATTGGCCGACGACAAGTCCGCTGCCGACTCGGCAGCGTCTACCGCCGCTCCACCGGAAACGGCACCAAACGATTGGCCCGCTTCACCCTCAAACACCGCCTGCGCTTCTTCCCTGCCGGATTGCGTGAAAATGTCGTCTTCAGTGATCAGGAACGACGTGTAAGGCGTAATGATCCCGTAGCGAATGCTCAACCGGACGATGCTGTCAACCAGTTCAGGGTCTTCACCATACAGCCGGATCGCGTTGAGCAGCGCGCCGATCTTGCGGGTCGCCCACAAGCGCGGAATGAACACCTCACCGCCCGCGTTGGCGCGGAAATGCACGTCATAGGAATAGGTCATGCGCTGGCCATCCAACTCGCCGCTCAAGCGGACCGTTGCCGCGCCATCCTGGCGGTACCGCCCCGTGATGATCAACTGCGTGCCGACGAACAGGTCCGGCAGCGGATCGGCAGGATACAACTCGTCAACGCGCACGCCGTTCACGTCGAGCTGCAGGTTTGTCAGCACAGGGGCGCTGATCTTGTTGTACAGGGCGCTCACTTCGTCGTCGATACGCTCGTCGGGCCGGACATACGTGCCCGCGCCGCGAAACATCTGGTAGAGCTGGTCCAGCAAGAAGGTATCTACGTCATCGCCTACGCCAAACGTGAACATACGCACATTAGGGGTAGCCATTGATTCGACGTGGTCCAGGATCGCCCCGGCTTCGGTTTCGCCTTCTGTCGGCAGTCCGTCTGTCAGGAACAACACGACTGTCGAGCGTTCGCGATCCGCCATTTGCATCGCCTCTTTGAGCGCTCCGTCGATGTCGGTGCCGCCTACCGCTTCCAGCCCAGAAATCCAGTCTGCGGCGTCAGCAGCTTCAGACACGGGTTGAAGCTCGTCGGCATAAATGCGGTAACCGGTGCTGAACGCGATCACGTTGAACCGGTCGCGACGGTTGAGATGATCCAGCACAAACGTGACGGCATCACGTGCCTGTTCCCACTTGTCGCCGAACATCGATCCGGACTGATCGAGCACGATAATCACGTCTTTGGGGATCACGCGTGATTCACTGACCTGGACCGGGGGCGTAATCATCAACGTGAAAAACCCGTCCTCGCCCGCGCTCTCGCGGTAGCTGAGCAGATTCACGTTAATCTCATCACTGGCGAGTCCGTAGTACAGGCTGAAGTCGCTCTCAGGATGCGCGTAGGCCGACTCGTACCCGGCGCGAAAGGCGAACTCGCCGTCACGCGTGATCGCGATGTTGTGAGTCGGTGAATAGATTGTGCTGATCGCATCATTGGACTCGACGCTGACGGTGATGCTGATCTGGTCAACCGGGCGGCGCGTCAGGTGATCGGTCCGCAGCCCGTACTCGTAATGCACCAGCCCGTTTTCGACCTGCAACAACTGGCCGTACTCGATCTCGATCTTCACCTCAGAGAATGGCTGGATGGGAAACACGCTAGCCTGAATCGCCCCCGCGCCCACATACTCCAACAGGGCGGGGTCACGCATACGGCGCACGATCTCATCATAGATATCGCGTGCTTCCTCCGCGTCGAGAATTTTGGCCTCAATCGGCTTGCCGTCCACCCACATCACCAGGTTAGACACCGCCGCGCCCACCGGCAGGGGAAAGACATAGGTGCCCTCCGCCAAGCGCTCGCTGTCGTTGTAAAATACCTGCTCGACGCGCGTCGTCGCCACCTGGTTATCGATCTCAACGCTGACCCGGTGCAGCTTGATGACCACACCCTGGTCACGAAAAAAAGGAAAAACGGATGATCCGGGGACGTCATGAGCGAGCGCAGGCCCGGCCCCCACTACCAGCAGCGCTACCAGAATAACCACCGTCACGATGCGTTTCATTGTTTCCTCCATAAGCCAGTCACAGTTATCTCTCTTGCACTTACGCTTAAGACGCCGCCTGCTAATGAAAGGTTCCGCATGGCGTGCCTTTTCGGGCCACTTGCGGCATACTTGGGCCAGCGAAAGGAGATACAGCGGCTTATGATTGATCGAAATATACCTGACGTGTTGAACGCCGACCACGTGATGGAGTACATCCGGCATATCAGTGTTGAGATTGGCCCGCGCCACCCCACCAGCCGCGCTGAGCGTGAGACAGCCGCCTACATCCACGACATGGCGCGCCGCTTCGATCATCACTGGGAGCTGATCAACCAGCCGTTTCGCAGTGTGGATGGATTCCGCTATCGAATCGCGCCGCTGGCGCTGCTGACGGGCCTGAGCCTGCTGTTCGGGCTGCGCGGCAGCCGCCAGAAACAGATCGTCAGCGGACTGG
>CAYMTN010000399.1:0-3018 GCA_964393335.1 uncultured Anaerolineaceae bacterium
ATCTGAAAGCCCCGGTATACGGCCCCCATGCCCCCCAATCCCAGCAGATCGCGCAGTTCGTATTGGCCCAGCGTTTGTCCGGATAGATCGTGGATATTCATTGGCAGCACCGTTGGTGAAGTAGTAATACGCACAGGTTATTCAGTATAGGCAGGTATGATACGATACGCAATTCGAGCCGGGCCGGGGGGGTGCGTTCCAGATTCGGGGCCAGATGGTGATGTGGCCGGGACGCTCGCCTGCGTAATCGTACCAAAATCGCATCGGGGCTTTGCCCCATGCCCCACAAGCCTTTTCCCAAAAGGCTTGACCGAAAACGCGGCGTAGTCACCGTGTGATGCTGCGCGCGTAGCCACCGCAATTTGATGCAATTTCCTGCGCTGCCCGCTGCGGGCTGGCGCGGTAGCGGGTACAATCAAGGGCGATAGTCGCCCAGCTCAAAAAAAGGATGGTTGGTTATGTCGATTGGCCGTGAGTTCATGCAGAAAACGCAGTACAGGTACATGGAACCCTCCGCCCAACGGCGCGGCGAGCCGCAGCCGCCGCTCGAACTGCCGTATGATACGACCCAGCGACCCATCGAGCTGCCCGCGCCTGCCGCGCTGGACGTCGAGCCGGTCAACCTGCGCGATGTGATCGAGCAGCGCCGCACGATTCGTAACTACACCGCGCAGCCGCTGTCGCTTGAGGAGCTGTCGTATTTGTTATGGTGCACGCAGGGCGTCAAGGAACAACGTGACTCGTATGCGACGGTGCGCACCGTGCCATCGGCGGGCGCGCGTCATGCCTTCGAGACTGTCCTGCTGATCAACAAGGTGGATGGGCTGGAGCCGGGTCTGTACCGCTTTCTGGCGAGCACTCACCAGTTGGTCCGGCTGGACCTCGGCGCTGGCCCGGCGGAGCGTATCACGCGCGCCTGCTTGAATCAGGAGCATGTCGCCCGCAGCGCCGTGACGTTCATCTGGATCGCGGTCGTCGAGCGTATGGCGTGGCGCTATGACCAGCGCGGCTACCGTTACCTGCACCTCGACGCCGGGCACGTCTGCCAGAACCTGTACCTGGCGGCGGAGGTGATGCGCTGCGGCGTCTGCGCGATTGGCGCGTTCGACGATGAGGCGTTCAACGAGGTGCTTGAGCTGGACGGTGAAAACGTGTTTGTGATCTACGCGGCGACGGTCGGCAAACGCCGCTAACCGGCAGGTTTCCGCGTCGTGGTCGCCGGCGCGGGCAGCGCCGTACTCGTTTCACCGATCAGGCGTGGGGTAGGCGTGCGGCGGGCGTGAGCGTAATAATCTATACTGTTGCCATCTAGCCGCCAAGTGAAGGATGATGCGCGTTGCCTGATCGTTCGAGAGTGCCTGCCCGCCGGTTGACCGCGCTGATCGCCGTATCGCTGCTGGCGGGTGCGTCATTCCTCGCCCTGCGCCAGATCGCGCCGGTCAGGGCGGAGCCACCCGCGCCTATGTTGGATGTGGCGCTTGCGCCGTCCGCCTCACCGACGTCGGTCCCGACCGTGACACCCGGCCCAACGGGCACGCTGACTCCGACCCGCACGCCGTCGCTTGTGCCATCGCCGTCGTTTACACCCACCGCGACGTATCCCTTTGACGGTACGTACACGCCGCCTGCTGCCACGCCCGTAATCGACGTGCCGCCGCCCGCGCCGCTGGTCGACGTGGACAACGAGGCGATTGAAAACATCCTGGTGCTGGGCAGCGATTCACCGGACAACTACTACCGCCGCACGGACGTGATGATCCTGGTGTCGATCAACAAAGACACGGGCACGGTGGCGATGTGGCACATCCCGCGCGCGTTGTTCGTCTACATCCCGAATCACACGATGGACCTGATCAACGTCGCCTATGCGGTCGGCGCATCGACCGATTACCCCGGCGGCGGATTCGGGCTGCTCAAGGATACCTTCCGCTACAATTTCGGCATCGAGCTGGACCACTACGCGCGCGTGAACTTCCCCGGATTTTTGCGCATCATCGAAGGCATCGGGCGGCTGGATATCAGCGTCGATTGCGCGATCCGCGATTGGCGGCTCAAGGACCCTGACCTGGACCCCGGCGTCGAGGATAACTGGGAGATGTACACGCTGCCGATTGGCCGCTACCAGTTGACGCCGTACATGGCGCTGTGGTACGTGCGCAGTCGCAAAACGACCAGTGACCTGGACCGGGGGCGGCGGCAAATGGACGTGCTGCGCGCGCTGTGGCAGCAGATTCAGCGCAAGGGCTTGCTCAGCCAGATCACGACGTTGTGGCCGCAGGTCGAGGGGACGGTCGATACCGATATGACGCTCGCCGACGCGCTGGCGCTCGCGCCGCTGGCCGCCAGCATCGACATGTCCAACGTGGCCCGTTACAGCGGCGAGTTGGATGTGCAGTACATGATCATCTACACGCCGGATAACGGGCGCGAGGTCTTGCTGCCGCTGCGCCAGAGCCTGCTGCCGATGATCGCGGACCTGCTGACGCCCGCGACCGCGAACCGGTTAGGCCGCGCGGCGGTGTCGGTCGACGTGATCGACGCGTCGTGGTACGGGCTGGGCTATGAGATGGTCGCATCCGACCGGCTGGCGTGGGAAGGATTCGCCGCGCGCCCGCTGGATGGCCTGGGCGAGATTCAGCGCCAGTACAGCGTGATCTACGATTACACCGGGCAGACGAAAGGCAGCCCGCTGCCGGATTTACAGCGCGTCGTGCGCGTGGACGATGCCCAGGTGATCCGCCAGCCGGACCCGAACCGCGCCGTTGATTTCCGCGTGGAGATCGGCCAGGAATACCGCTCGTGTGTGACCAGTTACGCCGAGGATTCGATCACGGTTACGCCCGCGCCGCTGAACGTGGCGGGGATGCCGAGCGCCGCCTGCTGGCTGCACTTCCGCGCGCAGGTGAACATCCGGTCTGGCCCCAGCACGGCGTATCCGGTCGTGGACGTGACGACGCCCAACGACAATTTCCCGATCCGGGGCCGCAGCGCGGACGGTGCGTGGTGGCAGGTCGATGA
>CAYMTN010000400.1:0-2998 GCA_964393335.1 uncultured Anaerolineaceae bacterium
GGCCGCCGGTTGAGGCGGTACATCAATTCGCGCACGTCCACCACCATGAACGAATTGCCGCGCAGATCGGATTCGTTGGGCAGGGTGTTAAACAGCGACGGGTAATATTCCGTCACCTGCACGGCGCGAAACTGCGGGTTGCTGCCGCCGATGTTCAACAGCGTGAACGGCGCCGCGTCCAGCCCATACGTCAGGCCGTTTGCTTCCTGCATACGGCGGCTGACGATGGCATCAATCGGGCCGAGGGCGGGATAATTGAGCAGCATGCCGACGGTGGTACGCTGCGCGTCCTGGTCCCAGCGGATGTAGATCGGGTCGCTGCGCTCGCCGGGCAGGTCCCAGCCCGGCGAGGTGTTCCCGGTCGCCGTCGCGCCCCGGTCGTAGGCAAATTCCCACGCGTTATCCTGAAAGACCTGGTACGGGGTCGCGCTGCCCGCCGCGTCGATGAGCGTCATTCCGGCCAGCGTCAGGCGCATGCCGCGCTCGCCGTTCGAATCCGGGCTGCGATAGACCCAGAAAAACGAGACGAGGTTGAGCGGTCCCTGCGGCACGTATTCCAGCGCCGACAGGTCGGCTTCCATATACACCCACCCGCTGGTGACAAAACCGCGTGCGTCCATGCCGGGCGCGTCGTCACCCGTGCGGACGTATTCGATCTCGACCGGCTCGACCGGCACGACCACCCACGCGCCGCTGGCGTCCAGCAGGCGCACGCTCAACTCGGTGCGCTGGGTCAACCGCCCGACGCTCGCCTGGTAGATCGAGTCGCCGCCCCGGAAGCGGTTGGTTTCAAAACGCGCCCACAGCCCGATCTTGGCGGGCACAGCGGGCAGCGCCTGCCCGCGTTCGGGCAGGTCGGGCGGATCGCCGGCAGCGCGCGGCGTGTAGATCGGCCCCAGGTCCGAGCGCCAGTACAGCGTGCTGCCGAAGGTATCCGGGTCAATTGCCAGGATCGTGCCGCGCAGGTCACCGGCAACGCTCGTGCTCAGGTTGGCATTCACCACGCGGTACGCGGTGCTGGCCGCCATGACGTCGTCTTGCGCCACGTAATAATCCGCCGGGCGGGCGCGGTTGACGTTGAGGCGCGTATCCCGTTCGACGATGCGCGCGTCGGTCCCCACCAGGTATTTCGCCTGGTCTTCGTGGCTGTTCGACACCGTCGCGCGGAAACTCGTCGCAAACCAGCCGATGCCGATTGCCAGCGCCAGCAAAAACGTGATGCGCCCGTAGTGGATCGGCTCGCGGCTGAGCTGCCAGCTTGCCAACGCGCTCAACAGCCCGCGCCCCGCCGAGGTGACGCGGGCGGCCAGCGCCGCGATGATCGGGAAGAAACGCAGCGCGAGACTGCCCAACGCCACAAACAACAGCGCGGGAGCCATCAACATCAACGGATCGGCCTGTTTGCCGCCCAGGTTCACGTCGCTGAGCGGCGAGCCGCGCCGCACCAGCAGCCATAGCGCGCCCATGCCGACAATCGCCAGCACCACGTCCAGGTAATAACGCTGCCACCAGTGTTGGCTTTCACTGCGGACAGCCGCGCCGCCCGCCGCCACCAACGGCTGGCGCAGCACGGGCCGCAGCGTGAGCATCAACGCCAAAAAGGTCACGCCCGCCGCCAGCCCGGCGAACGCAAACACGTTCGAGGTCAGCGGCAGCGGGAAGTCGTTGGTATTGGCGACCATCGGGCCGAGCGCCGTGAGCAGCAGTTGCGACAGGAACGGCGCGATGATCACGGCCAACACGCAGATCAGCAGCGCCTCAATGCCGCGCAGCAGCAAAATCTGGCTGTCCCACGCGCCGCGACTTTGCAGCATGGCGATCTCACGCCGCTCGCCGCGCCGCACGAGCGCCGCCGTCACCATCAAAAAGAACAACACCAGCGCCCCAACCTGCAACAACAGCAGGCCAAACGGCGCGTCCAGCAGTTCTTGTTCTTTGGCGTAATCCAGCAGAATGCCGTTATCGCGGTCTTTGTGGATGATATCGAAATCGATCAGGCGCGTGTAGTAGTTAAACCCGAGGTCCTGGCGCGTCATCTGCGCGCCCTGGCTGCCCGCCGGTTCGAGCATAAACACGCCGCGCATGTTGCGCTCAAACGTGCGCAGCGCCTCGCGCGCCGTGTCGATGCGCGAAAATGGCAGGTTGTCGTGAGCGAACAAGATGCGCCAGCCGATCTTGGTCGGCGTATCCGGCATGAAGTCAATCGCGGCCCGGAACACGGCGTCTTCGGTCGTCAGGCACGCGAGGTCGTAATTCCACAGACCCGACCCCGATTGGCGGTCCAACAGCCGGATCGGGGATGGCTCCATCCAGTACGGCGACGTTTCGTCAATCGGTGACACCACGCCGACGATACGCGCGGTAATCGGCTGGCTGGAGGGGTGGCCCTTGCCGGTATTGCCGCTCTGATCCATCCCCTGGTCGAGCACGACCGCCGTGCCGACGTCCAGGTTCAGCTCGTTGGCGGCGTTCAGACCGATCACGATCTCCATGTCTTCGCCGCCCTGGGGCGTATCTTCCGGCAGGCGGCCATCGACCACGCGCACCTGCGCCTGCCAATCGTCATAATAACCCAGGCGCGTGCGCACACCGATCAGCGGGATCGTCTCGCCCGTGTCCGAGTCCACCTGCGACAGGCCCATCGCCTCCGATTCGGCGAAGACCACGAACTGCCCGACCCAGCCGTCGATCACGCCCAGGTCGCGGTCGACCATGCCGCGCACGGCCTGGGTAGACTGGCTGGCTTTGTCCAACAGCCCGCCGCCGTCGGCCCATTCGGTGTTGGCGCGCAGGCTGATGCTGGCCGACACGTTCACGTCGCGCGCCGGTTCTTGATCGAGCCGCTGAGTCATGCCGACCTGGGCTACGGCAGTCGTGTAAAGAGGAACCAGCGCCCCGATCGAGGCGCTGAGAATGGTACCGGCAATAATCGTCAGCAGCGATCGCCACTGCGTGATCAAACGCGCTACTGCCAGGTGAAACGCGAACCGGACAGGTG
>CAYMTN010000401.1:0-2996 GCA_964393335.1 uncultured Anaerolineaceae bacterium
CCGCCGTGCCCTTGATGGCCGGGATCGCGCAGAAGGCGCACGGGCGGCGGCAGCCGTCGGCGATTTTGAGGTAGGCGCTCGGCCCCTGCACCGCGACCCGGCTCACGCCGCGCTCGTCGGTGCCGACGGTGCGCGCTTCTTCCGGCAGGTGATAGAGCGGCGCGGGATGTTTGCGCGCCCGCAGCCGCCGCACCAGATCGACGATGTCCATCCAGCGCCGCGTGCCGATCACCCCATCCAGGCCGGGAATCTGGCCCGGTAGGTCGCGCCCGTAACGCTGCGAGAGGCACCCGGCAGCGATCAGATACTGGTCCGGTGTTTTGTGCGCAGCCAGTTCGCGCAGCGCGGCGATACTCTCCGCGCGGGCGGATTCGATGAATCCGCAGGTGTTGACGATTAACACTTCGGCGCGGCTGGCGTCGTCCGTGCCGCGCATCCCCGCGTCTTCCAGCAGCGCGGCCATCGATTCGGAGTCAACGGTGTTTTTGGAACAGCCCAGGCTGAGCAGGTAATAGGCATTCTCACGTTTCGGCATACGATCACGGTCTCGTTTCGGATGATTTTTACGATGTGCGTCGGTTTTATCCTGATACGGCGCGGCGCGTTGGCATACGCTGCCGCGTGCGCGATCATACCAGAAATCACGCGGCAGATCATGGGGGAACCGATCCGCCTCATGCGAATTGCCCAAACCGCGCGCCCGGACATACAATGAATGTCGGCATCATCGTCCGACGCGTGCAGGAGGCGCAAGCGTGACTGACAGCGTATCCCATCATCGACCCGGCCACCGTCTGCCGGTCCTGATTCTGGCCGTGCTGGCGCTGATCCTGGCGGCGTGCGGCGGATCATCCGGGGACGACAGCGGCCCGCCGCCCACCGTCGCCAACCTGGAAGCGCTCGCCACCCAACGCGCAGGGCAAGCCGCCGCCCAGGCGATCACGCCCGTGACCACGTCCGTGAGCACACCCGTGAGCACACCTGTGACTTTGGGGGCGGATACGGCTGCTCCCGCGCCCGTCGCGGCCAGCCTGACGCCAACCGGCGCGCCAGCCGCCTCGGTGACCCGGACCGTTACCCAGACACCCAGCCCGTCGCCCAGCGCGACGGTGCTGTCGCCGGAGCAGGCTGCGACGCAGGACGCGGCGACGGACACGGTGGCGACGGCGACCGTTTTGGCCGGGATTCTGCCGTATACACAGACCGCGCAGGCGTTCGGATCGCGCACGCCGACGCCGACCACGTTTGCCCTGCCCTCGCCCACCCTCGCGCCGACGCTGACGCCGTCCGGCCCCGTCGAGCCGTACGACGCGGTGTATTACACGAACCGCAACGGCACCAACGACATCTACCTGCTGGCGTTCGACGGCGAGCAGCGCGCCCTGATCGCTGGCCCGGCGGACGAACGCGAACCGTCCTGCTCGCCGGATGGCCGCCGGGTCGTATATGCGTCCGACGCGACCGGCAGCTACCAGATTTTCCTGCTGCCGGTGGATGGCACCATCCCGCTGCAACTCACCGACTCGGCGGGCATCAACTTCGCGCCGGTCTTCAGCCCGGATGGCACCCAGATCGCGTTTGTTTCGACGCGCAACGACGGCATCCCGACGATCTGGATCATGAACACGGACGGCGGTAACCCGCACCAGGTCACGACCGAGTTAGGGCGCGATACGTCGCCCGCATGGGGACCGGATGGCCGCCAACTGCTGTTTGCCAGCGAGCAGTTCGGCCCCTGGGACCTGTTCCTGACGATCATCGAGGAAGGCATCGAGGGCGAATTCCCGGTGATGCCGCCGGAGTTCAACACCGGCAACCAGCTCTGGCCGTCCTTTGACCCGGCGGGCGAGCGCATCGCCTATTCGACGTGGGGCGATCTCGACGATCCGCAGACCGCCGACATGTACCTGCTGGATTTCGAGCAGCCGCAGCCGGTCGCGGTGCGGGCCAGCGGCGGCGCGGATATCGCGTGGTCGTGGGCCGACTCGACGCACCTGCTGGCCTCGGTCGGCGGGCCGGATGACGTGCAGATCGCACTGGTCGATCTCACCAGCGGCGAGGCGCAGCGCCTGACGCACGCCGGGACGTTCAACGGCGGGGCGCGGCCCTGCCCGGTCCCGCGTGACATCCTGCCGCCGGAACCATCCCCGCCGCCCAGTCCCACGCCAACGGAGACGCCGTCTCCGACCTTCACGCCCACCATCACACCGACTGCCACGCCCAGCCCGACGCCGACTCAGTCGGCGTTTTCGGCGGAACTGCTGGCCGCCGAAGGGCACAAACATATCGTGCAGCCCGGCGATACGCTGATGAGCATCGGCTACCGGTACGGCGTGAACTGGGTCGCGCTGGCCGACCTCAACACGCTCGCCAACCCGGATTGGCTCGCGGTCGGGCAGAAGCTGACGATCCCTGTCACGCGGATCGGGCGGCGGCAGGGCGGCTTGCAGCACCCGGACTCGGACATCCAGATCACGATGGCAACTCGCAAGGAAATCGTGGTCGAACTGGACGCGCAGATCGTGCGCGCCTACGAGGATGGGCGGCTGGTGCGCACCGTCAGCGTTTCGACCGGGCTGCCGGGCACGCCGACCGTGCAGGGCGAATACAGCATCTACTACAAAACCGAGTCGCAAACGATGAGCGGGCCGGGTTATTACCTGCCCGCCGTGCCCTACGTGATGTACTTCTACAAGGGCTACGGGCTGCACGGCACCTACTGGCACGATAATTTCGGCCACCCGATGAGTCACGGCTGCGTCAATTTGCCGACGCCTGATGCCAAGTGGTTCTATGAGTGGGCCGAGATCGGCACGCCCGTGCTGGTGAAGACGTGAACCGTTGACTGTTTTCTGTTTACTGCTTACCGTTCGCGGTTCACGGCTCACGGTCTACGGTCTACCGTTCACGCTTCACGCGCAAACGTGACGAAACCGCCCCCCGTGTGTTACAACATACCGACATCACCACATCAGGAGGGAAGATTATGGGTTCAC
>CAYMTN010000402.1:0-2986 GCA_964393335.1 uncultured Anaerolineaceae bacterium
GTTCGACCAATGGCACGTTTGTGAACGGGCAGCGGCTGACCGGCGCGCATCCCCTGTCACATGGTGATATGCTGGGGCTGGGTGAGACTGTAACGCTGGCGTACGAATCCGCTGCGCCGGGCCTGGTGGCCGACCGTCCGGGCCAGCCTGCCACGATGGTGGGCGGTACGGGGCCTGGAGTAGCCAGTGATTACACGCCGCCGCCGACGATGGGATACGGTCAGCGCCCGCAGCAGCCCGGAGCGCCTGAATTCGGCGGGCGTCCCCCGCAGCCGTACGGCGCAGGCCCACAGCCGATGGCCTACGATTATGATTACCAGGAAGAGCCATATGAAGGCGGTGGCGCTGGGCGTTGGGTAGTGCTGAGCTGTGGGTGCTTTTTGGTATTATGCATTGTTACGTCGGTCATCGGCGGGATCATCATTGACGCGAAGTGCTGGTGGGGCGATATCCCCGTGATCTCGGATGTGTTTGATCTTGGCATCCGTCAAGATGCAACGTGCCGCTAGCGCCAGGTCGGGACCCGCTGCGTGAGTGAACTGCTGTCCGTTGACACGGTTCTTGACCGCATCTTGAACCAGATCGCGGTGCTGCCCCCTGAAGATGTGGCGACAGAACATGCCTTAGGCCGCATGCTGGCAGCCGACATGACTGCTGCCATTCACATTCCCCCTTTTGCTAACTCCGCAATGGACGGTTATGCTGTGCGTGCCGGTGACGTGACGGCAGCCGCGCGTGATGTGCCGCGAGTCTTGTCTGTCGTGATGGATATTCCGGCTGGTAACATGCCAGCGCGTGGGCTAAGTCCGGGAGAGGCCGCGCGAATCATGACCGGCGCAGCGCTGCCGGACGGTGCCGACGCCGTGGTGCCAGTTGAACAGACCGATGACGAGTGGGCGACGGGTGCCGCCGCACCATTGCCGGAGCGCGTGCGGATTTTCAGACGAGTTGAGCCGGGAGATAATGTGCGTCCCGCCGGGCAGGATATTCGCGCGGGGCAGGTTGTGCTGCGGGCCGGGATGCGGCTTCGCCCGCAGGATATCGGCGTGTTGGTGTCCTTGGGGCAGGTGCGGGTCCCGGTAGGACGGCAACCGCGCGTGGCGATTATGTCCACCGGGGATGAACTGGTCGATATCGACGAGCCGCTGGTGGCGGGTACGATTCGCAACAGCAACAGCTACATGCTGGCCGGTCTGGTGGCGACGCATGGCGGGATGCCGTTTCGTCTGCCTGTGGCGCGGGATATGGTCGAAGATGTCCGGCGCTGTTTTCAGGATGCGCTGGCACAGCAACCGGACGTGATCGTCAGTTCGGCGGGCGTGTCGGTTGGAACGCATGACGTCGTGCGTGCGGTCGTCAACGAGTTGGGCCGGGTGGATGTGTGGCGGGTGAACTTGCGTCCCGGCAAGCCATTGGCGTTCGGGCAGGTACAGGGGGTGCCGTTTTTCGGACTGCCCGGTAACCCAGTTTCGGCGATGGTGACATTCGAGATTTTTGTACGGCCTGCGCTGCTTAAATTGGCCGGGGGCGGTCCTGATGCCATTGCCATGACGACGGCTGTTGTCGACGAGCCGCTGCGGTCTGACGGGCGGCGCAGTTATTTGCGGGTCACGCTCCGCGAAGAGGCGGGTCAGCTTGTGGCGCGCACGACTGGCACGCAAAGCTCCGGTGCACTGCTCTCATTGGTGCTGGCAGACGGATTGTTGATCATTCCTGAGGGAGTGACAGAGGTCGCAGCGGGCAGCCGGCTGAAAGTCTGGTTACTGCGCGATCTCAGCCGGCTGTCGTGAGGGGCCTGTTACCGCGCGGCGAGGCGGGCTGGTTCTTCGACCTGTTCGTCTCTGCCGGCTTCAATGGCCGCCAGCATATGCTCCACGCGGCTGAATTTCAACCGGGGACGGCCTATAGTCTGGCCGCGCTCGATCTCGATCTGGTCCAGCAGCCGCCAATCCTCATAGGTGACGTACCGCGTGCCGCGCTGCTTGAGCAGTTGTTCGACTGCCGCGCGTGACGGGTTGGATGGGGCTGCCAGTTTGCCGTGCGTGATGTCTTCAAGCAGCGCGCCGGTAGTTTCCTGGGCATCGGGTTTGTTTGTGCCGATGATGCCGCTGGCCCCGCGTTTGATCCAGCCAACCGCATATTCACCCGTGATAGTAATGCCATTTTCCGCCGTGACTCGCCCGTTCACATTTGGGATCACGCCGTTCTGCGAGTCAAATGGGACGCCCGACAGCGGCAAGCCCTGGTACCCGATCGAGCGGAAAACCAGTCCTGCCGGGAATGTCTCGTAATCTTCGGTTGGGCATGGGTGAAGGAAGTGTTTGCGCTCGCAGATTTCATTTCTGACCACGCGGATCGCTTCGACGCGATCGGTGCCGATCAACTCGACCGGCGATTTCAAGAAGCGCATGGTGATCGTTTTTGCGCGAGTGCGGCCAGACTCCTCGGAGAACCGCTTGAGAGTCTCAAAATTCCGGGCGGCAGCGCGATCCTCACCGGAGAACAGGAATTCTTCGCTCAACGGGTCCAGTTCAAGCTCTGACGGATCGACCACGATGTTGGCACCGGCCAACTCGCCCAGTTCTTTGAGTTCCGAGTTGGTGAATTTGGCCTGGACCGGCCCGCGCCGCCCCAACACGACGATCTCTTTGATGGCGCTGCGGCTGAGCGCTTCGAGCGCGTGGTGGGCAATATCTGTCCGGTGAAGCTCATCCGGCGTGCGCGCCAGAATACGGGCCACGTCCGTGGCGACGTTTCCGTTGCCGATGACGACGGCCCGCTCTTGCGACAGGTCGAATTCCAGGTCGCGATAATCCGGGTGGCCGTTGTACCAGCCGACAAACTCGGTGGCGGCATGGCTGCCCGGCAAATCCTCACCAGGAATGCCCAGTTGCCGGTCAGTTTGTGCGCCGACCGCGTAAATCACCGCGTGATAATGGTTCACCCGCAAGTTGTGTGCTAGATCAGGGTGGGAGTAACACGCGAA
>CAYMTN010000403.1:0-2980 GCA_964393335.1 uncultured Anaerolineaceae bacterium
GGCGTGCCGGTCGAGACGATGCTGGCCGAACGCGAGACGGTGCTGGTCGTGCCGCTGGATACGCCGCTCAAGCCGGGCGACGCGGTCGAACTGGCGCTGCAATTCAGCGTCGCCGCCGAGCGCGGCATGAACGCGTCGTATGGCGCATTTGGCTACCAGGACGAGGTATTTTCCGGCCCGGAATGGTACCCGGTGCTGTCGGTCTATGAAGAAGGCAGCGGCTGGTGGACGGTGCGTCCGACTCCCAACGGCGACGCGGCGTACACGGAAACCGGACTGTACGAAACGTATTTGACCGTGCCGGAAAACTTCGTCGTGGCGTTGAGCGGCTCGGAGATCGGACGAATCCCGGCAGGCGAGGGTTTGACGACGCACCATTATGTCAGCGGCCCGATGCGCGATTCGATGCTGGTGGCCGGGCCGAATTTCGGCAAGCTGAGCGACACCGTCGACGGCATCGACGTCAACGTCTTTTACTGGCCGGGCGGCGAAGCGGCAGCCGAGCAGGTGCTGAAAATCGCGTTGAACACGGTCCACATCTTTAACGAAAACTTCGGCCAGTATCCGTTCGCGGAATTGGACGTGGCCGAAACGTTCAACTATACCGCCATCGAGTACCCCGGCGTGATCGTCGTGTCGGATTCGTCGTGGGTGCGCGGTAACAGTTTTCTGGAGATTTCCACCGCGCACGAGATCGGCCACCAGTGGTTTTACAGCCTGGTGGGTAACGATCAGGTCGGGCATCCCTGGCTGGACGAGTCGCTTACGTCCTACACCGAATACGTGTATACGCGCGCGATGTACGGCGACGAACGCGCCAAAGAGGCGATTGATAGCGACCGCGACCGCTACAATTTCTACAAGAGCACGGGCGCGCCCGATCTGGTGCTGAACCTGCCCACCTCGGCGTATGAGGACAACAATTACGGCGTGATCATCTACGTCAAGGGACCGCTGTTTTACGTCGAGCTGGAAAAAATGCTGGGCCAGGAACGTTTCCTGGACGCGATCCAACTGTATTTCAAGCGCATGGAATACGAGGTCGCCACGTCCAAAGACGTGCTGGAAGCGTTCGAAGACGCCACCGGCGAAGAGCTGGACGCCTTTTTCTACCGGTGGGTGGGCGCGTTCGACGGGCTGGACCCGGCAGTTGTCGAAGATATAAACGCCGGGCAGCAGTAAGCGCTCGTACGCCGCACAAGGTACAATACACGTCAAGGGGCAGTATAATGAAGCTGCCCCTTTTTGTTGCGGGACCGGTATAGGCCGCTGGCGAAAGGATCGGGAGCGTGTTTCACATCAACAGCACAGGGCGGGCGGCGCTGGCGGTATGCGTCGTCGCGCTGATGGCCGGACTGGGGATCGGCCCGTCAGCGAACCGCGCCGGGTACGCGCAGGCGCTGCCGGATTGGACCGTACCGTTCCGCCCGGCGATGCTGCCCGCGTTCGCCGGGGACATGGTCGATCATGCCGATGCGCCGCGTTATACGCTGGCGCTGACGCTGCAACGCGCGTCCGGCGAGATGGTGATCACCGGGCAGGAAACGGTGCGTTATACCAACCGCGCGCCGGGTATCGCGCTGGACCAGGTGGTCTTCCGCCTGTACCCGAACTTCGACTCGTATGGCGCGGATATGACCGTCGAAGCCGTACAGGTTGGCGGCGTGCCGGTCGAGCCGACGGTCGATGCGACCCGCACGGTGCTCGGCGTGCCGCTGGCCGTGCCGCTCGAACCCGACGCGCAGGTGGTGATCGACATGGCCTACACGATCCGCATCACGCCGGATCGGCTGCGGCTGTACGGCCAGTTCAGCGACCTGGAAGGCGTGCTGGCGCTGCCAAACGCCTACGCGGTGCTGTCGGTGTACGAGCCGGGGCAGGGCTGGTGGCAGGTCACCGATCACCCGCAGGGAGACGCCGTGTTCAGCGAAACGGCGTTTTACACCGTGCAGGTCACCGCGCCGCAGGACTTGATCCTGGCGGCCAGCGGGTCGGAAGTGGACCTCGTCGCTAACGCCGACGGCACGCTGACGCACCGTTACGTCGCGCCGCTGGTGCGTGATTTTGCGCTGATGGCGAGCGCCAACTACGTGACGCTGCGCGGCGAGCAGGACGGCATCACGATCACAGTGTATTACGACCCGTACCAGACTCACTCGCTCAGCAGCTCCGCTGTCGGGCTGGATGCCGGCATCAGCGCGCGCGCCGGGTTGGATATCGTGCGCGAGGCCGTGCGGATTTTTGACACGTCGTTTGGCCCGTACCCGTTCACCGAGCTTGACGTGGTCCAGACGCCGACGACGGCGGGCGGCATCGAGTATCCGGGGCTGTTCGTGATCTCGGCCAACTCGTGGGACGAAGAGGACGACTTTTTTGAGTTTGTGCTCGTGCACGAAACCTCGCACGAGTGGTGGTACAGCCTGGTGGGCAACGATCAGACGCTGTACCCCTGGATGGATGAGGCGCTCGCGCAGTACGCGGTGGCGGTCTACATCCGCGAACGCGAAGGCGTGGGCGCGTACCGCGCGGCCCTGGCGAGTTATCGCACCCAGGTTGACGAGTTCACCGCCGAAAATCCCGACCAGTGCATCGGGGACCCGGTCACCGCGTACCCCGGCAGCGCCTATTTTTTCATGGTGTACCAGAAGGGGCCGCTCTTTTTTGGCACGCTGGCGGACGTTTACGGCTATGACCGGCTGCTCGCCGCGCTGCACGACTATTTCGCTGCCTATCGTTATTCGATTGCCGGGCCGGACGATATGCAGCACAGTTTTGAAGTTACGCTCGGCGCAGACCTGATACCATTATTCACGGAGTGGGTGGGCGATGTACCGGTTGGTTAACTCGCGTTTTCGAGTTGTCGCGGGCGTCTTGGCCGCGCTCGTGATTTTGGTCCTGGCGGCGGGCGGAATCCGCGCGCAGGACGGCGCACCGCCGCTCGCTGTGGCCGTGCGTTCGATTGCCCTGGCGGGACGAGCCG
>CAYMTN010000404.1:0-2963 GCA_964393335.1 uncultured Anaerolineaceae bacterium
ACGAAGGGTTCGAGCTTGACCGATCCCTGCCCCAGCAGAACGGCCGCTCTGGCCGCCGCCGCCGAAGCCGCCGCGCTGGTCTCCTGGATGTTCATCGGTCCCTGCGCGGTCCCTGCCAGGACGACACCCGGCACGGCGGTTTCGACCGGGCGCAGCTTGGGGTGTACTTCCAGCAAGAAACGGTCCTTGCCAGCCGAAATCTTCAGCAGATTGATGATGTCATCTACCGGATTGGGTAAGATACCCGTCGCCAGCACCACCAGATCGGCGGGCACGTCGAGCTTTTCGCCCCACGTCAGATAGTCTTTGACACGGACGAGCAGCGGGCTGTCGTCGCCGTCAGGTGCGGGCAGGACTTGGGGCCGCTCATTGCCGTGGAAGCGCAAAAAACGCACCCTGTCTGCTGCCGCTTCAGTGTAGTAGTCCTCGTGACCTCGCCCATATGTGCGGATGTCTTCGTGGATGTCGAAGATGTTGAGTTTGGGATAACGCTCGCGTAGTTCATTGGCAAAGTGCAGTACTGCCGTACAGCACACGCGCGAGCAGTAGTCGTTGACCTGACCATCAGATTGTGGTTCGTGCACGCCGGGTATCTCGCGGCTGCCCACGCAGTGGATCAGCGCGATATTCTCGACCTTCCGCCCCTTCCATTCCAGATCATCACCTTCACCGGTTAACGCCAACAGACGGATTATCTGCGGCAGCGTGATCACTTCGGGGTGCTCGCCAAAACCATGTTCACCCTGGCGCGGTTCGTAGGGCCGGAAACCGGTCGCCACCACAAACGCGCCGACATTCAATTCAAACGTGATCGGTTTGTTCTCCAGGTCCAACCCGGCCCCATTGACACGGAGGCATTGGCCGCAACCGTCACAGTTGGCCCAGTCGATAGCAGGCAGCTTGGGATAAGCACCCGGATAGGCGCGATAGATGGCTTTGCGCGCCGTCAGGCCATAGTTGAACTCGTCCAGCACCGTGATCGGGCAGGCAGCAGCGGCTTCCTCAAAGTGCACAAAATCCTCGCTAACGCCGCGCGACTGTTGGGTGATCGTTACCTGGAAGTCGCCCACGTAACCGCGCACGCCGGTCAGTTCAGCGCGGGTATGTACGGTGATCAGCGGATGCGCCAGCACCGTCTCGATCAGGTTATGCAGTGCTTCGCGTGCCTGCTCGCCGACGGGGAACGTCGTTTCAAGCTGGGCAACGTGTCCGCCCAGAAACGGTGACTTCTCGATTAGCGTCACGCGGATGCCGCGCCGCGCGATGTCCCAGGCCGCCCGCAAGCCTGCCACACCGCCGCCAATAACCAGCGCGTGCTGTTCGGCGTCGAGCACGATTGGCTCCAGGGGTTCCAGCAAGCACGCCTTGGCGACACCCGTCATCATCATACGGATGGCCTTCTCTGTCGCCTTCTGCGGATTACTCTGGTGCACCCATGAATCCTGTTCGCGCAGCCCCACATGGTGATACAGGTAGGGATTCAGTCCGGCGCGCGCCACTGTGCCCCGGAAAGTCCGTTCGTGCAGCGATGGGGCGCACGCACCGACCACTACCCGGTTGACGCCGTGCTCGTGGATGTCAGCCTCGATCATAGCCTGACCCGCATCCGAGCACATTGACATGTCAGTGCGGGCAACAACAACATTGGGAAGTCCCCGCAGCGCTGCCGCAACTTGCTCACAGTCGATCACATCACTGATATTGCCGCCGCAGTAACACACATAGACGCCTATTCGGACGTCACCATTCACTTGTGTCTCAGGCATGAACGGCCTCCTTGATTGCTGCGAACTGCGGCGATGGCGTGCGGATTTCTTCCAGGTACGCTGCGGCTTCCGCAGCGGCGGCACCGGCCATCACAATGCTGTCCACAATGTCCATCGGCCCCGCCGCTGTTCCTGTGACAAAGACACCAGCGGTATCAGTCACGCTTGGCCGGATGTTGGGCGCGGGGATCGACACAAAACCATCATCGGCGGTTGGGACACCATACAGCGAACGCGGATCGTAACCGGGCAGCATCCCAACTGAGAGCACGACGAGATCATGGGGTCGCTCAACGACTTTCGAGCCATCTTCGATCAACTCCACGCGTACGACAGGGTTTTGGGCCTCATCCTCCGTTATGCGAGCCACTTTGCCTTTGACGAACTCGATGCCCATAGCTTTTGCATTTTGATAGAACTGCTCATAACCCTTACCAAACGTACGGATGTCCATGTAGTAGATCGTGATATCGGCCAGCGGCAGCGCGCCAGAAAGCAGCATCGCCTGTTTGATGGCGTACATGCAGCACACACGCGAGCAGTATTCGACGCCCAATGTTGTGTCGCGTGATCCGGCGCATTGCACATACGCTATCGAGTCCGGCTCCTTGCCATCTGAGGGGCGCAGCACATGCCCGTAGGGGCCGGTCGGTGCAAGCAGTCGTTCCATGATCAACGCATCGACAACGTTAAGGATCTTTCCACCACCATACTCAGCTTTAGCATCCGTTGGCGTCAGTTCAAAACCGGTGGCAAGGATGACCGCGCACGCTTCAATCTCGATGGTTTCAGGCTGCTGGGCAAAGTCGATAGCATCGACCGGACATACTTGCTCACATTTTCCGCACAACAAACAGTTTTCGATGTCGATAACGGCTTTCTGCGGAACCGCTGTCGAAAAAGGTACGCGAATCGGGCGCACAGCCCCCAGGTTTCTGTCAAACGGTGAGGGCAGATCGATGGGGCAGGCGTATTCGCATTGGCGGCAGCCGGTGCAAGCATCGATGTCAACGTAACGCGGCTTTTGGACCACCTGAGCTACGAAGCGACCGCTGCCGTTCCTGTGGATCGACTGAACCTCACAATAGGTCAAAAGCTCGATATGGTCGTGGTGGGCAACAGCCGACATCTTCGGTGTGGTAATGCAGCTGCAGCAGTCCAATGTCGGAAAGACCTTGCTCAACATGATCATCTTGC
>CAYMTN010000405.1:0-2910 GCA_964393335.1 uncultured Anaerolineaceae bacterium
TGTTGAACAGCGAACTGGTGACAATGGTCCAGGAAGGGATCAAGGTCGTCATCGTCGTGCTGGACAATCACGGCTTCGCCAGCATCGGCGGGCTGAGCAAAAGCGTGGGCAGCGACGGCTTTGGCACGAAGTACCGCTATCGCAGTGACGACAGTCTGCTCGATGGGGACGTGCTGCCAGTCGATTACGCCAAAAATTGCGAAAGCCTGGGGGCGCACGTCATCCGCGCGAACACGCGAGACGCGCTGATGACCGCGTTGGAAGAGGCAAAATCGGTCGAGAACAGGCCGGTATGTATTGTGACCGAGGTGGACCGTCACCAGCGTGTCGGCGGTTACGAGTCATGGTGGGACGTCGCCATCGCAGAGGTAAGTGAAAACCCGGACGTTCAGCGGTCCCGCCAAGACTATGAAAAAGCCAAAAAGCAGCAGCGTTATTACTTATGAGGCATGGTAGGGAAAGGTAAAACTATGACCATCAAAATCGCCAGTGCCCCGGTTTCGTGGGGTATCTATGAATTTGAAGGGATCGAACCCAAATTTACGTATAGCCAGGTGCTCGACGAAATCGCCGGGACGGGTTACACCGGCCTCGAACTGGGGCCCTACGGTTATCTGCCAACCGATCCGGACGTGCTGCGCGGCGAGCTGCAACGGCGCGGCCTGCAATTGCTGTCTGCGTTCGTGCCGGTCAAATTGGTGGACCCTGCCGCGCACGAAGCAGGCGCGCGGGAAGCGCTCAAAGTGGGCAGACTGCTGGCCGCTATGGGCGCAAAGTATATCGTGCTGGCGGACGACAACGGCGCCGTCGACGAACTGGTCAAACAGGCCGGACGGCGCACCGGGTCGGTGTTAAGCCCTGCGGAATGGGACATGTTCGCCGCCGGCACAGACAAAATCGCCAGACGAATCAACGACGAGTTGGGGCTGGAGATCATCTTCCACCACCACTGCGCTGGGTACGTCGAAACGCCCGATGAAACACGCGAACTGATGGCGCGGACCGATCCAAACCTGGTGGGCCTATGCCTGGATACCGGCCACTGGCACTATGCCGGAGGAGACGCGGTCCAGGCCATCCGCGAATATGGGACGCGCGTCCGTTCCCTGCATTTCAAGGATTGCAGCGCGAGCATCGCCCACGAATGCCGCGAGCAGCACAAAGGCTATTTCGAGGCGGTTGCCGCCGGGGTCTTTTGCCCGTTGGGTAAGGGTGAGGTTGATTTCCCGGCGGTTATCCAGGCCGCAAACGACTGCGGGTATGAGGGCTGGGCCATCGTGGAGCAGGATATTCTGACCGATGACCCCGGCCTACCCAAGCGTTATTCGCAAGCCAACCGGGACTATTTGAGGCAGCTGGGGCTGTAGGGCCGAGGATCAAAGGCATGAGCGAGAGAATCCGTGTAGGGTTAGTTGGGACCGGTCGTATCGGGCAGATTCACGCGCGCACCCTGGCGATGATGCCCGGCGTAGAACTGGCCGCCGTGACCGACGTGAACCAGGAATCGGCGCGCGCGTGCGCGGCGGCGGTTGGGGCACCCCGCGTGGTAGACGATTACCGCCATCTGCTGGATGACGCCACGATCCAGGCGGTGATGATCTGCTCCAGCACCAATACCCATGCGCCATTTATCGTGCAGGCGGCAGAAGCCGGAAAGCATATCTTCTGCGAAAAACCGATCGCCGCAGACCTGGACAAAATCGACGCGGCGCTGGCCGCCGTCGAACGGGCCGGGGTCAGTCTGATGATCGCGTTTAATCGCCGCTTCGACGCCAACCACCGGCGCATCAAACAGGCCCTTGAGGACGGCGCAATCGGCACGCCGCACCGGCTACACATCATCAGCCGCGACCCTGCGCCCCCGCCGATTGAGTATGTCAAAGTCTCCGGCGGGCTGTTTTTCGACATGACGATTCACGATTTCGACATGGCGCGTTTTCTGCTGGGGGACGTGGACGAGGTTTATGCAGCAGGCGGCGTGATGGTAGATCCACGCATCGGCGAGGCGGGCGACATCGACACCGCCGTGATCACGCTTAAGTTCAAAAACGGGGCAATTGGCACCATCGAAAACAGCCGCCGGGCCGTGTATGGATACGATCAACGGGTGGAGGTTTTTGGCAGCCAGGGCGCAGCGCGCAGTGAGAACTGGTACCCAAACGCGATTACGTTCAGCACCGCGCAAGCCGTCGCGCGTGATCTTCCGCTGAATTTTTTCCTGGAGCGGTATATGGGGTCGTATCAAGCTGAGGTGGAAGCATTCATCCAGTGCCTGCGCGACGGTGCTCCCATGCCGGTCACGGGTGCAGATGGACGCGCCCCGGTCGTGATCGCGATGGCGGCGCTCAAATCCTACCGGGAAAATCGCCCGGTGAAGCTTGCAGAAATCTGAAGGTGGAGGCGAGATTGTGGTCGTAAAAATCCTGGATTACATTGACGGGCAGTGGCACGATCCCGGCGCGGGTGACGTGCTCGATGTCGAAAATCCGGCCAGCGCAGCCGTGATCGGCCAGGTGGCGCTCACGCCGCGTGAAACAGTTGCGCGGGCCGCCGAAGCCGGTCACCGGGCCTACCTGGACTGGCGGCGCGTGCCGGTCGCCGAGCGCGTGCAGCCGCTGTTCAAGCTCAAGCTGCTGCTTGCAGAACACCTCGACGAACTCGCACGCACGATCACCAACGAGTGCGGCAAAACCTACCGGGAAAGCGTGGGTGAGCTGCAGCGCGGGATCGAAAATGTCGAGGTGGCCTGCGGCATGCCGTCGTTGATGCAAGGCTACAACAGCGAAGACATTGCACGCGGCATTGACGAACACATGATTCGCCAGCCGCTCGGCGTAGCAGCGGCCATCACGCCGTTCAACTTCCCCGGCATGATCCCGCTGTGGTTCCTGCCCTATGCGCTCGCCACCG
>CAYMTN010000406.1:0-2854 GCA_964393335.1 uncultured Anaerolineaceae bacterium
CGAACGCATCCGCGTCGATCTCACGCCGGACGAACAAGCGCAGTATGATGCCGATTACGCAATCTATGCCGGGTTCTTCCGCTCGCGCCAACTCCAACGCACGCATGGCAGGCAGTGGTTACAGGAACTGATGCGGCTCAGCGCCTTCGAGCAGGACGCCCGCCGTGCCCTGCTCGCGCGCCAGCGCATTCAACGCCTGCTGGCGGGTGCGCAGGGTAAACGCGACGTGCTCGACGACCTGCTGCACGAGCACTTCCACGAGCAAACCCTGATCTTCACCGAGAATAACGCGGTCGCTTATGCCATCGCGCGCCATCACCTGGTCCCGGTCATCACGCACGAAACCAAAGCCGCCGAGCGCAAGCATATCCTGGATAGCTTTCAGGCGGGCACCTATCGCGTCATCGTCACCTCGCGCGTGTTGAATGAGGGCGTTGATGTGCCGGAAGCCAAGGTCGCGATCGTGTTGGGCGGCACGTCCAGCGCGCGCGAATACATCCAGCGATTGGGACGTGTCTTGCGCAAAGTTGGTAACCGGCAGGCCGTGTTGTACGACGTGTTCGTGCGTAACACCGTCGAAGAGAGCAAAGCCCAGCGCCGCCGGGCCCGGAGAAAACAGTGATGGACGCACTGGCCTTCCTGAACACCGATCCGCTGCGTCATTTGCCGCACCTCAAATACTTGCATTTACATCCTGATGATATGGACTGTTACGGCGTCGAAGCAGGCGATGGTCAAGGTGTTCTGCTCAGCTATGATGCGCAGTTGTTGCCATGGGATAAAATGGCGTATCCCCAGGCCACTCGTGTATTCATGCCGGTAGCGACCACTGCCCCAACCGCCCGCGTGCTGTTGGAGTATATCCGCGACCACTATCGCATGGCGCAGCCAGTGGTAATCAAGTTTGTTGATGATATATCCCGCACCGTTTTTGAACAGGCGTTCCCTCTGGATTTCATACGCGCATTCGCATCCTACACCGGTAACCACATCCAACCCTGCCACGATTGCGACGATGTGATGATATCGGAGCGGCCTGACCCTGCCTGCCTTGAATTGTTCGCCCAAAACGGGTATACGCTCGAAGAAATGCGGAGTCATTTCGAAGCAGGTGCATCGTCCTTCACCATCTACGCAGGCGCGCAAGCGGTTTGTGCGTGTTTCATCTACCACAACTTTGGCGCAGTCTGGGAGGTGGCCGGACTGCACACACGTGACGAGGCGCGCCGGTGCGGCTATGCACGCCGTATCACCACGACTGCCCTTCAGGCAATCTTGTCACGAGGCGGTGTGCCACGTTACCAGGTCGAAATGACCAACACAGCCTCGATCCGGTTGGCGGAATCGCTCGGGTTGACGCCTTGTTTGCGCTACGAGCATTACATGACTCGGGGGACTGATGCTCACCGGTGATCTGGTCCGGCCCCGGCTGCGCAAGCGTGGTACACAGGTCATGATCGACCTGCTGCCTGATAATGCCCATTGGCGCAACACAGCGGCGCAGTTGATCGCGTTGTTTCAGGATCACGCAGGGCAGCCCCGGCAGGTATGGGAGGACGCACTTGAAGTGTTTGAAGGTGACAGCACGGATTACACGGTCATACGCGGGCTGGCGAAAGTCCTGGCCGACGATGCTACGTTCGAGCCGCTCGACACACCCGTTTTGCCGGAAGACATCCGGCGTCAAACCTTCGCACTCGGCCCGGTGTTCGCCGAACGCGATCTGTTCCACCAGCAGACGCAGCAGGACGTATTCGGGCACATCGCGGAGGAACTGGGGCTATCGCCCGAACAGGTCGAAACGCTGCTGTTTGCGGACCGTCCCGCTGAGTATCTGCTGGTCGATGCCGGGCGTGAGTGGACGCCAGAGACCTTGATCGCACGGTACAACCTCGAACTGGCGCGCGGCGTGTTGTACTGGGCGCGTGCAGTGCAGGTTGATATCTACGACAACTACAAAGATTTCTGGCGTTACCTGAAGCTGTTCAAGTTGATGTTCTGGGCCACACCCAAAGCTGATGGCGGGTATCATGTCGAGTTAGACGGGCCGATTTCGCCGTTCGTCAACGCGACCACGCGTTATGGGCGGCAGTTCGCGGCGTTCCTGCCCGCGCTGCTGTTGTGCGATCGCTGGCAAATGCGTGCCGACGTGCATCCGCCGCAGTTCGACACCCTGCTGACCTATCACCTGAACGACAAGGCCCCGCTCAGCTCGCACTTCAAACACAGCGGGGAGTTCGACAGCCAGATGGAAGCGGATTTCGCGGCTGAGTTCCACACCAAGTTCGGTGACGAGCGCAAGAAATGGGAACTCACGCGCGAAGACAACGTGATCTTACTTGGTGATACGGTCTTCATCCCGGATTTCACACTCACCCATACCAAAACCGGGCGGCGCGCGATCATTGAAATCGTCGGGTTCTGGCACCCGGAGTATTTGCGACGTAAGGTCGCCAAGGTCCACGCCGCGAAACGCAGCAACCTGATCTTGCTGGTCTATGAAGGCGTGAATCTGGCGCACGAGCAGTTGGAGAACGTTCCAGCCCAGGTGTTGTACTTCAAGAACAAACCCGTGCTCAAAGACGTGATGGCGCTGGTCGAAGCGGTGGCTGAATAAGCACACACGTGCGAGTGCCAAGCTGCAAGATAGTCGCGCCAGCGACTGCAACGCCCCGGAATGTGAGCGACCTCTGTCGTCACATCCCAGGGTGCGTTGTGTCGGCCCGGTGTATCGGGGCCGACAAACCGCGTGGGTTCGCAGAACCGCGCGCGGGTGCCGCCCACAGGTGCGGCACATCGAGCCCCTCCGGCGTGTGAGGAGCCAGGTCTTTACCTGGCGACCCTCTCCGGGCAG
>CAYMTN010000407.1:0-2853 GCA_964393335.1 uncultured Anaerolineaceae bacterium
GGCAAGCAGCGCCCCTACCTCAACGACCTGCCATCGAATTCGCCAACAACATCAATCTGGAATACACCCTGTTTCTCTGTGGACTCTGTGGTGCTGATTTTTGCCCCTTGACGCGTCGCGCTATTTCGATATACTTCTAATTAGATGTCCGTCTAATTTGATGTGTATCGAAGCAGGTGCGGCATGACACAAGCAGAACTCAACGTCCTACTCGAATTTCTCAAGGTGATGGCCGACGAAACGCGGCTGCGCATGGTCGGCCTGTTGGGCGCAAAGCCGCATACCGTCGGGGAATTGGCGGCAGCGCTCGACCTGACCGAACCGACGATCTCGCATCACCTGGCGCGGCTGCACAAGCTGGGGCTGGTCAACCTGAGAGCCGTCGGCACCACGCGCATCTACCGCCTGAACAAACCCGTGTTGCAGCGCCTGACCGGGTTTGTCCTCCGGCTGGAGGAGATCACGCAGCAGGATACGCGCCAGCAGCCGGATATGGCGTGGGTGGACGCGCTCAATCTCGACGCGTACGACTATAAGGTGTTCATGGACTATTTCACGGGCACGCGGCTGAAGCACATCCCCACCAAGCAGAAAAAACTGCTCGCCGTGCTGCGCTGGCTGGCGACCCGGTTTGAGCCGGGCACGCAGTACACCGAGCGCCAGGTCAACGCGCTGCTGGACCAGGTCAATCCCGATTACGCGCAGTTGCGGCGGGACCTGGTCGAGTACGGATTCTTGCAGCGGGAAGGGGGCGGCGGCCTGTATTGGCGCGCGCTGGAAGCGTAAGCCCGACTCGGCAGCGAAAAAGCATCACCACAGAGGCTGCAGAAAAACACAGAGGAAAAGCGAGAAGCTTTTTCCCTGCGGTAAAAAAGTCCCTTCGCCTGCTATCGGGCGAGGGGACTTTGTTTGCTGCCGTTATGGCCAACGGCCAACGGTCACGCGGAACCCGGCGCGAGTACATCCAGCGCGCGGATCGCGGCAGCCAGATCGGACAGCGCGCCGATTTCGGCGTCCGCCGCGAGAGCAGAGTCGCCGGGGGGCGCGGCGTGGGTGGGGTTGTACCACACCGCCCACAGGCTCGCCAGCTTGGCACCGACAATGTCCGTGCGGAAATTGTCACCGACCATCACGGCCTGGTGCGGCATACAGCCGCAGGCGGCCAGCAGCGCGTCAAAAAAAGCCGGGTCGGGCTTGCTGACGCCCAATTCACGCGCGGTGAGGATCGAGTCAAACAGCTCATCCAGCCCGACACGCGCCAGCGCGGCCCGTACATGCTCCGCGCCGGATGCGGCGGCGTTGGTCGCCAGCGCGAGGCGGTACGCCGGTTTGAGCGCGCGCAGCGCCATTTCGATCTCCGGCATGGCTTCGACGTGCGGCCAATCGACCATCGGGCCGCCGTACTGGGGCATGTCGCGCATGACGGTATCGCCCCAGTCGAACACAACGAGTTCAATCATAATCGATCCATCGTGGTTAGCGGTTCGTTGACCGCGATCCGGCGATTCTCAGCCGATCCCCTGCGGGCCGTCGAAGATGAGCGCGTCGGCGGCGCGGGCGGCGATCAGCGCCTGCTGCTCGTCGGCACTCATCGGCGTGAAGTTTTCCGCCGCCTGGATGAGCGCCGGCAGCAGCCGGACATCCGCCGCGCTGGGCAGGCCGGTCACCGGCTGCGAGAGCACAAACCGCACGCTGTCCGCGATGTCTTGCTGCACGTCGTAGGGTTCGTACCAGGGGTTATAGGTTTTTTCGCGCCCGGCCCAGGGACCTTTGGCGACGGATTTGATGGCCATCACGCCGACGTCGCGCTGCTGGCAGAGCGCGAGCAGGCGTTCGGCGTCGCGGCGGTAATCCGCATTGGCGAACAGGCGCGCGTTGATCGGCAGCATCACCGTGTCAAAATCGAAGCGCTCCAGCGCGGCAAGCTGCACCACCGGGGCCAACATGCCGTGACTGGTGATGCCCAGGTAACGCACCTTGCCTTGATCGCGGGCGGCGGTCATCGTTTCGATCACACCGCCGCGACCGAGCGCCGCGTCGAGGTCTTCCAGCGTGCAGACGGCGTGCATCTGGTACAGGTCGAAAACGTCGGTGTGCAGCCGCTTGAGCGAGCGGTTCAGCTCGATCATAGCTGCATCGCGGCGGCGTTCGAGCGTTTTGCAGCCGAGGAAAAACCGGTCCCGGTGGGCTTCGAGCCAGGGTCCCGTCACTTCTTCGGCGTTGCCATACTGCGGCGCGACGTCGATGTGGTTGATGCCGCTGGCGAGGATCAGGTCAAGCGCTTCGTTTGCGCCCTGCTGGTCGATGGACCAGAAAGCCGCCGTACCCATGATGATGACCGTGCTCATGTGGCCGGTGCGTCCGAGTTTGCGTTGTTCCATGATTCGCTCCTGACTATCTGTGCGCAGGCTGTTTGTACGTCTATTGTAACAAGTTTCGCGCGGCGGGGTGGATGTCCAGGGCCAACTGGTCGCTGGCAGGGGCGCGAGGGCAGAGCCACCGCGATTCAAAACGCACGCCGGGCGCAGGGGCCAAACCCCCGACGTTAGCGGCGCAGACCGGCGGGCGGGCGCGGCACCGTGCGGGAGGCGGGTTGTTCGCTGGTGGCCCGCACGATCTCGCGGAACGCCCGCACGCTGAGGCTGACCGTCGATTCGAACGGGTCGACGCGTGTTTCGTCCGGCGGGGTGAGCGGCAGCGCGATGAAAAACGTGCTGCCCGGCAGCGTTTCGGGATCGTGGCCGTTGCTTTCGACCCAGATACGCCCGCCGTGCGCGTCTACGACGCCTTTGGCGATGGTCAGGCCCAGGCCCGGCCCGGCTCCCATGAATTTCGTCGCGCCGGTCGAATGCA
>CAYMTN010000408.1:0-2850 GCA_964393335.1 uncultured Anaerolineaceae bacterium
GCAGCGGCGGTTATTCTCCCCCGGAAAACATCTGGATGCTCGACATCCCATCCGGGCACACTTACAGAATAGCCGATCAGCCAGCAGATGCCGTGTGGGACGGCCCTGTCAATCCGGGCCGATACATTTTGCGATCGGCACCTGACTGGTCGCCGGATGGTCAACAACTGGTCTGGTTGGACCTCCGCATCGACACGATCGCATTCACGAGTGAGGACCAGGTAGGCACGGCTCAGGTAGTCGTCCATGATCTGGTGAGCGGAACCGTTCACGTGCTGGATTCATTCCCGATCGCGGCCGCTGTGACATCCGGCGCGAGTGATGTCGCGTGGGGACACCCAGGCATTGCGGTCAAAATCGGCCTCGGGGATGATACCTATCCCTGGGACCTCCGCGTCTATAGTCCGGCTGGTGACCTCATCGCCCAACACCATTTCGCCGATTACGATTACCACGGGTTGTTCGACTCTACCTGGTTTCAGGAACAGGATCAGGACTACCTGTTTGACACCGCCGGGGGAGGCACCTGGCTAAACTGGCGCACCGGGCAAACCGAACCGATGTCCGGGCTCCTGGAGCTGTACAGCTTGACCGCACCCGATGGAGCCAGCTTCTATTTATCCGGTGATACGTGGTATCTGGCGCTGCCGGGACAGGCCCCTATCGACCTCGGCGATCTCGTTCGACCCCATGGAATCGCGCGAGACGGGCAGGCGGTCGTGTACAGTCTTTGGGAAATCGATCCATCGACGGGGTCTTATGCTTATACCATCATCGTGCAGTATCCTGATCGCGAGGTTGAGATCGGGAGAATCCATGGTGCGCCTGGGGTCGTCTGGGGGTCGGTCGGCTGGCGGGTCCGGCGCTGATGGCGTTCAGTGCCATAGCCACCGCCGAATAGATTCAGCAGATCGATTCCCCGGCGGCGCGCTGGATCGCGTCCGATGCGCTGCGCGAGCTGACCGGCGAGGCGGTCCAGGATCGGCTGCGCGAGCGCGGATAACCTGTCAGGAAATGTGGGCGAAGGCACACGGCATCGCCAGGGTTACCACAGCAGCCCGCGCAGCGCCGCTCTTCAATCCGGTGCGGCGGCGGGTTCCTCGCGGATGTCGTCTTCCGGCTCGTCGGAGGGGGTAGGCGGAGTCTGTATCAGCCGGATTTTGCGAATCCGGCGGTCATCCACGCTCAGCACCTGCATGTGCAGCCCGTCTTCTTCGATCTGCTCGCCTTCTTCGGGCACTTTGCCGAGACGGCTGAAGACGTAACCGCCCAGCGTATCGCTGTCGTCGGTCGGCAGATCGCTGTCCAGCAGGCGGTTGAGGTCGTCCAGGTCGATCCCGGCGTCAACGATGTATTCGTGCTGGCCGACCTTTTGGTAAATTTCCTCTTCGTTGATGTCGTATTCGTCGCGGATTTCGCCGACGATCTCTTCGATCAGGTCCTCGATGGTCACCAGGCCTGCCGTCCCGCCATATTCGTCGACCACGATCACCAGGTGGATTTTACGCTGCTGCAAATCGGTGAGCAGGTCCCCGGCTTTTTTCGACTCGGGTACGAAGTGCGCCGGGCGCAGCACGTCGCGCAGCGGGCGCGCGGTGTCACCGTCCCGCCACAGCATCAACAGGTCTTTGGCATATAACAGCCCGCGAATGTGATCGATATTTCCTTCGTAAACCGGGATGCGCGAATGGCCCGCTTTGACGATCACGTCCAGCGCTTCTGGCAGCGGCGTGTCGCTCTCCAGCGCGACGATGTCAATACGCGGCACCATCACCTCGCGCGTCAGCGTATCGCCAAACTGGAAGATCGAGTAGATCATCTCTTTCTCTTCGTCTTCAATCGCGCCGCCTTCCGACCCGGCATCGACCAGCATCTTGATCTCTTCTTCGGTGACCAGCGCGCTGCTGCTGCGTCCCACGATGGGCGCGGCAAACTGCCCGCTGATCCACTGCAAAAGGCGCAGCAGTGGGGCCAGCACGTGCGAGATCACGTTGATGCTGCTCGCGGATCGGATGGCGATCTGGTCGGCGTAACCAATCGCAATATTACCGGGCAGCATCTCGCCGAAAACCAGCGTCACGATCGCCACGACCAGCAGCACGCTGCCGTACGACAGCCCGGCGGCCAGCGACCGGTTGACGTTCTGGTCGACCAGCGCATCCCGCAGCGGCGGGACCAGCGTGATCGCCGCGACCAGCGCAATCGAAAAACGCAGCAGCAAATCGACTACCTGCTGCGAGGCGAACATGCGCGTGGCATCGCTGGACAGGTCAAAGGCCCGTCCGGCGTTTTTGTTGCCTTCCTCGGCCATTTCCTTCAGGCGCGCTTTGTGCGCATTGATCAGCGCGACGTAGGCTAATTTGAGCACGGCGTTCAGCAGGATGCACCCGCTCAACACCAGCAATCCGGTTAAGCTGTTCACAGGTTGCCACCTTCAAAGCTCGCTTGGGGGAGTGTGTGACGCGTGGGTAGGGCGCAGCAGGCGAACACCAGACACAGCCTTGCCCCTAACAGGACCGGCTGCGCTGCCGCTGCACGTTCAACCGTACTGCACGTTATGTAAGAAGGAGGGTCGGAAGGGTCTTCAGGCACGCTTCGCATCATTACCCAAAACTGGCTGAAGACGCCGCCTCGAAAACGCGGCGTCTCGATGCGGGCATTGTACCATAAACGGGGCACGCGTCAAATGCGCTCGCTGTGTGCCGGGGCTTTGCCCCGTGCCCCACAAGCCTTTTCCCAAAAGGCTTGACCGAAAACTAGCAACTGCCGGGTGCGCAGCGCGCACCCGGCACGGGGTCCAGGGGCCAGTCGGCCCCTGGCGGGGGTGTGGGGGCAGCGCCACCGCCTGCC
>CAYMTN010000409.1:0-2835 GCA_964393335.1 uncultured Anaerolineaceae bacterium
GGTCCGAGATCGATTACGTGGACAGCCTGATGGGTGCCGGGTTTGCGATCAACAATCCGAATGCGGTGTCATCCTGCGGGTGCGGCCACTCGTTCCGCACGGCAGATGAAACCGGGGCCGCCAGCCAGGGCGGCGGCTGCGCACACTGCGGCTAAGTCTGATATTACCAGGGTCGCAGGGAACGGGATGCAAAAATAAGACCGGGCGCTACCATGCCCGGTCTTTTTGCTGTAGCCCCAGAATCGATCACCCGGCAAATGGCAGCGCCACTGTCACGCCCGGCACGGAATCGCCGTCTTCCGGCACGACGCTGATCGCCACGCCTGCCACGTCGTGCGGGCGGCGCAGCACGGCCAGCGCGATCACGCCCAGGTGCGGCGACTTGACTGCCGACGTTACCACTCCGATACCACGCCCGCCAACCTGCACTGCCGCCCCGGCCCTGACCGGCCCCTCCAGCCGCAGCCCGGCCAACCGCCGCGTCACCTTGTCATGCGTGATCTGGCGCGCGATCACTTCCTGGCCGGTATAACAGCCTTTGGTGGCAGAAATCGCCGCGTCCAGATTCATTTCGAGCGGCGTGTAGTCTTCGATCAGCTCGCCAACCGGTCCCGGCAGCCCGGCCTCGACGCGCAGCATCTCGTGGATCGCCGGTCCTACCAGCGCACCGCCCGTCGCAAACAAACACGCCAGGACCCGATCCGCCGCGCCGGACTCGACCAGCAGCAGGGAGCCGCGCCCGATCGCGCCATGCTGCCCGATCACGCGCACGGCGGCTCCCTCTGCTTCCATTTCCGTGACTGCGCCTGCTTCGGGCAGCGTCTCCAGCCCAAACCCGCCCAGCAGCGCCGCCGACTCCGGCCCGAAGACCTCGATCTGCGCGATCTCGGCGCTGGCATCCGTCACGGTCACCTTGTCCATGAAAAAGATGCGCCGCTGCAAATACGCCGCCGTCGCCGCACCGCGTCCCGGCAGCGTGATCACGCCGACCGTGTCCTCGTCCGGCACCAAGCGCCACACGTCCAACAACCGCGCGGTGGCGGACGTCAGCACGGTCAGCAGCGCACGATCAGAGGCCAACGTGCGGGCGTCGTTCGTCGTCTGCCGCTGGATGAAGTCGATGCGGTCCGGTCCGGCGATGCGCAGAAAGCCCGCCTCCGGCACGCGGACCACCACTGCGCCGGAATAGGCGGCGTCATACCCGGCCAGCGTGTATTCGGTTTTCGTCGTCACAGGTTTCTCCCTCGTGCGGAATTTGTATGATCGATTTTAAGCTTATTCGCCGGGTGGCGGCAACCGCACGGGAAAACCCGTCCACCTGTTACGCGTACAACGCCTGGTAGCCCGGCTCGGCGCGGATCGACGCGAAATCCGGGTCCTCCCTGGACCACTCGACCAGGCCGGGATTCAGCGCCAGCGCCTCGCCCAATTTGCCGATGGCGGTCTCCGTCTGCCCGCCCAGCGCGAGCAGGCACGCCTGGTTATAGATCACGGTCCCGCGCCAGTCCGGCGCGTCGTCCAGCGGCAGCGTCAGGTTCGTGAGCGTCTCGCCCAATTCGGCGGCGCGATCCATCCGCCCGTGTTCCTGGTGGTAGCTGATTTGATGCAGCAGCACGTGCGTGACATACGTCCCGGCGAAGTGCTGCCACAGCGGGCGGCCATCCTTCCAGGGGGAAAGCTCCGCATCGGCCAGGTCGTCGTCCGCCGCCGTCCAGACGTACTGGATCACGCGGGTGCGCGTTTCTTGCGCCAGCCGCCGCAGCTCGTCCCAGGAAACGCCCTGGTACGCGGCAAAAATGCCCGCGTTTTCGTGGTCGTCGGCCTGGTAAGTGGGCAGCGGCTCGCCGCGTGAGAGCAGGTCCAACCGGTCCATCAGCCGGATCGACCATTCGACATGGTGGGCCACTACGTCTTTAGCCGCCCAGTGGTCGGGGGTGCCGCTGGCGGTGCGTTCGGCCTCCGGCAGCGTGTCGATGAATGCCACCTGCTCCTGATAGGCACGCTGCAAGGAATCGAGCAATGTCTCTTTAAGCGCCATGATTCAGGACTCCTCATCGTCTCTAAAACATTTGTTCGATTATACGCGCGGAACAGACCGGCGGCAACATGCCGGTTCGCCGTGTGTTTGATATAATGACTGGGTCGAATCCAGAATGGAGCATAGGTATGCGCACACGATCCACCCATCTATCTCGATCCGCCATCCGAACCGCGATTCTGCGCCTGGCCGGTGTGCTGTTCGGCCTCGTCATCGCATGGCTGATGCTCGAAGTGCTGCTGCGAGTTGGATTTGACGCCATGCCCCCAGACGTGCAAGGCGCGGTCGAAAACGTGCGCGTCGTGCCCTGGAACGACATGCGCATCGTGCCGCTGCCGCCCTTCGAGTGGGACATCGATTACCAGCGCGTCTTGCGGCCCAACCTGCACAATTACCGGCTGGGCGTGGGCGACGAAGCCTTTCACATCGACTCGATCAGTCTGTGGGGATCGCGGGTCGGGCTGCGCAGCCGCCCGCCGCAGTGGCCGGTCGAGATCGCGGTGGTGGGCGATTCGTTCAGCGTGTGCTGGGTGGAATTCGCGGACTGCTGGGTCGAACGCCTGCACCAGGATCACGGGTGGAGCGTCATGGACCTGGGACTGGGGTCTACGGGGGCACGCTCGCACCTGCAAATGTTAAAAACGTTCGGCATCCCGTTGGAGCCGCAGATCGTGATCTGGCAGTGGTACGGCAACGACTTCAACGACGATTACGGGCTGGGCCTGCTGCGCGGCGAGTACGAGCCGCTGGATGCGCCACCACAGCTAGCGCCGCAGCCGGATTTCGGCTGGCTGGCG
>CAYMTN010000410.1:0-2829 GCA_964393335.1 uncultured Anaerolineaceae bacterium
GAGGCTTCGCGTGTTACTCCCACCCTGATCTAGCACACAACTTGCGGGTGAACCACTGTGGCCGATGAATCCGATCCTGCGTGTTAATCACTGCCTTCGGTGAACCCCTGGTGTGGAGTGCGATCCGGGTTGTCGGCGCTCAGCCGGTAAGCATAACTGGCCGGTTCGATTTTGCTGCCGCGCTGCCGCGCGAACACCTGAGTAAATTCCGCCCCGAAGAGGAAAATTTGGGCCGAATAGTATACCCACAACAGGATCACCATGAAGGTCCCGGCAGCGCCATACGCGGATACCACGCTGCTGTGTGATAGGTAGGAACTGAGCGCTAACTGCCCGACGCCGAATAACACCGCCGTGAAAGCTGCGCCGGTCAGCACATCTTCCCATTCAGTGTCAGCATCCGGCAGATATTTGTAAATCACGGCGAAGAGGAACGTGATCACGGTCGCTGATAGCAGAAAACTCGATCCTTGCAGCAAATAGATGTAACCCATATGCGGAATCTGGTTGCCAAAAAAGTGTTCGACGGCAGAGAGGGCGGTGTTCAGCGCTAGCGCCAGCAAAAACACCACGCCGATCACTGGTAACATGACTGCCGACCACAACCAGCGTTTGATCGTGCGCAAAATGCCCTGTCCCTGCTTGACATCGATTTCCCAAATAGTATTCAGCGCCTCCTGTAAACGGGTAAAAATCCCGGTTGCGCCATAGATCATGGTCAGGATGCTGAATACGGCAGCCAGCCCGCCGGATTGGGACCGGTTCACACTCCGGACCATGCCTTGCACCAGGTTGGCGCTGTTCGTACCGATGACGTTGGCAAGCTGGTTATACACATCGCCTTGAACGGTGTTCTGGTTGGTGACGAGGCCGACAATTGTGACCGTGATCAACAGAAGAGGCGCGATCGACAGCACCGCAAAATAGGCCAACGCGCCTGCCAGACGTGACGTGTTATCACGCCTCCATTCGCTAAATGTTTCTACAAATAACGAAACAAGCCTGGAATGCCGGAGTTGTCTGAGCCTCTGCACGTCGACTCTTTTCCCTATAAAACGATTCCGATCATGTCGAGGATAAACCATTCGCACAGATACTACATCGTGGCAATGGGGGATATTTGGATAGGGCAGGTGGCGGGGATTGGCATAGGCCCGTCGGACTATGCACGCCAAACTGCCTCGACCAGACTGGCCGAGGCAGTGAAATGGGCGCGTGTTTGAACCCGACCGGCTAACTACTGGCAGGTATCAACAGAACCTGACCAGGATAAATGACATACGGGTACTGGATAGCGTTGACAGTCGCCAGAGTCCACCAACTCAGGTTGTACTGGCGGGCGATGCTCACCAGGTAGTCGCCCTGTTTCACAACATATTGACCATAACCTGGCGGGGGAGTCGTGGCCGTTGTGCCAGGGATAGCCAACACCTGACCAACATAGATCACGTAGGGCGACACCAGGTTATTAGCCTGTGCGAGCGCCGTCCACACAACGCCATACCGCTGTGCAATTGTGTACAATGTGTCACCTGCGCGCACCACATACGTTTGGGTTGTGGTTGGCGGCGTGACAGGGGGCGGGACGGGCGCTGTCGAATCGGTGACCGGCAGGACGGTGATCGGCACCGTCGTGGTAAAAGCGCTGGCAGGTGCCCAACCCAGCGGCGTTGCGATCTGGTTGGGGAGTGCAAGCTGCACCCAGGCGGCGTTGCCACTCCGCCCGAACAGACAACCGATGTCGCCAGCCGTCAACCAGCCTGTGCCTGCCGAACCATAGGATGGGAGGGCATGTAGATACAGCGCATCGTACATCGTGATCCGGATCGGGCAGCCCGGGACACCCTGGGCCGAAACCGGGGCCGCAATTGCTGCGAGGGGGACCAATAACAGCAGCGCTAACAGGGTGACAGACCAGCGGTGAAGAGATAAAAAGCGGCGAATGTTCATGGTTATCCTCGTGCGTCCTATGTGGAGTTAGAGAACAGTTAATTCATAGAGATGTTATCATGATTTATACAGTGTGCGCAACAGTCTGCCAAGCCGCGAGCCCCACACCATGTGTCAGAGCCAATCGAAAGCGACTTAACCAGACCCTTCAAACCTCGATCACGATGCAGCGTGTCTGAAGATCGTGCAAAATGCGCTCCCGTATCCGCTCCGGGCGATCAATCACACTCCGCCAGAAGGGCGGACGTGAAAACCGTGCGTCGCGCTCAGCAGCGCTGTTTCGAGTCTGCGGAGACAGTCCAGCCCGCGCTCATTTGTTCAAGCATCCGGCAGTAGAAAAACTGCCCCGGCCAACAGATGGCAACCAGGGCAGTTCTATGACCCGCTTTACGTCGTCAGTTCGATATCACGACCCGACACCCGGTCTGCTCGGCCCAACCGGTGTAGCAGGTGGTGCATCCGTCGGTTCGGGCGTGGCGGTTGGCGGTACGTCAGTCGGAACGGGCGTAGCTGTTGGTTCGACGGTCGGCGCTTCAGTCGGCACAACCTCGGTTGGCTCTTGAGTCGGGATCACCTCGGTCGGCACTGCCGTTGGTTCTGTCGTCGGCACGACGACCGGCACCTCACCCTGCGGCGCGACCACGAACGCGTCGATGGCGACCATACCGCTGACCGGCACGATGCGCAGCGTATGCAGACCGTCGCCGAGTCCGTTGAGCGCCACCATCGCCCCGAAAGCTGCCTCACCGGCGCTGTCGACGGTATACAGAACGGCACCGTCGATCTCAATGCTGAACAGTCCCAGCGCCGGGTGTTTGACGTAGACCACGTCCACGCGCGGACCCGTGAAGGTCAGCGCCAGCGTATCCGCCGGATCGC
>CAYMTN010000411.1:0-2819 GCA_964393335.1 uncultured Anaerolineaceae bacterium
TAGCACTGGGTCAGCTTGTATGGGGGTCTCTGCGCTGCGGGCGATTGCGTCGTGGCGCTTCTTTTTGGAAGGCGCTGTCGTGAGCCGTTGAACCCGTGACCGAGACTAAGCGCGAGGGACCCAGCATTGACTGAACAATTAAGCGGTCTGGTGATCCGGACCCAGAGTGGATTTTTTACCGTACAAACCTCACACGGCCCCATCATCTGTAATCTGCGGGGCAAGCTCAAGGAAGAATACAAAGAAACAGACCTCGTGACGCTTGGCGACCGCGTTGTCATCGAGGAACTGCCGGTCGAGGCGGATACCGTCGGCGGCGTGATCGTTGAGATCAAAGAACGCGAGCGCGTGCTGTCGCGCGTCGCCCCCAGTTCGGCAGTGGGCACGTCGGCGGAACGCGAGCAGGTGATCATCGCCAATCCCGACCAGGCGGTTTTTGTCTTTTCGGCGGCGCAGCCCAGCCCGCACGTTCGCCTGTTGGACCGTTTTTTGGTCGCCGCCGAAAAAGCCGAAATCCCCGACATTCGTATCGTGGTCAACAAAATGGACCTCGTCGCGGACGATCCGGCGGAGACGCTTGAAGCGTTCGGCGTCTACGAACGGATCGGCTACCCGGTGCTGTACGTCAGCGCCGAAACGGGGGAGGGGGTTCAGGCGCTGCATGACATGCTGGTCGGCAAGATTTCGGTTTTCACCGGGTCGTCGGGTGTGGGCAAAACGAGCCTGCTCAACGCCATCGAGCCGGGCCTGGGCCGCCGGGTGAACGCCGTCAGCGAATCGACCACCAAAGGCCGCCATACCACGCGCTTCAGCGAGATGATCCCGTTTGCGGACGGCGGGTACGTGGCCGATACGCCTGGCATCCGCACGATCTCGCCCTGGGACGTCGAGCCGGACGAACTCGACGGGTATTACGTCGAGATCGCGCCGCATGTCGCGCAGTGCAAATTTCAGGACTGCACGCATACCCACGAACCGGGCTGCGGCGTGCTGGCCGCCCTGGATCGCGGCGAGATCAGCGAGGCGCGCTACGACAGCTATTTGCGGCTGCGCGAGGTGCTCGAAGCGGAGTACGTGTATTGAGAGTATCGTTCCGTAAACGGCGCTGGTAGGGGTGTTTGCCGCGTCCGGCAAAGTCTACGGCGCAGCGTGGGGCAGGCGTTGGGTTTGCATCACCGGCTCGTCAGCCACCCCGCCGCATGATCTGGTAGACTGTGCATAGACGGTGAATGAAGCGGGCATAACGGACTCGACGATCATGCAGAATCGGCAATGGATCAGAGGTGTGCTGGCCGCGCTGCTGGCGGCGCTGGTTGTGCCAGGGTTGATCGTGCCAGGGCCTGCGCTGGCGCAGAGTAACTTGCTGCAAAACCCCGGTTTTGACGGCGCGTATACTGGGCGGGCAGGCATCAGCGGCGGCGTGCCGGACGGCTGGAACGCCTGGGGCAGCTTCCAAAACAGCGATCACGAGAGTCTCAGCGTGCTGGTCCACTCCGCCCCGTATTCGTGGCGGCTGCGGACGGAAAGCGGCCTGCCAACCGGTGGCGGGTACCAGACCGTGACCGCGCAAAACGGCGCGACCTACCGCTTCTCGATTTACGCGCTGATCTGGACCTGCAACGACGAGCAGTACCAGTGCCGCGACTCGACGCATACCTTCGCGGATACGTCATCTGGCGGGCGGCTGCGTATTGGCATTGATCCGACCGGCGGCAGCGATCCGTACAGCGGCAGCGTTCGCTGGAGCGGTTTCGCCAGCCCGTTTAACTGGGGCACGCTGACGTCACTCTCGGTCGAGGCGACGGCGCAGGCCGGGCAGGTCACGGTGTTCACGTATTACACCGCCGACGTGGCGATGCGCTGGCATGACGTATTTTGGGATGACGCGTCGCTGGTCGCGGTGAGCGGTCCCGCCCCGGCCAATACTTCCGCCCCGCTGCCGACAGCGGCCCCGGTCGTGCCGAATGCCCAGACTCGCGCGGACGGATCGCAGGTCCACGTGGTACAGGCCGGGCAGACGTTGTGGGCGATTTCGCTGGCGTATGGCGTGCCGTTGGACACGCTGCGCGCGCTGAATAACCTGAGCGGTTCGACCATCTACGTCGGGCAGGAGATCATCGTCTGCGCCGCGACGGTGACCGCGACCCCGGCGGTTGTCTACGTGACGGCCACGCCGCCGCCCACGCCGCTGCCGGCGGTGACGCAGGTCGCGTTGGGCGCATACCCGACGCCGCTCCCATTGGCGACTCAGGCAGCCGTCCAGGTGGGCGGGGATCAACCGTCCGGCGGGAAGGGGAATAACAGCACGCGGATCGTGGTGCTGGTTGCGGCGGCTGTGATCGTATTGGGCGCGGTCGCAGCGACCGGCGGCCTGGCGGGGTACCTCGCGTTTAAGATTTTCAGAACCTGACAGTGACTCCATTGGTGGGTTGCCGCCTGTTCGCGGCAAAATTGGATGTTGCTGGCGCAATGGTTTTTCGTGGGGGGTGAGGTAAACGGATCAACGTTATTTCTCTGATCGTATTTATGGAGAAGACGAAACGAAGTCGCGCACTAGAGATTGGTAGTTAGTTTTTGGTGATTAGTTGTTGGTCAAGTCGACTGCGTGCATACGCGCCTTTACCAACAACCAACAACTAACAACCCCTTTTCCCCTGATGCGAGTCCTACTGATACTTGTATAACGTTCTAAACCAGAACCCTGTGTTGAACCCTGACGTCTGCCAGTTAGCCTCACCCCTGGCCCCTCTCCATCAAAATGGAGAGGGGAAAAGGGGCCGGGGGTTAAGGGGTGAGGCTGGTATGCAAGGGCACTCAAA
>CAYMTN010000412.1:0-2808 GCA_964393335.1 uncultured Anaerolineaceae bacterium
TGACTCACAGCCGGTCATGCCGGTGGTCGATCCTGTTACATCGCCCTGGCCGCTGCCTGCGCTGGCGATGTACCTGGAAGAGGGTGATCTGGCAGCAGCGCAGACCCTGGCGTGGGATACGGCAAGGGATTACGATCGTCCCTTCCCCGAAAAACTGTCTGCATTGGGTGAGCCAGATCCAGCGCCGGAAACCGGCTGGTATCACTTCGATGCGGCGTTGGTGTCGGCCACCCCGCAGGGCGTCGATGATGGTTACAGCGTGGGGGTGGTTGATGTGTACGCCAACCATGAAAACAACCGGTGGGCGGGCCGGTACCTGCCGATGGGTGAATTCGACACGCTTGATGAGGCGCTGGCTTACCAGCAACAGACGCTGCTCAGCCGTGTCACCGAAGACCGAGAATCGGCGTTTTCACCGGCGGGCTTCAACGACAATCCGGCGATTTACGCGCGTATCGCGCTGGCCGAATCGGACGCCGCATTGACCGACCTGCTCGAACAGAACGACGGCCATCTGCCGCCCGACTACGACGGCGACCACGAACCGGCCTGGGAACCGCTCACGTCAAAGGAGTGGCAGGCTTACCACGACCACGTGCGCGTCGTGACGGACGTTATGCCCGACACCGAGCACATCCGAGACAGCCTGCCCACCGCCACACCGCCACTGGCCGATGAAACGCTGATCGCAGCCAGCATCCAGCCTGACGCACCCTATCTCCAGGCACAGGACTTTGTCTTCGAGGACTTCGAGCCAAAAGACATCGCCCCTACCTGGCAGTTGGACATCGTGCCCGCACATGATCTCGATGGCGCACCGTTGGGTTATTCGGCGGTGTGTGTCGTGGATTTCGCCAACCTGGCTGACAACGTATTTCCGGATGCGTCAACCTGTGCACAGTGGCTCGAAGTTGCGCAGTTCCAGACCGAGGACCGCGCGAATCAGTTTCGGGACGATTTCATGTCACTGGTCAGCGCTGATGAGTTGGGCAACATCACGGGACCGGCGCTGGCCGGTGTGATTGCTGACGACTTGGAGATGGACAGCCGGTGGCAGGTGATGGACAAGCAGGCGTTAGAGCAACTCAAGGCGGGCGAGTGGCGCGTTACGCATTTGGCTGAAGTATGGCTGCATCGAAGAGGGGAGTCACGACCTACACAGACTGTTAGCGCCACACATGTCGACTTTGACTTGTAGACCTAGTTGGCGGTGCCCCTTTTCCGATCAGGCGCGGTTTGTGGCTACACAACAACACGAAGAAAGACTTGTTTGCCTGCTTCAGTTACCTCACGTGCAAACACGCACATTTCATCTTCAAGGTTGCGGATGCCAATTGCCACTTCTTCAGGGGGGAGACGGTCTAGTTGATACGTGCTTCGCACGTCTTCGGTTTGAGTCCATCGTTTAGCCAAGCTGTCACGGTCACTCTCAGGTAGGGGAGCCAACTTTTCAAAAAAGTGGCGCGGCAACTGGAAAACATACAATCCCTCTTTGTCGTCATAAAGCGGTGTATCCCAGGACTCGATGTCAGGCGAAACCGGATCAATCAAGGAGAAAAGCGCATTCATCGTAAGCGGATCGAGCATGTTGGTTGGAAGAACTCGAAATTCATCATAAATGTCTTCTGTTGTTCCGATCCGCTCGGCAGCCCCTTCATCGGCCATGACTAGATCGAAAAGCACACTCATTGTAGCCTCCTATCGGCGAGACATTTCGTAGTGAGTCTATTTGCTCTGGCTTCATTGTGGCAATCTCAGGTCACGCATGTCATCGATCACGTAACCTTCGTGAGTTGTTTTCCAGGCCGGTTTTCGGCTTGACCACCAATCGATAGATCACCCGCCGAGGCTCACCCGTACTCAACATTTTACACCGCTCACCCCAGTCGATGCGTAGCCCTACTACTAACGCCCCACTACCGCCGACGCATCTACCGCTGCCGCCCGGATCGCCAGCACGTTGACCGTACCCTGCTGGCGCTGCACCACACCCTCGATCACCAGCAGCGACGCGTTGTGCATCACCCGCCCGTACGCCCGGTACACCGCCGGACGCACAATCACGTCCAGCAGCCCCCACTCGTCCTCCAGCGTCAGGAAGTGATAACCCTTGGCGGTCGGTGGGGCCTGGTGTACGACAAGTAAGCCACCCACACGCACCGCGTCCCCCGACGCGCAGCGCCGGACGTCCTGGCTGGTGATCACGCGGTAGTGATCCATCCACGGGCGAGCTAGCTCCATCAGGTGGCTGTCCGGTGACAGGCCGAGCAGGCTCTGCTCCAGGGAGAGTGTCTCTAGCGGCGAAAGGGCTGGCAGTGTCACGCCGTCATCTGCAAACACCAACGCGAGATCATCGGCTTGATAGCGCTGCTTGCCCAGGTCCCATACCAACCGGCGGCGCGGAAGTCCCCAACCGTCCAACCCCCCGGCCAGGATCAGGTGTTCCAGCAGCCGCGCCGGGAGCCGCGTCCGGCGGCAGAGGTCGGACAGGTCGATAAATCCGGCGGCGTGTCGTGCCTCGATGAGACGCTCGCTGGCGGTGTCCCCCCAGCCCTTGACGGTGTTCAAGCCCAGCCGGATGTCACCGCCCTCGACCGTACAGTGGGCGACGCTGCATCCGACGTCCACCGGCAGCACACGGATGCCATGCCGCCGCGCGTCGTTGACCAGGATCGCCGGACTCCAGAAACCCATCGGCTGGTTGTTGAGCAGCGCGGTGTAAAACGCCGCCGGGTGATACCGTTTGAGCCACGCCGACTGGTAGACCAGCACCGCAAACGCTGCCGCGTGACTCTTGGGGAACGAGTA
>CAYMTN010000413.1:0-2807 GCA_964393335.1 uncultured Anaerolineaceae bacterium
GTAATCCCTCTACCAGAGTTGGGTCGAGAACAATCCGTGACTCAGTCGCCTTAATCTGATCCGGCGCTGCTGGCTCGTCAAACGTATTCTCTACATGGCCGATAGCGTTGTAAATGATGGTATTTTCCATTAACCATCGCCCTTCTACACATGCAGCACCGACTTGACGCGCTCCGGCGTGTAGGGCAACTCGCGCATCCACACGCCAATAGCGTCATGAATAGCGTTGGCGATGGCAGGCGCAACACCGTCGATTGAAATTTCAGCTACCGATTTAGCGCCAAAGGGACCGCTCGGTTCGTCGGTCTGGACAAAGATCACATCCATGGCAGGCATCTCAACCGCGCGGGGAATGTGGTATTTTATCAGATTCGGGTTGAGGGGTTGGCCGTCTTGATCGAAGAGCATTTCTTCTGTCAGCGCAAAACCAAGCGCCTGGGCCATGCCACCTTCCACCTGTCCCGCAGCGGTGACGGGGTTAATCACCCGGCCACAATCCACCACCATCAACAGACGCTCGACGTTAATGTGCCCGGTTTGGGTATCCACGACAATTTCGGCGAACTGGGCAGCGGTCGGCGGTGGGCTGAGTGGGCTGGTATGAGAGGCGGTGGCCATGATCTGGTGCTGGTTTTGTTGGTGCAAGCTACTGAGTGCGACTTCGGCCAAAGTGACCGCCCGCTCGTCTGGAGCGATGACCTGCCGGTTTCCAAGTTCCAAATCAGATGGATCCGAGATGCCTAACATGAGTGCCGCGTGATCCAAAATCATAACCTTGATTTTCTGCGCCGCTTTGTGAACCGCCCCGCCGCTGATGTAGGTCGTGCTGCTGGCATACGCCCCTGTATCAAAAGGCGTGAAATCAGTGTCGGAGGAATAGACGATGATTTCGTCCAACGGGATGCCCAACACCTCCGCGGCAATCTGTGCCAGAATGGTATCCGAGCCGGTGCCCAGGTCTGTTGCACCGATCAGTAAGTTGAAGGAGCCATCGTCGTTCATCTTCAGCGTGGCAGCGGCCATGTCTAGATCGGCGATACCACTGCCGTGCATCACAACCGCCATACCAATTCCCCGTCGATAGCGGCCTTGTTGTCCGCGATGATTTTGGCGTTTGGTTTCGAAATCGGTAGCCTGTAAGCCAATATTCACGCATTGTTCCAGCCCGCTGCTCTGCAAGGATTGCTCGGTGCCTTCGCGCCCTTCACCCAGTGACTTGGATAAATACATCGGTTCGCCGATTTTGAGCCAATTGTTCCGCTTGAACTCGACCACGTTCAGCCCCAGGTTTGTGGCAATCTCTTCCATCAGGACTTCAATGCCATATTGGCACTGCATAGCGCCATAACCGCGGAACGCGCCGGCTGGTGGTGTATTGGTGTACACCACATCACTGACAAAACGTGCGTTCGGTGGGTTATAGAGGGTCAGTCCCTTAAATCCCCCCACCATATTGACCGTTAAAGCGTGAGCGCCGTAGGCTCCGGTATCTCCAATCAAGTACAGGCTGGCCGCAGTGACCTGATCATCCTTGACACCGATTTTGTAACGGACAATGTTTGCGTGCCGGCTGCGCGAACTGGTGAATTCCTGAGTGCGGGTATATTCCATCCGTACCGGGCGTCGAGTTGCCAGCGTGAGATGCGCGCACAGGTCTTCTAAAATCAGGTCTTGTTTATTGCCAAAGCCGCCGCCTATGCGTGGTTTGATGACGCGAATCTTTTTGACCGGCAGATCGATCAGTGGGGCGACCATACGACGGATATGGAACGGGACCTGTGTGCTGGTTCGGATCACCAGGCGGTCATCCTCATCGAAATAGGTAATACAGACGTGCGGCTCCAGGTGGACGTGCTGCTGCTTTGGCGTGCGATATTCGCCTTCAAAGATGTGATCGGCCTTTGCAAAAGCCCGCTCGACATCCCCTACCTCAGCTTCGATACGATGCACGATGTTGCGCTGCGGGTCGTAGATACCCTCAGTATCCGGCTCATCGTGAATGACCGGCGCGCCGTCCTGCATGGCGCGTTCAGGGTTTACGACTGCGGGCAAAACTTCATAGTCAACCTCAATCAATTCCAACGCCTGTTGGGCAATCTCAGGCGTTTCAGCCGCCACAATCGCGACACGATCACCGACATGGCGCACCTTATTGTCCAGGCTGACCTGATCATACGGTAACGGCTGGGGGTAACTCTGCCCGCCAGATGCGTATTTGACGCGTGGAATATCGTGATGTGTCAGCACGGCATGGACGCCGGGTAAAGCGCGCGCACGGCTGGCATCAATGCGGCGAATACGGGCATGCGCGTGCGGGCTGGTGAGCAGCGCGCCGTAGAGCATCCCATCCAGACGGAAATCGTCAGTGAAAACAGGGCGTCCCAGAGCCAGTTTCCTGGCATCGACTTTGACTTCGGGCTTTCCAACAACGTGTGTTTCGGTCATCTCTTTGGGAGTAAAAACCAACGGAGGCAGGGGATTCCGGCTTCCATCGCGACGGTAGAACGCTTCCGGCAGTTCGAGCTGCTCATCTTCATGTGGTAGTGTTTGCTCGATGTGGCTATATGGTGCGACCTCCTCTCCACGCAGCATCGCGGCGGCGCGCTGCACCGCATCAACCCCGCGCACATACCCCGTGCAGCGACAGAGCACGCCGTTCAAAGCCCTGCGGATTTCATCATCAGTCGGGTCAGGGTTGTGATCCAGAAGGGCCTTGGCCGAAAGGATTTGTGCAGGAGAGCAAAACCCGCATTGAATCGCGCCCGTCTCCATAAAGGCCATTTGGATAGGGTGCAGTCTATCCTTCT
>CAYMTN010000414.1:0-2788 GCA_964393335.1 uncultured Anaerolineaceae bacterium
TGTCGGCGTTCCTCAAGCTGCCCCCGGAGCGGATGGTGAAGACCCTGGTGTATGTCGGCACAAGCGGGCCGTTGCTGGCGCTGATCGCCGGGGACGACGAACTGAGCGAGTCCAAGCTGTCGGTGGTGGCGGGCGGTCCGGTGCGTCCGGCGCAACCGGATGAGGTCAAAGAGTGGATGGGCGCGGATGTGGGCTTTTTAGGACCGCAGGGCGATCACAGTATGCCCATCTACGCCGACCACCGACTGGCGCATGCCCACGGACTTGCCACCGGTGCCAACCGCAACGACTATCACGTCGTCGGACTGGATATGGCGCGCGACGTGGAGCCGGATGAATACGTCGATCTGCGCACCGTCAGGGAAGGTGAGGAATGCCCGGTCTGCCGGGGCAAGTTGAAGCTCGCGCGGGCGATAGAATTGGGGCATATCTTCAAGCTCGGCTCCAAGTATTCGCAGGCGATGGGCGCAACCTACCTGGACGAAGCCGGCGCGGAACACCCCATCGTGATGGGCAGCTACGGCATCGGCATCGAGCGCATCCTCGCTGCGGCAATAGAGGAGGGGCGCGACGACGCTGGCATCCGCTGGAACAGCGCCCTGACGCCGCTGGACGCGGTCATCATTCCGCTCAATATGGGCGATGAGGCGGTGGTCAAGCAGAGCGAAGCGCTCTATAATAAGATGCGCGCCGAGGGCTTCGACGTGCTGCTGGACGACCGCGACGCGCGCCCGGGTGTCAAGATGAAGGACGCCGACCTGATCGGCGCCCCCGCGCAGGTGATCGTTTCGCAGAGGAATCTGGATAATGGGCAAATGGAGCTTAAAGACCGCATGACCGGGGAGCGCAGCTATCACACCCCGGAGGAAATTCCGGATCAGGTGGACAACATATTGCACTCCCATATCCCGGAGCTACACGAGAACGGTGATTAGCCGGGGAGTCCCCATCAACCCGAACCGAAAGGAACATCCTTGAGAATCAAGGAACGAGCCGCCAATTACACTGCAGCGGACAAGGTGCGCGCGCTGGGACTGTATCCCTACTTCCGCCCCATCGAATCCGACCAGGACACCGAAGTCATGATCGACGGCAAGTCCGTCCTGATGATGGGCTCCAACAACTACCTGGGGCTGACCAACCACCCGGAAGTCAAGCGCGCCGCGCAGGAAGCCGTGCAGGTTTACGGCAGCGGCTGCGCCGGTTCGCGCTTCCTGAACGGCACCCTGAAGCTGCACCTGCAATTAGAAGAGGAACTCGCCGACTTCATGGGCAAGGAAGCCGCGCTGCTGTATTCGACCGGCTTCCAGGTCAACCAAGGCGTGATTTCGACCCTGGTGGGGCGCGAAGGAACCATTGTGCTTGACCGCTCCAACCACGCCAGCATCATCGACGGCGCGCGGCTGTCATTTGGCAGGGCCGTCAAATTCGAGCACAACGATATGAACGCCTTGGAACGCGTGCTGAAGAATTTGGGCGGACAAAGCGGTTTTATCGTGGTGGACGGCGTGTTTTCTATGGAGGGGGATATTGCAAAGCTCGACGAGATCGTGACATTGGCGGAGCGCTACCAATGCGACCTGATGGTGGACGACGCGCATTCCATCGGCGTCTTGGGCGAAAGCGGGCGGGGAACCGCATCCCATTTCGGCATTACCGACCGGGTCGATCTGATCATGGGCACCTTCTCGAAGAGTCTGGCGTCCATCGGTGGTTTCGTGGCGGGAACCCGCAGCGTGATCGAATACCTTAAGCATAACTCCCGCGCGCTGATCTTCTCCGCGAGCCCGCCTCCGGCATCGGTGGCGTCGGTGCGCGTTGCGCTGGCGATTATGCGCCGCGAGCCGGAGCGCATCGCCAGGCTTTGGGACAACACCCGCCGCCTGTGGAGCGAACTGAAAGACATCGGAGTTGACATTGGCAACTCTCAAACGCCTATCGTCCCTATTCTGGTTGGGGAGGATTTGAACGCGTTCAAGGTCTGCCGCCGGCTGCAGGATTTGGGGGTGTTCGTAAATCCCGTGGTGTCGCCGGCGGTGCCGCCGGGCGGAGCGCTGATCCGGCTGTCAGTAATGTCCACCCATACTTTCGAGCAGATCGACCGCGCCGTTGCGACCATCGATAAAGTTCTTACCGAGTTTCAGATAGATAGAAGACCACAGAAACAAAAAACCACTGAAAAACTAATGACTAATGACTAACAACTAATGACTATTTAAGTCATTAGTCGTTAGTGGTTAGTCGTTAGTTAGATATATTGACTTGCCCGACGAAATCCGCATAGCAGAAGTCATCTCCCCCGGCGAACAGTCCGCGTTTATACGGCTGCCCTACCGGCTGCACAAGCGGCATCCCGCGTGGGTTGCGCCGCTGGTGTCCGAGGTGAAGGAAACGCTCGACTTCCATAAAAATCCCTTCTACCGGCATGCAGAAATCCAGCTCTTTCTGGCGCTGCGCGGCAGGAAGGTCGTCGGACGCATCGCAGGCATCATAGATCGCAACTTCATCGAAGTGCGCAAGGAGCAGATCGGCTGTTTCGGCTTCTTTGAGTGCATCGACGACCGGGAAATCGCCGGGAAGCTGTTCGCCGCCGCCGCCGACTGGTTGAGACACCGCAACATGACGAAAATGCTGGGACCCACCAACCCGTCCATGAACGACGAACTGGGCGTCCTGGTGGACAGCTTCGACCTCCCCGCGATGATCAAGATGGTGTGGAATCCGCCTTATTACCCCGCCCTTTACGAATCCAACGGCTTTACCAAGGCGATGGATATTTGGGCTTGGT
>CAYMTN010000415.1:0-2785 GCA_964393335.1 uncultured Anaerolineaceae bacterium
TGGACGTCCATGGCCGCCGCTGTTACGTCATGACGCTGCGCCCGCGCGAGCAGGATATCCGCCGCGAAAAAGCGACCAGCAACATCTGCACCAACCAGGGCCTGATGGCGCTGGCGGCGTGCGTCTACATGAGCGTGATGGGCAAACACGGCCTGCGCCGGGCAGCGGAGCTGTGTTATCACAAGGCGCACTACGCCGCCGAGCAGATCAACGCGCTCGACGGGTACCGTGTGGATCTGAGCAAGCCGTTTTTCAAAGAATTCGTGGTGACCTGCCCGCGCCCGGTGGCCGACCTCAACGATTACCTGTTGGAGCACTGGGGCATCATCGGCGGCTACGACCTGTCGAAAGATTACGCCAAACGCGCGAATCAAATGCTGATCGCGGTCACCGAAATGAACACCAAAGACGAGATCGACACGCTGGTCGAAGCGCTGCGCGATCCCGATGCGCACATGCAGCACCATCACGAGCACTAGCGGCGGTGAGGCGAAAGACGTTAACAGTAAACCGTTATCCGTTAACCGTAAAAACGCGCAATTGGCAAACGCTGCTGGTTGGTTCTTGACGGAAAACGGAAAACCTAGAACCCGTAAACCGTGAAAACCCTGGATTGACAAATGCTCCTGACTGGCTTTTTACGGAAAACGGTAAACGGACAACGGAAAACGACTGACCAAAAAACAAGGAACGTACACCTATGACTGAATTGATTGTACAGAACACCGAAACGCCGCAGCCGCTCGAACCACTGATCTATGACCTGGGATCGCCGGGGCGTCAGGGCGTGACGATGCCCGAACCGGACGTACCCGCCGCCGATCTGCCAGCGGACCTGCTGCGCGACGATCTCGATCTGCCGGAAGTCAGCGAGATGGACGTGGTGCGCCATTTTGTGCGGCTCAGCCAGTTGAACCACTCGATTGACACCGGTTTTTACCCGTTGGGGTCGTGTACCATGAAGTACAACCCCAAGCTCAACGAAGATATGGCGCGGCTGGCGGGCTTTGCGCGCATCCACCCGCTGCAAGACCCGACCACCGTACAGGGTGGGCTGGCGCTGATGTTCCAGCTTCAGCACTGGCTGGCCGAGATCAGCGGGATGGCGGGCGTCAGCCTGCAACCCGCCGCCGGGGCGCAGGGTGAATTCGCGGGGATTCTGATGATCCGCGCGTATCACGTCGCCAACGGCGAAGCGCACCGCACCCGGATCATTGTGCCGGACAGCGCGCACGGGACCAACCCCGCGACGACGGCTATGGCCGGGTTGGACGTGGTCGAGGTTCCGTCCGACGCGAACGGCGACGTCGATCTGGACAAGCTGCGCGCGGTGTGTGGCGACGACGTGGCCGGGATGATGATCACGGTCCCGAACACGCTTGGCGTGTTCGAGCGCCACATCAAAGACATCGTGGACATCGTGCACGGCTGCGGCGGCCTGGTGTACATGGACGGGGCCAACATGAACGCCATGCTGGGCATCGCCAAACCCGCCGACCTGGGCTTCGACGTGATGCATTACAACCTGCATAAAACGTTCAGCACGCCGCACGGGGGCGGCGGTCCGGGCAGCGGGCCGGTCGCCGTCAACGACAAACTGCTGCCCTTCCTGCCGGGACCAATCGTGACCGTGCTCGAAGAGGGCGACGACGACGTGCCGCCGCTCTATGGCCTGGCCATGCCGGAGCAGAGCATCGGCCCGTTGAAGGCGTTTTGGGGCAACTTCGGGATGATGGTGCGCGCGTTCAGTTACATTTCGATCTACGGCGCGGCGGGTCTGCGCTCGGTGACGGACCACGCCGTGCTGAACGCGAACTACATCCGCGCGGCGCTCAAGGGCGTGTTCCCGATGCCGTTTGACCGCATCTGTGGCCACGAATTCGTGTGCGAGGGACACTGGCCGGATGCCGAAGGCGTGCACGCGCTGGACGTCAGCAAACGCCTGATGGACTACAACATCCACCCGCCGACCAACTATTTCCCGCTGATCGTGCCCGAAGCGCTGCTGATCGAGCCGACCGAGACGGAAAGTAAAGAAGCGTGTGACACGTTCATCGCCGCCATGAAGGCCATCGCGCAGGAAGCCAAAGAGCACCCGGACCTGCTGCACGACGCGCCGCATACGACGCCTGTCGGGCGCGTGGACGACGTGCGCGCCGCCAAAGAGTTGATCCTGTGCTGCCGTCCCGTGCCAGATTTTGAGGGCTGACGCGCGAGCGGAAAATCGAATAGATGCGGACTACCCGGCGGGCTGTGTACGACAACGGCCCGCCGGGTTTTTCCTCAACCGTGTCCCCACCCCCGCTGGAAGTATTGGTCCCAGGGAAAATTGGTTGTGTTGTACAAGTAGTGATAGGGTTGATAGTCCCTGACATTGAAGCACCGCTGTAGTTCGCGCGAAAAATGCTCTATCATTTCTCGCGAAACTACCTCAGTCAAGTCCTCAAGCGAAAGTTGGTATACAAAACGGAAATTGTTGTTACTGCATCGGAAATGTTGAAAATCATCTGGTGTGAGAAACCCCTCCCTGATTTGATCAAGGGGACTAACCCAACGTTGACCAGCAGAGTTCTTCGCAAATCCTCCCAATATTGCTCCATTTACCCCAACAAGGTTTGTTAGTATTTGCACTCTTCCAGAATAGCCCAACGGTTGGCAAAAAACGTCACGAGATAGGAACAGGAACTGCCAGAAAGCTCCGATAAGACCCACATAGTCGAGCGCGAGTAGATTCTCTTGGACTCGAATTATCAATCCGACGCCACTACCTGAAGGCCAGAAACTA
>CAYMTN010000416.1:0-2774 GCA_964393335.1 uncultured Anaerolineaceae bacterium
TCAACCTGCTGCCGCTGGGCCAGTTCGACGGCGGGCACGTCGCGTATGCGCTGCTGGGCCGCCGCGCGTGGTCGCTGGCGATGTTCGTTTTTGCCGGGCTGCTGGCGCTGGGATTTTTCGGCTTCTGGTTCGCGTGGCTGTTCTGGGCGTTCATGGGCCTGCTGACCGGGCTGCGCCATCCCCCGCCCCATGACGACCTGACGCCGCTCGGCTGGAAACGCACCGCGATCGGCATCACGACCGGCGTGTTGTTTTGCCTGATGTTCGTGCCGGTGCCGTTTTACGCGCCGTGACGCCGTAGCCCAGTCAGATTGCGGCTGATAACAAACAAACCGTGCTCATACTATCCCGCCCCTGGTCCCGGTGTATAATACGAAAGAGGATGCGCACGCGGGGCCACGCCTCGCATCTCACACAACAGGGGAAGACAGAGTGAACGTAGACAAGTTTTTCGCGGGACGTCATTGGAAGGCAGCCATCACGCAACGACCCTCACCAGCCTTGATCGTCGGGGTCGCGCTCTCAGCCGCGCTGATCGGTTACGTGCTGCTGGACGGGCCGGGTGCAGACGTGGTGCAGTGGCTGGCATTCATCCCGGCGCTGGCCGGCCTGCTCGACCACGCGCTCGCCGGCCAAGCGAAGGTTTTAGCCCGGCCATCGCTCACCATGTCGCAGGAACTCCAACACGCCAACGAGACGCTGCGCAAGCAGGTGCAGGACCTCGAAAAGCTGCACGATTTTATGCTGGCGCTCGGCGCATCATTTGACCGCAAGGCGATCCTGGACGAACTCAACAACGCCATCACCGACCTCTTACAGTTTGATCGCGGGCTGGTGCTGCTGGTCAACGACGAAGCCAACGCCCTGGTCTTCGGCGCGTACACGCACGCAGCCCCCGACGCCGAAAGCCAGTTCATGCTTGAGCAGATTGAATTCGACCTGGAAACCATCGACGACGACGACCTCATCTGCCGGTGGTACGCGGGCGAAACCGTGATGGTCGAGCATGTCGAGCCGTATCTTGCGTCGCGCCTCAACTGGGTGCTGACCACGCTCAATCTGCGCTCGTTCTACAGCGTCCCGCTGCAAATCGGCAGCAAGTTTAAGGGCGTGATCCTGGTCGATAACATGCCGACTCAGGTACCGATCACGCAGGAGCAGCGCTCGCTGCTGGATGCGCTGGCCGCCTACCTGGCGATCATGCTGGAAAACGCGCGCCTGTACCAGCTCACCGACGAGCAGTTGAGCCGCAAAGTGGAGCAGTTGGAAATCCTCAACCGCATCGACCGCGAGTTGAATCACACGCTCAGCGTTGACCGCGTGTTGAACCTGACGCTTGACTGGGCGCTGCGTTTCACCGGCAGCCAGAGCGCCGCCGTCGCGCTGGTCGATGAGGATATGGGCCAAATGCGCTTTGTGGCCGGGTACGGCTTCGCCGCCCAGCAGTGGGAGCACTTGCGGAGCAAATCCTGGCCGCTCGATTACGGCATTACCGGGCGCGTGGTGCGCAAGGGCACCGCGGAACGCGTCGCGGACGTCAGCGCCGACACCGACTACGTGGAAGTCATGCCCGGCACCCGCTCGCAGTTGTCGGTGCCCGTCGAGCGGGAAGACCGCGTGGTCGCCGTCATCTCGCTGGAAAGCCAGGAACCGGACGCGTTCACGCAGGACAATCTCGAATTCGTGCAGCGGCTGGCCGTGCGCGCCGCCGCCGCCATCGACAACGCCAACCTGTTCGACGAGACGCGCCGCGAGCGCCACAAGCTGGAACTCATCCTCAGCAGCACCGCCGACGCCGTGATCGTGATCGGGCATGATGGCCGGCTCGTGCTGGTCAACCAGGCGGCGATGTCCGCGTTCCACCTGCCGCCGAAGGAACGGTATGTCGGGCGGTCGTTTGACGACGTGTTCCAGTACTCCAAGCTGATGCCCCTGTTCCAGCAAGCGCGCACCGTCAAACACGGCATCATCGAAGAACTGGCCCTGGCCGATAATCGCACCTTTCACGTGAGCATCGTACCCGCGCCGGAAGTCGGCTGGACCGTCGTCTCGCACGACATCACGCCCTACAAAGAAACCGACCAGCTCAAAAACGAGCTGCTGGCCACCACCTCGCATGACCTGAAGAATCCGCTTGGCTCGATCCTGGGCTACGTGGACCTGATCAACATGACCAACAAGCTCAACGAACAGGGCCAGGAATACATGCGCCGCGTGCATACCGCCGTGACTCACATGCGCAACCTGATCGATGACCTGCTGGACATGGCCCGTATCGAAAGCGGGATCACGCTGCGCTACCGCCCGGTCCGGCTCGACACGCTGGCCGAAAACGTCAAAGAACGGCTGCATCCCCAGGCGCAAGAAAAAGCGATGACCATCGAGGTCGATGTACCCGCCGACCTGCCGCCAGTGCCCGCCGACGAAGGCCGCCTGACGCAGATCATGGGCAACCTGGTCAGCAACGCGATCAAATACACGCCGCCGGAAGGCCACGTGCGGATCAGCGCCGGGATCAACGATGGGTTTGTGCGCGTGGCGGTGAAAGACGACGGGATGGGCATCAGCCCGGAAGACCAGGCGCAGGTGTTCGCCCGCTTTTTCCGCGTGCGCACGTCCGAAACGGAGAGCATCGAGGGCACCGGCCTGGGACTCGCCATCGTGAAAAGCCTGGTCGAGGCGCACGGCGGGCAGCTTGGCCTGGAAAGCCGCCTCGGCGAAGGCTCGACGTTTTATTTCACGCTGCCGCTGACGCCGCCGCCCGGCGTCGAAAT
>CAYMTN010000417.1:0-2743 GCA_964393335.1 uncultured Anaerolineaceae bacterium
CATCCACGTAGTGAACTGCGACTGGACATAGTTGCCCGGCTCGCTGATGCTGAGGTCCTGAACATCTCCGCCGTAAAACGTCTGGAGCATCTGTTTCGGGTAGGATTGGATCAGTTTGTCGATTTCGGCGGATTGATCGACCATCGAAGGATAAAACACCATGATCAGCAGCACATACGCGACCATTACCACCGATAACCAGAACGTCATCCGCCGCGAATCATGAAACGCCTTGCCAAAAACGGCGATCAGCGTGTGGAACTTTTTAGCAGGCATGGCTACACCTCCTCGCGTTTGCCGTAATAAGCCAGGAAGATTTCTTCCAACGTCGGATGCTGGATGGCAATATCCTTGATGGTATATTTCGCGGCCTGTTTGATCACGGCGTCGATGTTGGTATGGCCGCTGATGCGCATCCGCAGTTCGGGACCGTCTGCGCTGAGATCGATCACACCATCGATCCCGCTGAAACCGTCGAAGGTGGCCGGGCCGTCCATAGTCAGCGTCAGCCAGCGGAAAGAGACGTGCATCAGGTCCGAGACGGATTCGACCGCCTCCAAGCGCCCGCTGCGGATGATGCCGACCCGGTCGCAGATGGCTTCGACTTCCGGCAGATTGTGTGACGACAAAAACACGGTGCGCCCCTCTGCGCGGACTTCCCGCATCAGCCCATGAAACACGTTTTGCATCAGCGGATCGAGGCCGGTGGTCGGCTCGTCCAGGATCAGCAGTTCCGGTTTGTGCGCCAGCGCCGCGATCAAGCCCATTTTGCGCTTCATGCCGGTAGACATGCCCGCGAGCGACCGCTTGAGATCGTAATCCAGGCGCTCGGCCAGCCGGGACGCTTCGTCCAGTGCGCCGTCATGCGCGCCGCGCACCTGGTCCAGCCAGCGAATATATTCAGCGCCCGTCCAGTTTTCCCACAGTTTCAGCTCGGACGGCAAATACCCGATCCGGCTGCGGATGGTGACGCTCTCGTGCCGGGCATCCAGCCCGAAGATCGTCGCGCTGCCTGCGCTGGGGCGGATAAAATCGAGCAGGGTGCGGATCGTCGTGGTTTTGCCCGCGCCGTTCGGCCCCAGGAACCCGTAAATTTCGCCGCGATTGACTTGCAGGTTCACGTCCTGGATCGCGGTGAATTTGCCATAGCGGTGGGTCAGGTCAGACGTCTGGATCACGGCCTCTGACAGGTAAGTCATCGTGATCTCCTTTCATGCTAAAAACTATGCCAGTATAGTATGATACGGTACCGGTTAGGTATCTGGCCCCCCAATTTTTAGGGGTCCCTAAATATTAAAACCGAGCTGGGCTAAAAAACGCGCGTAATGCACGCGCTCAGAACGCGCACGGCAGGCGCGCGCGGCCATTATGTACCGCAGGGATCAAACTCGCTGGTCCGGCGGCTCACAGTCCGACAGCCAGATCAAAATATGGCCTGCAATTTCGCGGGCCGCAAGACGGCGGACCGCAAAACACGGCATCAATGACCGTACGAAGACCGGCCCCGCTTCTTCGGCAGCATAGGGTGTGGTTCCTGCGTGATGTCTGCCCATCGATCCGGCCTCCTTTTCGGCCAGGCAAGTGGTAACCCTGGAAACAGCCGGGGAAAAATCTTTACGTACGAAGCACGCACGACGGTTCCATGAACGCGTCGCCACAGCGTTCGCAGCGATACAGGCGAATCGCGCTGCGCTGCAAATGGCCTGTTTCAGCGTCCGCGCAGCAAAACGCTCGCCAGCCGCGTTTGCGAATGATCGCAACCGGCCACCACTGGCGGCCAATACAGGCCAGCGCCGTGCTGCCACAATTCGGGCACCTGATTTGTTCTTGATTCATGGGGGGATTTCTGACTCACCTGTAAATAAACAACGAGGCAGAATTTTAGGCCGGTTGTCCCGTCCGGTCAATACCGAACAGGCCGCTCGCGCGGGGCGGGTGTTCCGGATGGATCGTCGTGGCGAATGCGGTTTGACAATGGGGGAGGCCGGGGGCGCGGCAAACGCCCCGACCTCACAGCCAGGTTTTGCGCTGATCGCTGCAAGCTGACCGCTGGCCACTGATCGCTGCCGGGCGCTTGGTGGGCACCCGCGCTTGTGCTACACTACAAACAAACGTCGCCACGCGCTGTGAACGCCTGTGAGCGGGGAGTGAAAGTCGATGGACGGCCAACAATCGATCACGTCTACCCAAACGCTCGATCTGTCTGAGGCGCAGATGGCGTATCAGATCGCGCTTCAGCGCTTAGAAGACGCGCTGCCCACGCCTCAGATGCAGCCGGTCGTGGTGGACCCGACGACATTTTCGTGGCCCCGGCTGGTGCTGCGCTCGGTCGTGTTGCTGCCGCTGGCGCTGCTGCGCCTGGTCGGAATCCTGCTGGACGGGCTGCGCGACGAGGCGGGTGATATGCTGCACGGCCTGAAAAACCGGCTGGTGCGTTTCGTGCAGGGCGGTCAGGTCGTCCTGGGCGGTCCCCAGGTCGAATTTCGGAATCGTATCCGCCGCCTGCTGCTCGAAGTGCTGTGGGCGCGCGATCACGTGCAGGATGCTATCGAACGGCGCGACGGCGCGTCGTACACCAGCAAACGCACGACGCTCACGTTTGTGATGGATAACGAAAACCGCTTGCAGCGCGTCGGCCAGCGCGCGCTGGAGATCGCCAACCTGGAAACCGGCGACCTGCGGGATGCACAGCCGACGCCGCCCGGCCCGGATCGCTGGTGGTGGTTCCTGAATTACCCGCGCG
>CAYMTN010000418.1:0-2724 GCA_964393335.1 uncultured Anaerolineaceae bacterium
CCCGGCATCCTGGCGACGATCTTCCTGCCGCTGGCGGTCACGTCCTGGCTGATCGGCGGCGGCATGGGCCTGATCCTCGATACGACCGTCGGCGAAAAGGAGCGGCAGACCATCGAGAACCTGCTGGTCACGCCTGCCAGCCGGGCCGGGATCGTGTTGGGCAAGCTGGCGGTGGTGTTTATCGCCTCGGTCGCGGTGATGAGCCTGTGGTTGTTTGAGGGCGTGGCCTTAAACGCGCTGAGCGCCGCCGGGCCGCAACTGCTCGACGCGCAGTCGCTCTCGCCCACGCAAACCCTCGACATCGTCCTGCACAGCGGCGGCGGCGTGATCGGGTTGGTCGCGGCGCTGATCGTGCTGATCATCCCGTTTATCGTCACGCTCAACGGGCTGGTGATGGCGTGGTGCGCGCGGGCGGCCAATTACCGCGAAGCAAACCTGTTTATGGTGCTGATGCAGTTGGGCCTGCCGGCCAGTATCCTGCTGACGATCTTCAGCCTGCCGGCGTCGGTCAGTTTGCCGGTATATGCGATCCCGTTTTTCGGTACGATTGTCGCCATCCGCGACCTGTTCAGCAGCGCGCTGCCCGCGACGGGCCTGGTGATCAACGTGATCACCGGCGCAGGGTACGCGACGCTCAGCGTCGGGCTGGCCGCGTGGGTGTTCAACAAAGAATGGTCGCTGACGCGCGGGTTGCAGTGAGGCAACAGTCCCACTCCGGCGCACGTACATGGGCGGGTTTTTCGTGGGAGCGCTGCTGCCGAACCGCAATTGGCGTCAATTTAGGCATTTAACCTCACCTCCCGGCTTCACTCCACATGTGGAGACCTCCACACGCGATGGCGAGGAGAGACCGCGCGTAGCGCGGAGGGGTGAGGTAAACCGGCGACAAGCCGAAAAAAACACTTTGGCCCTTAAGTGGACACCTATTGGGCGCAGGCGAACCTGCGGTTCGTCAGCAGCGCCCCTACGAATTACTCTCACGATTTCCGTTGATCTACTTCTACGACCCGATACGCTCGTACTGGTGATTGTAGCCATTTTATGCGCGGACACGGTACAATGCGAACGATCACCAATCATAAGGAGTGTGGGAGCGTCGTGAAGTGCCATGTGTCCACCCGTCGCTGGTTGGGCCTGATCATCCTGCTGGCCGTGCTGGGACGGCTGGCGTTTATCGTGCTGTTCGATCACACGCTGTCCCTGCAAACGTCCGGATACGATACCTACGCGGTGAACCTGATCGAAGGGCACGGTTACACGCGTTTCGCCGACCTGCACGCCGACTCCGACCTGCCACCGCTCTACCCGCTGTTCCTGGCGGGTGTGTACACCGTCCTGGGCCGGGACGCCATCGCGGTCGCGGTGGTGCAGATCGGCCTGGACGTGCTGACCGTGCTGCTGCTGTTTTGGATCGGGCGGCGCATCGGCGGGACCACCACCGGACTGCTGGCCGCCGCGTTTTATGGGTTCTACCCCTATTTGCTGTACCAAAACCTGACGCTCAACGACACGGGGCTGTTCATTTTGCTGCTGGCGGCAGGCATCGCCGCCGCGTATCGCGCCGCCGACAGCACTACCGGGCAATCCGCCGGGCGGGATTGGCTGTGGGCGGGCGCGCTGGGCGTGTGTTTTGGACTGGGCGCGCTGACCAAAACGTGGATCGTGCTGGTGCTGCCCCTGCTGACGCTGTGGTGGTGGCGGGCGGTGAATCTGCGCGCCGCGATCCGGCTGAGCGCAGCGGCAGGCGTGGCGCTGATCGTCGTAATCGCGCCCTGGGCGATCCGCAATACGCGGCTGCACGGCCAACTGGTGTTGATCAGCACCAACGGCGGCAGCAACCTACACCAGGGCAACAACGCCTGCGTGGCCGATTACCTGGCGCGCGGCTGGGATGCGCAGTGGGTCAACTGCATCGAAAAAGCGCCCGCCACCCTGAGCGAAACCGGGGCCGACCGCTGGCACTGCCAGCAGGCGATCACGTACCTGCGCGAGCATCCCGGCGAGTGGCCGCGCCTCTTTTGGACGAAACTATGGGTGCTGTGGAGTCCCATGATCATGCCGTACGACCTGCCGCCGGACCCGTACTTAGTCGATGATGCCGTGCTGCAATTTGAGTCCACTGCGTTCCAGGCCGCGCGGATCGTACACGTGCTGTATTTCACGCCGCTGCTGCTGTTGGGGCTGGCCGGGCTGGTGCTCGGCTGGCGCGATCAGCGCCCGGTCGGGCCGCTGGTGGCGGTGATGGTCGCCATCACGATCACGTATCTCGTGTTTCACCCGTCCACGCGCTACCGTTCGCCGGTTGACCCGTTCATCTTCGTGCTGGCGGCGTATGCCGTGACACGCCTGCTGGTCCGGGCGGGACTGCTGCGCGGCACAAGTAACGTTTTGTATGCGCGTAGGGGCGTCCCAGGCTGATGCGACTGCTGCACGTTTTGCCCTATTACGCGCCCGCGTGGGCGTATGGCGGCGTGGTGCGCGCGGTGTCCGAGCTGGCCTGCGCGCTGGTGGCCGAGGGGCACACCGTCTACGTGCTGACGACCGACACGGTCAGCCCGTCAAAACGGATTCGCAAGCCGCACCAAGCCATCGGCGGCGTGCACGTGTACCGCGTGCCCAACCTCAGCAACACGCTGCGCGGCAGGCTGAACCTGTCATCACCGCTGGGAATGGCGCGGCTGGCCCGCCGCCTGATCTGCGAGCACGAGATCGACGTGGTCCACT
>CAYMTN010000419.1:0-2693 GCA_964393335.1 uncultured Anaerolineaceae bacterium
AGGATGACGACGTGCGGCAATTGGTCACGCACGTCCTGGAGCAGTTGCTCGCCGGTACTGGCGGTGAATACGGTATAACCGCCCGCCTCCAGTGATTCCTGCAAGGCGTTCACGGTTGTGGAGTCGACGTCGGCCAGCAGGACCGTGACGCCGTCCGCGCCGCGCGGCAAAGGTACTGGCTTGGATTCAGTTACGGTCGTGTGTGTCGATGGCACCCTGATTAACCTCGGCGTTTATCGCTGGTTCCTATCTCAAATTGTAGCGCATGCCAGGGGCGCGCGAAAGCGCTTATGGTGCGATAAACGTTTGAGAACCATTCGAGTTGCGCTTTAATTTACCAGGATGTGACCGGATTCTTACGCTATAACTCCCTTACTCCAACCAAACGACCTGGCGGATCAGTGTATGTTCGATGAAATCTGCTGCGCCCTGCGCGTCGTCGGTGGTGAATCGCAGCACGGTTTGCGTGCTGCCGGTCTGCACGTCGGTTACCTGGACCGTCGTCTCACCGGCCTGCCGCCCGCCGCCCACCCAGGCGACGTACTGCCCACCTGGCGCGGCAGCGTACAGGTGGCCGTAGAACCTGCCGAACTGCTGGGCGCGGTCGTTGGGATCGTCGGCGTTGCCGAGCGGCCCGGCGATAAGCTGCGGGCGCGGGCTGGATTGGCTGGTGTCGAGCAGCATGATCTCGCGGGAGGGGACGCCGCTGACCGTGCCGCAGGTGCCTGTCCCGACTTTGACGAACAGCAGCAGTTCATTTGTCAGCCAGTGCGGGGACGACGCGATCAGCCCGGCTTCGGTGTAGATCGTGCGCCCGTCGGCGTCGAAATTCTGCGTGGTGAACGGTGCCTGGTACAACTCCACGTAGGAATCAAAACAGGCGGCGTTGTCCTGACCGGGCGGCACGGCGGCGACCGGCACGTTGGCGGCGCGCGTGCCATCCGGCGACACTTCCATGAAGCCCGGCGGGTTGACGGCCAGGTCCGCATCCCCGACCGGGCTGGATTCGCCGCTGGCCGAGTCAAAGATCATCAGCGCACCGCGTGGTTGGTCGGGGTTGGCTTGCCACCAGATCAACCGTGAGTCGGGTGTCCAGGTCCAGTTCAGGCCGCCGCCGCCGCTGTTATTCGCGACATTCTGCGTGCTCGATCCGTCGGTGGCGAGCAGTTGCAGCCGGATCGATAACTGCCCCGTGAGCACGGCCATCCACACGCCATCCGGCGAGACGCCGATCCCGGTGGGATTCGAGGCCGTATTTCGAATCTCGCGGACCTGGTTGGTCGCCAGGTCTACCACGCCGAAGTTCGGGAAGGCGACAAAAACACCCAGGGTCCGGGCATCATCGAAGCTGGCGGGGCTGAACGCCGAAACGTCGCCCAGCGGTATCAGGTCGCCGGTCGCAAAGTCGAACACCTGGAACTGCTGGCCTTTCAGGATCAACAGGCGTCCCGGCAGGCTGGCGGGTCCCTGGTCCGAAACCGGTGTCACGGTGGAGGCGGGGGTAACCGTCGGGCGTGTCTCACCGGCCACTTGCAGGTTGACGCCGCTCTGTTCTTCGCCACCGCAGGCGGCAGCTACCAGGCTGACGAGCAATAACCCGGTCAGTGTGCGTGTTAGTCGGTTCATGGTCGTGTGAACGGCGCAGGCACAGCCGCGCCTGGACTCCTTTCGATGCCGTTTGCCCGTGTGGCCTATGATACCCTCTATCCATAATACACGGCAGCGCACGAAATGTTCGGATTTCATTTGGCGTCCGGCGGTCAAAATCCTTACAGTTATCCAATAAAGGGCCGCCGTTTTTGCGCTATAATCCCCGCAGTAACAATCTGTAACCGAAAGAGGTGTTGTGTGAGTGATCAAAAACTGGTTGACGGGGTGATGGCCGCGTTAGGAACCGTGATCGAGCCGGAGCTTAACCGCGATCTGGTCACCTTGAACATGGTGCGCGATCTGACGATCTCGGATGATGGCGTCGCGCACTTCACGGTCGTGCTGACCACGCCCGCCTGCCCGCTGAAGGACGTGATCTACCAGCGGGCGCAGGCTGCCGCCGTGAGCGTAGAGGGCATCACGGGCGTGGACGTCAAGTGGGCGTCCAACGTGCCGACTGATAGCCGCATTTTTGGCCGCCTGGACATGCCGATCCGCAGCATTATTGCCGTGAGCAGCGGCAAGGGCGGAGTCGGAAAAAGCACGGTGGCGGTCAACCTGGCGGTGGCGCTGGCCCAAAGCGGCGCGCGCGTCGGGTTGATGGACGCCGACATTCTGGGACCGAACATCCCGAAAATGATCGGGCTGGGATACGAGCAGCCGCCGATCACGCCGGATAAAAAACTCGTGCCGTTTGAGATATTGGGCCTCAAAGTGATGAGCATGGGCTTTCTGGCGGACCCGAACACGCCGATGATCTGGCGCGGTCCAATGCTGCACAGCGCGATCCGCCAGTTTTTCAGCGACGTGCAGTGGGGCGAGCTGGATTATATGGTGGTGGACCTGCCGCCCGGCACCGGGGACGCTCAGCTCAGCCTGGCGCAGTCCGTGCCGCTGACTGGCACGATCATCGTGACGCAGCCGCAAAGCGTGGCCGTCGACGACGCGCTGCGCGGGCTGGCGATGTTCGAAAAACTCAACGTGCCGATCATCGGCGTGATCGAAAATATGGCGGGTGACCTCTTTGGCGAGGGCGGCGGCGA
>CAYMTN010000420.1:0-2670 GCA_964393335.1 uncultured Anaerolineaceae bacterium
CACCGACACGACCGGCCACGCGCTGATCACGTTTTTCACGGGGACGGAGATCGAGGTGCTGCCCAGCAGCGAGCTGGTCGTGCAGCGCTTCGAGCAGTCGGCGGACGGCAGCACGGTGATCACGCTCAACCAGCTTTCCGGGCAGACGCTGCACCGCGTATCACTCGTCGCCGACACGCAAAGCCAGTACGAAGTTGACACGCCGGTCGCGCACCTGGTCGTGCGTGGGACCGAGTTCGGCGTCACGGTTGCGCCGGATGGGGCCACCCACGTCGAGGTCACGGCGGGCACCGTGCGCGTGACGGTCGGTTTGCAGCAGTTCGACGTCACGCCGGGGAACGCGATGGATGTAGACGCCAACCGCGTGCCGGTGACGCCCTATCCGATCGCGCCGATTCTGCCTCCGGCTGCCACGCTGGCACCCACGCAAGCGGGCGTAACGCAGCGCGTCCCGCCGCCCAGCAGCACACTACCGCCCAGCGACACGCCGCCGCCAACCAGCGCGGCACCTATCGCGCCGCCACCGACCGACACGCCGTTTGCCTTCGCGCCGGTGCCGACCAGCACGGCGGTTGCGCTGGCGAATACGGCCACGTTCACGCCGTTCCCGACGATTACGCCGACCTTCACGCCGTTTCCGCAGGCGACCGCTGCGCCGACTCTGACCCCGTATCCGACGGCGACGCCATACCCGACTGAACCACCCGTTCAGCCGCAGGGACCAGCCGGTGAAACGAACGTACCGGTGTCCTTCCCGCCGCCGGGCAGCATCTCCGGCCAGATCGCGTTTGCGACGTGGCGCGACGGCGATCCCCAGATATACGCGATGGGCGCGGACGGCAGCGACCCGCGCCGCCTGACCGACAGCGGCGGCCTGATGCCGGCCTATTCACCCGGCGGCGATCAGATCGTCTTCCAGTCCAGCCGCGACGGGTTCCCGGACATTTACACGATGCCCGCGACCGGCGGCGCGGCGACGCGCATCAGCCAGCAAGGCGGCACGATGCCCGCCTGGTCGCCGGACGGGCGGCAGATCACGTTCCTCTCGCTGCGGGACGGCGCGCTGCTGATCTACGTCACCGACACGGCGGGGCAACGCGCGCGCGCCCTTACCCGGTTCAGCGTCGCGGATTCCGCCCCGGTATGGTCGCCGGATGGGCAGCAGATCGCCTTTGCGATGGATACCAACGGCGTCAAGGAAATTTTCCTGATGAGTTCAGATGGCACCGGTGGCCTGTGGCAAGTTTCGAAGTACGGTGCGACTTCGCTGTACCCGGCGTGGTCACCGGATGGGCAGCAGATCGTGTTTTCGTCGAATGTCAATGGCACGGCAGACCTGTTCGTCGCCAACGCCGACGGCAGCAACCCGCAGATTCTGACCAGTCTGCCCGGCGACGAAGCGTACCCGGCGTGGTCACCGGATGGGCAGTGGATCGCGTTTACGTCGAATTGGAGCGGCAACCAGGACGTTTACCTGGTCAGCCGCGACGGGAGCACGTTGTACCGGCTGACGGATAATCCAGCCGACGACCTGGCCCCGGCGTGGCAGCCCACCGGTGCGGCGCTGGTAACACCGGCGATCACTGTGCCGCTGGAAGTCGTGCCGATCCAGCCGACGACCACCCAGCCGTTAGAAGTCGTGCCGATACAGATCGTGCCGACCGCCACCCAGGCGCTGGAAATCGTGCCGATGCAGGTTGTGCCGATGCAAATTAGGCCGAGCGCCACGCCGACGCTGGTCCCGATCATTCGGTAGGTTGCGGCGCGTCATTCCTTGAACGCGGGCGGGACGTGCGGGTGGCGCTTGCGGCGGGGCGGGTGCGGCTCCAGCGGGACCGTGTCGTACTGCCCTTCGGACAGCTCGACTTCGCCAGGCGGGACCTCGCCGGGCGCATCCTCGCCGGGCGAGGCTTCGGCACCGGGTATTTCGAGCGTGACAGGCGCGGTCAGCGGCAGGCGGATCACGGCGGTCGTGCCGGTCCCGGTGCGGCTGGCGAGCGAAATCTGGCCGCCATGCGCCTCGATCACGCGCTGCGCGATGTAGAGGCCCTGGCCGGTGCCGGGTTTGCGCACCGGGTTCCCGTCCCGGTCGCGCGGGGTACCACGATAAAAGCGCGTGAAGGCGTTTTCCAGGTCATCCGGCGCGATGCCGTATCCCTGGTCCTCGATCACGATCTCGGCAGCGTCAGGATCGGCGGCGGAGATACGCGCCGACAGCGTGATCGTGGTGCGCGGCGGCGAATACTTGAGCGCGTTATCGACCAGGTTGCCGACCGCCCAACGCAGGCGGCGATCATCCCCCAACACGTGCTGGCCGCGCGGCCCAAACCGGACGTGCAGCTCGGTGCGCGCCACGCGGGCCAGCGGCTGCCACTCTGCCGCGATGTGCCACAGCAGGTCGTTGACCGGCAGCGCGCGCTGCCCGGCCTGCAAATCGCGCGGCTCAAAGGTGCTCAGATCGCGCAGTTCCGTGATCACGCGCTGGATGGCGCGCGTATTGCGCACGACTTCTTGCGCCAGCCCGGACAGCGACTCGTAGGTTTGCGGCGTGGGCCGCGCCTCCGCGCGCGCGGACAGGTGATCGAGCAGCGCGTCTCGCGCCTGGTCGCGGCGCACGTCGGCGGTGATGTCGCGCAGCACGATCACGGTCCCGATGCGCTGCCCGGTCTT
>CAYMTN010000421.1:0-2665 GCA_964393335.1 uncultured Anaerolineaceae bacterium
CGGTTACGCCTAAGTCAACAGCCAAAGACGCTAGTTTTTTGTAGTCGTTCCCATCTCCGACTATGACCAGGCAGGCCCCGGCACGCGCCGGGGCCGGTAGCTGCGCCCAGCCCCTCACCAGCACGTCTACGCCCTTCAGTTCCGCCAGCCGACCGACATACAGAACAATCGTCTTATGTGGGTCCAGAACGAGCTTCTGGCGCATGGTAACTTTCTGGTCCCTGGTCGCGGGATAAAAAACGGACGTATCAATCGCATTGGGCACACGCGCGATCTTCGACCCTGGGATATCGTTTTCGTGCAAATACCGTTCGACTTCACCGTTGACCACGATCACGTAATCCATCAGGTGGAGCAGTCGAAAGAACTGCCATCGCATGAAACCGGAGGAAAAGCGGCGTTCGTACAGGTAACAGCCTGTGCGTAACTTGACAAGACATTTGCCACCCAACAGGTACCGCGCCAGCAAGGCCAGCCAACCGGGCGCACCAATGTCGTGCGCGTGGAAAATATCATGCCGTCCGTAACGCAGCAGGTGCCATATGCCTCCCAAAATGAATAACAGCGACCCGATGCGGTTGCCGCCGCGTGAATACAGGCGCGTTACCGGTATGGCTCCCTCGACGGCGTCCGCTGGCAGATTGGGCGGAAAACCATGACGATGGCGGCGTGTCAGCACGCGGACATGCCAGCCATGTTGTATCAACCACGCGGACAGTCGCTGAGCCTGAATCTCGGCCCCGCCTTTGACCGGCGCAAACGAGGGAATGATCATCCAGACTTTTCGCGGGTGTTTGAAACCAGGGACGCTGGCGTCGCCCGTTGTGTTAGGAGGCTGCGGCATCACGATAACCAATGACAAGCGGGCGTGTCGTGCCCGGTGGATCGTACAGGTGAGTGGTCGGGAAGCCGTTTTTTCGCAGCAAATCCGTCAAAAAATCCACTGATGCGCGCCTGGGCTTGTCCAGGTCGGATAACACGGACGCCCGGCGATTGGCCTGGATCACCATGATCGGGGCAATTTCAGCCGCGCGGGCGACAATCCGGCCCATATCTTCTTCCTGCAAGTAATACAGCGTGCATAAGGCCGTCACGATGTCGAACTTTCCCCAGTCCTCTGTGAGAATATCTAGCATATTCCCCAGGTGGAGCTGAAAATCATAGGGTCGCATGTCGCGCCATTCGAACAGGCGGTGGACAAGCTGCGCCTGGTGATAATACTCCTCGGATAACTCGACGCCGACAACCTGGCTGGCCCCGGCACGCATCATCATCATCGGCATGCAGCCGTTGTTCGAGCCGAGATCAAGCACGCGCTGATCCTGCAAGGCGGGCATGCCCTGGCGCATCAGGACGTTCCATCGCCCGGTGCCGGACGCCACCGCCCAGAATTTGCCCACCGTCAAACCATACCCGAAATCGAGCGGCGCATACCAGTGACTTGTATTGTCTGTGAGGGCCTGGCGTGCCTGGCGCTCAGTCATCAGGTCGCGCCCCAGGCGGCGGTTGGCAATCAGGCGGTCTTTATCCCGCATCAGTTGGTGGCCCAGTTGGTGGGGCGGGCGCTGTGAGTGCATGTGGAAATCCACCACATACGGCTTATCTTCCAGATCGGACAGCACGATATTGCCGGGCTTGAGGACAACGCCCGAAATACCGCTGGCGTGAATGATGTCAAGCTGGCGATCAAGTTCGTCGAGCGTTTTTTCCGGCACGACTTCGGCGATCAGTTTCCGGTTCTGCTCATCCTGTAAAACCTGTAGGGCTTTGCCTTTCAGGTCCGGCCTGTTGACCTGATGCGACTCGTTTTTGGCTGCGTCCAGCCGGTGCTGCAACGAGCGTCCCGGGATCAAGTTCATGTAGAGTGTGTTGTTTTCGACGTCACCGCGCCACACTGCCGGGACGTTGGCGCGATCCTGTAAAAACGCGAGAGCAAACCACTCGCGGATAAAAGCCGACCGGTCGTCGCCGTACTGCTTGCGCACCAGCAAACGATCATCGCGAAGGACGACGCTCAGTTTATAACGATCTTTGGGGATGAAGTCTTCCTCTGGAACCCGTGCAAGAAATGTCAGCGCGTCAACGTGATCCAATGCGCGCCCGTTGGCGTCCAGTTCCGCGAGGACGATCTCACGCTCGTTTTGCATGCGTCGGGTGATCTCAGCGCGCGCCTGGGGATCGCTGATGTGGTGCTCCCACGACGTAAACTCCGCGCGTGGACGCTTCTGCTCGGTCAGGATTTTTGCCTGCTCCAATAAGGAATCCAACCTCCTGGCCCGCCTGAAAAACACGACACCACCCGCGACGGCGACCACACCGGCCATAAGGGCCAGGACCACCAGCGGTTGCCCCACGATCACACTGATCAGAACCCATACGGCGAAGCCGAGCAACGCGCAGGCAAGCATGAGTTGTCTGCGAATACCACGAATAGAAATCTGCTCATCGCGCGAAAGATAAAGAGCAAAGATCATTCGTGGCACGAGATAGCCAGTTACCAGGTACCCAAGATAACGCCAACCACGAAGCCGCAGCCATTTGACTAACGATTTACCCTTACGAAATACCATCCGTATTGTCCTTTTCGACGCATACCGTGCCCAAATAAGCATCGATGGTAAGCCGGTCACCATCTTGCACGAGCCGGGTTACATTGGTTACGTTG
>CAYMTN010000422.1:0-1437 GCA_964393335.1 uncultured Anaerolineaceae bacterium
CCCCTGGCGGGCGGCGACGTGTGTATTGTTCGAACCGCAGGTGACAGCAGGCCAAACGTGACCGTGACAGGCAAGTTCCACTCGGCCCTGGATAGTCCCCCAGGGCTGAGTGTTGGCAGTCAACTGACACCGAATTTTCCTCAAAATCGAACGGATAGAGTTTTTTGGGCCTACGCCATAACATTCGTCAGGCGGCCCAGACCCTGGACTTCGATCTCCACGTGATCGCCTGTCTTCAACCAGGTTTTTTCGGGGCGCGACACGCGGTCAGGAGTGCCGGTTGCGATCACGTCGCCCGCCTCGAGCGTAAAATGGTGACTCATGTAACTGATCAGGTAGGCCACCGAGAAGATCATCTCAGCGGTCGTGGCATCCTGGCCCAGTTCGCCGTTGACCCATGCACGAATCGAAAGGGCCTGGGGATTGGGGACTTCATCTGCCGTCACGAGATAAGGACCGAGCGGAAAGAATTTATCGAGTATTTTGCCGAGCATCCACTGGCTGGTACGCCGCTGCAGTTCGCGGGCGCTCAGGTCGTTGGCGTTGCAGTAGCCAAATACATAATCGAGCGCTTTGGCTTCCGAAACACTCTGCGCCCGGCGTCCGATGACCACCGCCAATTCCGCTTCATAATCGTATTCGACGGCAACCGGCGGCAGGGGTATCACTTCACCGGCAGCGGCCAGAGAGTTGTTGTACTTGGCAAACAAAATAGGCGAGGGCTGTTGGCCCGGCTCCAGCTTGGCTGTATGGCGCTGGTAGTTCATGCCCAAACAGATTATTTTGCCAGGATGCGGAACGCATGGCCCATAGGTGATCTGGCTCTCATCGAGTAGCGGCGCGGTTGGATGATCCGAAACAAATCTCTCGAGCGCCGTTTTGGCCGCCACGCCACCTGCGAGCAGCGCGTCCATCGTCAAAGGGACCGTGTGAGTTTGGGTATCCGCTGCTACAGTGCTGACATCGAAAACACCGCCGGGTCGTTTCACACCCAAATGGAGTTCCTGGTCCTGTTTGAACGTTAGTACATACATCGACGGCTCCCGTCTAATTTCACGATTTTCCAGTTGCCCTACAGATCGTGATAGAGTCCTGTGCTGACTCGTATATTTTAGGGGCTTTTTGTCTCATCCAACCCGCTTCTTCTTGCACGGCCAACTGACATGTCACGCAGCTCTCACCGGTTTTTACATGAGTACTTCCAAAGACTTGATCGGGTCAGATCACAGGAAGATGCGCCAGGTAGCCCCCACAGGGCTTCGGCTACCCGGCCCGTCACAGGTCTATCGAGAATCTTTACCGACCAACCGTCGGTTCTGGCTCTTGGTTTTAAGCTTCTGGCGGACTGCTCATCGCTAACCGCTAACGAGTTCTTACATCACGCGCCAACATCCTTGATGCTAGCGGTGGTCTGCGCGCTGGCCTGTTTGATCGACT
>CAYMTN010000422.1:1537-2662 GCA_964393335.1 uncultured Anaerolineaceae bacterium
GCGCCAACATCCTTGATGCTAGCGGTGGTCTGCGCGCTGGCCTGTTTGATCGACTTCATCGCCACGACAAGCTGGTCCATAGCGTTGGTTTGCTGGTGCGTGCTAGCCGCAATCTGAGTAGCCACCCGCGCCGCCTCTTCAATGATGTCCGTCAAGTCGCGAATAGCCACTCCGGCCTGGCTTGCCAGTTCCATGCCCGTCTGCGCGCCCTTACTGCCTTCTTCGGTGACCATGACCGCGGTGTTGGCCGCGCGTTGTATCTCGTTGAGAATGCTGCTCACCCGGGTTGTCGCTTCGCGCGACTGGCTCGCCAGGAGCCGCATCTCGCGGGCAACTACGGCAAAGCCAAGACCTTCCTCACCGGCCCGCGACGCTTCGATGCTGGCATTCAGCGCCAGCAGCCGGGACTGATCCGCGATCTCTTCGACCGCGTTGATGATCTCACCGATCTGCTGAGTTCGCTCTGAGAGCGCCAGAATGCTCTGCGCGATATCGGATACCTGACGCTGGATGGTCTCCATACCAGCAACGGTATTCCCCACAGCGTGCTGCCCGGCATTGGAAACATCCACCGATTGCTGCGCGGCATTGGCGACGGCCTGCGCCTGCCGCGAGGTTTCAGTGATGGTCACCCGCATTTCTTCCGCGGTCGCCAGTGTTTCAGTCACAACGGTATCCAACTGCGCGGTGTGCTGCTGAACCTGGTACATCAGCAAGGCCCCTTGTAACGCGCTGCTGATCTGCCCGCGCAGCCTCTCACACGTCAAGCCGTCGTGTACGCCGATCTCGAAAAGCCCGAATCCTAGCTGCTGCTCCCGAAAATACAGCGGCATCACCACCAAAGTCCGATGCCTGTCCGGGGATGGAATGCTGGCTGGCAGCAGCTGGCGTGTGGGAAAACGATGTGCGTCTTCCCCTAACGTAACGCGAACACGCCGATCCAAGGCCAGCACCAGCCGGGACCATTCGGGGGCCGAAGAGGGATATTGGTAGGGCTGGGGGTCCTCATACAATGCGAGATAGGCGCTGAGTATGTTCAGTCGGGGCAGGCCCTCAACCAGCACATTCATCAGTTCCTCAAGATCGAATGCCATGATCAGCGATGCCCCGATCTCGGCCAGAGTC
>CAYMTN010000423.1:0-2645 GCA_964393335.1 uncultured Anaerolineaceae bacterium
CTTCACCCAGGCGGTTCTCAACCGGCACTTCGACATCCTGCATGACGATGGACCCGGTGGAACCCGCCCGCACGCCGAGTTTGCCCTTTTCGTCGTGCGTGCTGACGCCTTTCATGTCGCGCGTGATGATAAAGGCCGTGATGCCTCTATGGCGCGGCTCGGCGCGGGGGTCCGTTTTGGCGAACACCAGGAAGTGATCGGCCAGCGATGCCAGACTGATCCACATTTTCTCACCGTTGAGGACATACACGTCACCTTCGCGGCGGGCGGTGGAGCGCAGGTTGACAGGATCGCTGCCTGCGTCGGCTTCGGTCAGGCCATACGCGGCGATTTTCTCACCGCTTGCCTGCGGGACCAAAAAACGCTGTTTTTGCTCCTCGGTGGCCCATTGCAGCAGCGCCAGACTGTTCAGCCCGGCGTGAACTGACATCACGACACGCAGGCTGGCGTCGATGCGTTCCAGTTCTTCACACACGAGGGCCAACGAGATGTAATCGAAGCCTTGCCCGCCATAACGGACCGGGATGTTGATGCCCAATATGCCGTTTTTGGCCAGCAGCGGCAGCACGTCGGGATGTGGCTGGTGTTTCCGATCCCATTCTTTGAGGGTGGGGTAAATTTTTTCCCGCGCAAGGTCCCGCACCATGTCTTGCGCCATGACCTGTTCGTCGGTCAATGAAAAGTCCATAGAGCTAATATCCTTTGAAAAATGCACCTAACAAATAAGGCGAACTGAAGGGCGCACGCCGGGCGGCGAGTCCGGTTGGCCGCTGTCGCGTGGTCCCTCATGTGACGGCACTGATTATAACACGCCGCCTGTCGTTCTGAAATGACGAGCATTATGTTTTCAGTTATTCAGGGCATGTCAGACAACGACAAAAAGTGCTTGACAGCGATGGCATGCCATGCTATACTGCCGACATCCTATGAAAGGAGAAGGCGCAAATATGGTTAACACCAATTTCTTCTACATTCGCGTGCAGGGTGATCCCGCTGGGGACGCTCCTTGCCGTATTGCGCCTGATCGCCGTTAGGGTGTAACCTTCACAAAGGTCACTTGGCCGCGGGCGCAACGCTCGCGGTTTTTGTTTTTGGGGACTCCACCCGGAGTCGACCACTCAGCCCCAAAAAAGCCGTGAGCACATCGCTCGCGGCTTTTTTGATGGAGTGGCAAAACGAGCAGTGCGGAAGATGCCCACCTGGGCAGGACTTGTCGGGTCAATCACGAGTTGGCGACGGATTTATCAGTCAAGTACGGAAAACACGTAGCGCAACAAGGGGAACGCATAGATGAGCACGATTATCTCCACAGGCCAGACAACCGCGCTGGTCGTAGACAATGTTGTGAAGCGGTTCAACGTCGCCTCAGAACCCTTGTGGCGACGACTGACCGGCCTCCACGCGCCGGTTGCGGCTGACAAGACCACTGGTCATGCCAACGGGACCGGTAACGAACAGGCGCTCAAAGCCCGGCGCGGGCGCGAGATCATCACGGCGGTCGATCACGTGACGTTCGAGGTCCAACGCCGCGAAATCTTTGGCGTGTTGGGTCCAAACGGATCGGGAAAATCAACGTTGATCCGGCTGTTGTCTACGCTGCTGCTGCCCGACGAGGGCACGATCACGGTTTTTGGCCTGGATATCGAAAAAGACGAGATGGCGGTCAAACGCCTGATCAACCGGGTGTCGGTGGATGCTGCTTTTTTCAAGAAACTCAGTCCGCGCGAGAACCTGCTGTACGGGGCGCGGTTATACGGTGTGTCGGGCCGCGATGCGAACATCAAAGCCAAAGAAATCTTGAAACGACTGGGGTTGCGCGACAGCAGCTACACCAGCCCGATGGAAGATATGAGCCGGGGTATGCAGCAAAAAGTCGCCATCGCCCGCGCCTTTCTGACGCAGCCGATCATGCTGCTGTTGGACGAGCCGACGACGGGCCTCGATCCGCGCTCGAAACTGGAAGTCCAGTCGTTTGTAAACGAACTGCGCGACATTCACGATGCCACGATTCTGATCACCACGCACGATATGAACGAAGCCGACGCGTTGTGTGATCGTATCGCCATCCTGGATGAAGGGCGCATCGTCGCGCTGGATACACCCGAAGGGTTGAAACAACTCGCAAAGCGCAACGGCCATACGCCGACGCTGGAAGACGTTTTTATGCAACTGACCGGCAAAGAGCTGGTCGAAAAAGACGACCTGACCGAGTTCGAGCCGGAAAAGGTCCTGGCGTAAGAAGGAAACGACGCAATGATCAAAGGCATGCAATTGGAGATGCGCCAATCCTACGCATTCGTGGCGCGCAACTTCAACCTGGTCAAGCGCTATTGGGGATGGGAGGTCGTTTGGCTGGCCTATTCCATCGCCAATTCGCTTTCGGTGACGTTTATCGGTGCCGGTGCCGCTGAGATCACCGGTGAAAGCCAGATCAACACCAATTTCCTGATCACCTACCTGTTGATCGGGACGCTCGTCTGGCGGTTCTTAGCCAGCATTTTTAACAACATTAGCGAGATGATCGCCTGGGAACGCTGGGAAGGCACCATTGAATATACGTTCATGGCCCCGGTCCGGCGTTTCAACCAGATGATCGGGCAGACGATTTTTGCCATCGTCTACAGCCTGTTTTTCACGATCATCAT
>CAYMTN010000424.1:0-2624 GCA_964393335.1 uncultured Anaerolineaceae bacterium
GGACGTTATTTTCCTGGACATCCACATGGAACCGATAGATGGTTTTGCGATGCTCAGGCAGATACGGCAAAACGAGCGTTACCGGTCGACCAAAGTTATCGCCTTGACGGCCAGCGTGATGAACGAAGAAGTGAAACTGCTCAAAGAAGCCGGTTTTGACGGCGTGATCGCCAAACCGCTGGACTATGATACATTTCCTCACGTGCTGCATCGTATCTTGAATGGTGAACAAGTCTGGCATGTTAAATAGGACCGGATATAGGCAGGCAACAATCGAATGGCAAACCTTCACGCATTAATCATTGACGACGATGCTTACAGCATCCATGTCATGGAGAGGCTGCTTGATCAGGAGGATATTTCGTATACCGCAGTCGCAGACCCCAGTCTCGTCGAAGACATGCTGCAAACCCTCGAAAAAGTCGATATTGTGTTCCTCGATCTGGAAATGCCCAAGCTGGATGGGTATGAAGTGTTGGCCCTCCTCAAGCAGCATCTTGCATCCACCGTGCCGGTTGTCGCCTGCACCGTTCATACTGCCGAGATCAATAACACGCGCCGGCAGGGGTTTTTTAGTTTTGTGGCTAAACCGCTCGACCTCGACCGGTTTTCGGATCAATTACACCGCATTCTGAACGGAAATCCTGTTTGGGAACTGCGCTAGCCCGCTCAGGTGAAGGGCTGGCGGCAGGTGTCGCAGATGATCGGCGCGCGCCCCATGATGGAGCGATGCACCAGAATGGTACGCGGTGGGTTGCACTGACAGGTCGCCGTCTGGCACGGATTCGCCTGTTCCAGGTCGTCCAGGAATCGGGTCGCCAGGATCACGCTTTTGTTGCGTTCGATGGCGTGTTCGAGCATGGCGAGAACGGCGGCATACGCCTGGATGGCCCCGCTCGTCAACACCCACTGGCTGGCCTGAGTCGCGGCGTCGTGTTTCAGCACGACCCCGAATGCGCTCGCCGGTTGTTTGTACCAGGGCGAGAACCGGCTGATACATTCCATCGCTTCTGATAACAAGTTGATGAGCAGCGTCTGCGCCGCGTCAGCCGGTGACGCCGGATTGAGGCCGTCGAACAGAACGCCAATATCCGGGACCTCGGCGGTGACGTCATAGTCAGCACAAATCGCCAGCCATGCAGCCAGCAATATCTCGAATAGATCGATGGTGATCATTGTCGGCCTCCCTCGTGACACGCGTACGGAAGGGGAGGCTGCTGAGTCAGACGGTGGCATCCGGAAGTTCGCCCCCAGCCCGGTTGACGGGTGGCCTGGGCTGGGGGATTCATTGGTAAAAATCCAACACGCCTTTTTCTCGTAATGACGGGCGCGGATCGACCAGGTTTTTATCCAGTGCCGCCGCTTTCTCTGGCAGTCCCAGGGCCAGAGCCATAAGCTGTGTGAAATAGAGAACGGGCATGGGTTCGGGCAGTTCCATCTGGAACTGGCGCGCGTCCAGGTTCGTGTGACAGAGCGGGCACGCGACGGCGATCACGTCCGCGCCGACGTCGCGCGCGTGACCGATTAGATCGCTGCTGAGCTTGAGCACGATGTCGGGGCGCGTGAGCGAGTGCGCGGCCCCGCAGCAGGTGGTCTTGTAGGACCAGTCGAGCGGTGTAGCGCCAAGTGCGCTGACGATGGTGTCCATGTCGACCGGGTATTCGGGATGTGACGCCTCGGTGACTTCCGGCGGGCGCGTGAGCAAACACCCGTAGTAACAGACCGCCCGCAGGCCCTTCAGTGGATTCTGCACGTGTTTTGTGATCGTGTCTGGTCCGGCGTGCTGCAAGATGGTCTGGATCAGGGTGTTGACGCGCACCGTGTCTTGATAGTGATAGCCGGTCGTTTTGTCGGCGGTTGCCCGTGCCCGGTCGTCGTGTCGAATCTCGTGTTGGGCGGCTTTGTGGCGGTTGAAACAGGCCGCACACGGCATCGTGACTTCGTCAAACCCGTTTTGTTCGATGATCCCCAGGTTTTTGATCGGCAGGGCCACGGCAGCGTCGGGATCGGACCGGTGAGCGGCTGAACTGCCACAGCACACCCACCCGCGCGGCTCCACGAGTTTGATATCCAGCGCTTTGCACACGGCGCGGGTCGACTCGTCGAACTCACGCGCCGTCGAGTGCAGCGAGCAGCCGGGGTAGTAGGCGACCGCGTTCGCTGAGCCGGGGATCGGTCTGACTTTGGAACGCAGCGACCGGGCGCGACCGGGCAAAAAGCGCAGCTTGTGCTTGCGCATCATCTTCAGCCCCAGGTCAACGTCGTCGGTCAGGTTGCCGATGCGGAGCTTCATCTCGGCCATCAAGCCCAGTTCATACGCCCGGCCCCACAGCCGGACTTCGCGCATGAACGCCTCGTTGAAAATATTGACTTCGGGCACCTCCGGTTCGATGCCTTGCGCGCGGGCTTCACGCGTGAGAAACTCCATGATGGCCGGAATGTCTAACCCTTGCGGGCAGCGCGTGTTGCATGTCTGGCACGACGCGCACAGCCAGGGTGTTTGCGAGTGTAGGGCGATGTCCTCCTGGCCGAGCTGCACCGCTCGCATGATCTGGTTCGGCTGCCAATCAAAGAACTCGCTGACAGGGCAACCACTGGTGCACCGGACGCACTGGTAACACAGG
>CAYMTN010000425.1:0-2617 GCA_964393335.1 uncultured Anaerolineaceae bacterium
GCAAGTATCGCTCTAGAGCAAACCGACCGACTTTTATCTGGCGCGTTTTTCCGTCTTGGATCTCAAATAATGGCATTTGTATGAACTCCTTATATTGGTGTTTTTATATGCACTTATTATACTGGAAATTATTCATAACCTTATCTTGTGGATAAGGCAAAATGGCATAGCAGAATGCAGGGCGGCGCTTGCTCCGCCCCTACGAAAACCACTTCGCCAACAGCTAAGTTTCCACCGCAAGACGCAGCGCGGCGTCGGCGTGGAGGCGCGTCGTATCGAACAGCGGCAGCCCGACATCCGATTCGCTGACCAGCAGCGGAATCTCGGTGCAGCCCAGGATCACGCCCTGCGCGCCCTGTTTCGCCAGCGACTGGATGATACGCACGAATTCCGTCCGGGAACCGTCCACGATCTGCCCGGCGGTGAGTTCGTCGTAGATCACGCGGTTGACCAGCGCGCGATCCGCCGGTCCTGGCACCAGCACCGCGATCCCTTTGGCGGTCAGGGCATCGTGAAAAAACATCTGCTCCATCGTGAAGCGGGTGCCCAACAGCCCGACGGTGGTCAACCCCCGCGCGAGGATCGCGTCCCGCACCACGTCCAGCAGGCTGAGCACCGGCACGCTGACGCACGCCTGCACCTCTTTTAAGACGAGGTGCATCGTGTTGGTGGCGATGATGATGAAGTCCGCGCCCGCTTTTTCCAACTGCCGCGCGGCGTCGCCCAGGCCCGCCGCGACTAAATCCCACCGGCCTTGATTCGGCCAGTCCACGTAGGGCTGGAAACTGACGCTGTAGATCAGGATGGCCGGGTAGCCGTAATCCCCGAAGCGTTCGGTATACAGGTGGGTGATGGTGCGGTAGTACTCGATTGTCGATTCGGGACTCATCCCGCCGATGATGCCGATTGTCCTGTGCATGGGTCGCTCCTCTCGCGCGTGGGCATGATTGTACCGGAGCCGGTGCGTTTTGCTATAAGGTGGGCTGAATCGTCCGAACGATGATCTGACCACAGAGAGCGCAGAGGGACACAGAGAAGTGAAGCTGTAAGAGAGAGAATTCAACCTTTCTCTGTCAGTATTCTCTGTGTTCTCCGTGCCCTCTATGGTGAGTTTTTGTTTGAAATCCGTAACGATGATTCAGCTCGATTGCTACCGATCGGTCGTTTCACGATCCCGCGCGCTGCTGGTATACTTGCCCCGGTATCGATCCGCAACCAGACGGGACCATCCCATGCCGGAAACTCACAGTTCGGCCCGCGCGTTGACGGGCCACCAGATCGCCCGCGCGGCAGGTGTTGTGATGCTGGCGTATGTCGCCAGCGGCGTGCTGGGCATCGTGCGCCAGTCCGCGATTGCGTCGGCGTTTGGCGCGGGGGCCAAAGCGGACGCCTTTGTCGCCGCGCAGCGCGTGCCGGAGACGCTGTTCGTGCTGGTCGCGGGCGGGGCGCTCGGCTCGGCGTTCATCCCGGTCTTCACGCGATTCCTGGCGCGGGGCGACGAGGCCGGCGCGCAGCGGCTCGCCAACGGCGTGATCACGCTGCTGATGGCAGTCGCGGCAGCGCTGGCGGTGATCGTGTTCGTGCTGGCCGATCCGATTGTGCGCGGCCTGCTCATGCGGGACGCGATCCGCAGCACGCAGGTGCTGACCGTCGAACTGCTGCGCATCATGCTGCTGACCGTGATCATTTTTGGCGTCAGCGGGCTGATGATGGGCGTGCTCAACGCCCGCCAGCACTTCCTGGCCCCGGCCTTTGCGCCGAGCATGTACAACATCGGCCTGATCTTCGGGGCGCTGGTGCTGGCGCGGGGCGGTAATATTCACGGGCTGGCGTGGGGAGCCGTGATCGGCGCGGGGCTGCACCTGGCGATCCAACTGCCGGTGCTGCTGCGTATGCGGTTCCGCTACCGTCCGGCGCTGGGCCTGAATGTCCCCGGCGTGAGCGAAGTGCTGCTGCTGATGGGGCCGCGCGTATTGGGGTTGGGCGTGGTCCAGGTCGTCTTTTGGGTGAATACGGCGCTGGCGTCCGGCATGATGAAGGGCAGTATCGCCGCGCTGAGCTGGTCGTTCACGCTGATGTTCACCGTGATCGGCATCCTGGGGCAGAGCATCGGCACGGCGGTTTTTCCGACGCTGTCCACGCTGAGCGCGCAGCAGGACGCGGGAGATTTCCGGCGCACGCTGTCCGGCGCGTTGAGCAGCGTTTTGTTCCTGTCGATTCCGGCAGGGATCGGCATGGCCGTGATCAGTAAGCCGGTCGTGGCCCTGCTTTTCCAGCGTGGCGAGTGGACCGCCACCGCTACCGCCGGGACCGCGTGGGCGCTGGCGCTGTTCAGCATCGGGCTGGCGGGCCATACCGTGCTGGAAATCCTGGTGCGCGCCTTTTACGCACTGCACGACACGTGGACGCCGGTCAAGGTCGGCATGGTGGCCATGCTGTTGAATGTCGTGCTGGCGCTGGCGCTGATCCGCGTCTTCGGTTACCCGGACAGCACGAATTTCGCGCGCGGGCCGTTCGGCGGGCTGGCGCTGGCGATGTCGATTGCGACGGCGCTCGAAAGCACGACGCTGTGGATCATCTTGCGGCGGCGCATCGGCGGGATCGACGAGCGGCGCGT
>CAYMTN010000426.1:0-2614 GCA_964393335.1 uncultured Anaerolineaceae bacterium
AGCCCCGGCGGCACGTCGGCAGAGGCGATCTACCAGCTCGAAAAAGGCGGGCTGCGTACGGTCGTGGCGCGGGCGATTTGGGCGGCTTACCAGCGCAGCGTCGGGCTGGGCGGTGGGCGCAAAGTCTCGCGGCTGGCGGGACGTCACCCGGACGACAACGGCATCGAGTCGGATGAGTAGGCGGCGTGTTTCAGTCCTGGCGGGCACGGTGCGGCAGATTCGGACCCGCGCCCCCGCCAGGGGATCGCGTGTTTGCCGAAAAATCCGGCGGATCGGAAAGAAAAAGGCCATTTGATTTTGAATATTTCCGTTATTTGTACTATATTTAACAATAATCGACGCGCACCGGCACCGGCTGCCACCTTAGGGCGGAAGTGTTCCCGATCCTGTCACGCCCACCATTCTACCTTCCCAGGCTGTGAGGAGAAGCAACTACATGGCGGATTTGACCAACGACATTACGCAAGGACTCTTAGATCAAATTAAAGGTTTTGAACGCGAACTGAAAGCAGTAGACGTGGGTTATGTCAGCGAAGTTGGCGATGGCATCGCTCGCGTCGCAGGGTTGGACAACGTGCGTGCCCAGGAACTCGTCGAGTTTGAGAACGGCGTGTTGGGCATCGCGTTCAACCTGGAAGAAGACAACGTGGGTGTGATCATCATGGGTGATTACACCCGCATCAAGGAGCTAGACGAGGTACGCGGCACAGGGCGCATTGTGTCGGTGCCGGTCGGCGATGCGTTGATCGGGCGCGTGGTGGACGTGTTGGGCGTCCCGATCGATGGCGAAGGGCCGATTGTCGCCAGCAAGTACCTGCCGATTGAGCGCATCGCGCCGGGTGTGATCGAGCGTAAAAACGTGGAACGCCCGGTCCAAACCGGCGTGCGGGCCATCGACGCCATGATCCCGATTGGGCGCGGGCAGCGCGAACTGGTCATCGGGGATCGCCAGACGGGCAAAACGGCTATTGCGCTGGACACGATCATCAACCAGAAGGGCCAGGACCTGATCTGCATTTACGTGGCAATCGGCCAGAAACGCGCGCAGGTGGCGGGCGTGGTGGCGACGCTGGAAGAACACGGCGCGATGGACCACACGATTGTCGTCGTCGCGTCGGCATCCGACCCGGCAGCGCTGCAATACATCGCGCCGTACGCGGGCTGCGCCATCGGCGAATACTTCATGGAAAACGGGCGCGACGCGCTGGTGATCTACGACGATCTGTCCAAACACGCGTGGGCCTACCGGCAGGTATCGCTGCTGCTGCGCCGCCCGCCCGGACGTGAAGCGTATCCCGGTGACGTGTTTTACCTGCACAGCCGCCTGTTGGAACGCGCTGCCCAACTTTCGGACGAGCGCGGCGGGGGCAGCCTGACGGCGCTGCCGATCATCGAAACGCTGCTCGGCGATGTCTCCGCGTACATTCCAACCAACGTGATCTCGATCACCGACGGGCAGATTTACCTGGAAAGTGACCTGTTCTATTCCGGCGTGCGCCCGGCGATCAATATCGGCTTGAGCGTAAGCCGCGTGGGTGGGGATGCGCAGCGGAAAATCTTGAACAAGGTGGCGGGGCGGCTGCGCATGGATATGGCACAGTTCCGCAGCCTGGCGGCGTTCGCGCAGTTCGGCTCGGACCTGGACAAAGCAACCCAACAACAGCTTGACCGGGGCATGCGCTTGCAGGAGATTCTCAAGCAGCCGCAGTACCAGCCGACCGCGTTGATAGACCAGGTCGCGCTGATCCTGGCCGGGACGCGTGGCAAGCTGGACCACGTGCCGGTGCCGGCGGTCAAGGAATGGGAAGCCCGCTTCCTGGACTACTTCCACTCCAACTATGCTGATTTCGAAGATCGTGTGATGACGGCTAACTACAAGTTCACCGACGAAATCGAGCAGATTCTGCTCAGGGCGTTTGACGAGTTCAACGTGACGTGGCAGCAACTGGTCGAGTCGGCGTGATCGAGTGCTGGAACTAACGAGAGTGAGATGATCCATGCCCACCACACGCGAAATCAAGCGCCGCATTACATCGGTCAAAAACATCAATCAAGTGACGCGCGCCCTGGAAGCGGTATCGGCATCCAGCATGCGGCGGGCGCAGAACGCCGTGATGGCCAGCCGCCCCTATGCCCAACACGCGTATGACGTGCTGGTCAACGTCGCCGCGCAGCACACCGGCACGCCGTTACACCCGCTGCTGGAAGTGCGCGAGAATCCGCAGCGGATCGCGGTCGTGCTCATCACCGGGGATCGCGGGCTGGCGGGCGCGTACAACACCAACATCGTGCGGCGTGCGCAGCGGTTTGTCGAGCAGTACGAAAGCCCGGTGCACTGGATCACGGTGGGCCGCAAAGGGCGCGACCTGATCCGGCGCTGGCTGGCGAACATCGAGTTGAACGAGGACGCCCCCGCGTTTTTGAGGGAGCAGCAGGTCGTGGCCGAGTTTTCGTACCTGCCTGCCGACCCGGATATCGGGGACGTGGCGCAGATCGCGCAGATCGTGTTTGACGAGTTCCTCGACGTGCCGGTAGACGAAGTGTTCATCGCCTACACGCACTTCATCAACACGATCACGCAGCAGCCGCGCGTGCTGCCGCTGCTGCCGCTGCG
>CAYMTN010000427.1:0-2586 GCA_964393335.1 uncultured Anaerolineaceae bacterium
CGCCGAGCCTGATGCCGAGATTTCTGGGCTGGCGTGGTACGGCGATACGCTGCTGCTCGTCGTCGAAAATCCGAACATCTACGCGACCGGTGACTACGCCGGGATGTTTTACGCGCTGCACAAAACCGACATCCTGGCCAGCCTGGATGCTGCCGATCCCGCCCCGCTGGAACCGTTCGCCATCCCCGTGATCGCGCCGGACATCACACGCACGATTCGCGGCTTCGACGGGTTCGAGGCGGCGGTCTTCGCGGGGGACCGGGTATACCTGGCGATTGAGGTCTGGCTTTCGCAGGCGGGAGTCATGCGCGGGTACCTCGTCGCGGGCGATATCGCGCCGGACCTCAGCGCGATCACGCTTGATCTCGACCATTCCGTCGAGCTGCTGCCCCAGACGGACATTCAAAACCTGTCGTATGAAAGCCTGCTGGTGGATGGCGACCGCCTGATCGCGATCTACGAAGCCAACGGCGCGGAGGTGAACCCGCAGCCGGTCGCCTACAGCGTCGATCTCGACCTGGCGAACGTGACCACGATCCCGCTGCCAACCGTGCCGTACCGCCTCACGGACGCGACCGCGCCCGACGCCAACGGCGAATTTTGGGCGGTGAACTTCTTTTTTCCGGGCGATACGCAGCTTTTCACCGGGCATGACCCGCTGCCCCGGCTGGAGGCGTTACTTCCCGCGCGCGTTGTGCCGGTCGAGCGGCTGGTGGCGTTCCAGATCGCGCCGGACCTCAGCGCGATCACGCTGGTCGATCAACCGCCAATTCTGCTGGAACCGATGGATGCGGTGGCGCGCAACTGGGAAGGCATCGTGCGGCTGGATGATCGCGGTTTTCTGATCGTCACGGATAAGTTCCCACAGACGATCCTGGGCTTTGTGCCGGTGGGGATGAATGAGAGCCAGTCACCCTGAAACACAAAGGCGATTTCACCACCGAGGGCACAGAGAGACACAGAGGAGTGAATCCATAGAAGTCATGAGAAATGGGTTCCTGGGCGCAGCAAGCAGCGCCCCTACGAATTACTCTCACGACTTCCGTTGACCTACTGGGAAAAAAGAGCGGCGAGAAAAAAGCGATTTTGTCCACTGGTGGTACCGGGCGCAGCAAACGCCCGTGCTGGTTTGCCTATCGCTGACCGCTATTTACACAGAAATGCAGGGGGCAAAGTCCCTTCTCCTATTCTATGGGAGAAGGGATTTAGGGATGAGGGTTACGCGTTCGGCACCAGCTTGACGACGGTCACGCCGTCGCCGCCTTCTTTTTCGCCGCCGCGCTCGTACTGCCTGACCAGCGGGTGCCCGTGCAGCCGGTCCCGAATGGCGGACCGCAGCGCGCCGGTGCCTTTGCCGTGAATGATGCGCACGAACGGCATCCCGGCCATGTAGGCCGCGTCGAGGTACTCCTCCATGCTTGGCAGGGCGTCCTCAATGGTCTGGCCGCGCAAGTCGAGTTCGAGGCCGGGCGAGGGGGAGCTGGTCATGACCGCCGCCGGAGCGGTCGCCGCGCCGCGCGTGCGGCGTCCTACGCGTTTTTTCTCGCGCTTGCTCTCGCTGTGGGATCGGTAGCTCAGCTCGTCCAGCTTGGCACGCAGCCGCAGCCGCCCGACGACCACCTCGGCGTCCTGCTCAGTCAACTCGCTGATCTGCCCCTCGGTGCTCAGCGACTCCACCCAGACCAGATCGCCCAGGCGGAAACGCGGCGTTTCGTCGTCGTCGCCGGGGACGTGCGTGGCGGGCTGTGGCAGGCTGATCAGGTTGTCTTCCAGATCGTCCGCCTCGTCTCCCACCTGTTTGATCACGTCCAGCGGTTGGGCGGCGGCGCTCAGCCGCTTGCGGACGCGGCGAATCTCGCTGCGCAGCGCCTCCAATTCCTGCTCGGCTTCGGACCGTGCCTCGACCAGCAGTTCGCGCCGTTCGTCCTCGATGTTCGCCAGCCGCCCGCGCAGTTCGGCGCGCAGTTCTTCGGCGGCGGTGAAGGATTTCATGCTGGCTTCGGCGGCGCGGCGCGTTTCGTCGCGTTTTTTGTGAATTTCGCCCAGCATTTCGTCTGCGATCAGGTCCTCGCTGGTGACCAGGCCGCGCGCGCGTTCGATGATACGCGCGGGCAGGCCCAACCGGTCGGCTATCGCCAGCGCATTCGAGCGGCCCGGCAGCCCGACCAGCAGCCGGTACGTTGGCGCGAGCGTTTTCAGGTTAAACTCGACGCTGGCGTTGCTGACGCCCGGTTTTTCGTGCCCGTAGATTTTTAGCTCCGGGTGGTGAGTCGTGACCAGCGTCGTGATGCCCCGGTCTACGAGATCGTCCATCAACGAGCGGGCCAGCGCGGCCCCTTCGGCGGGATCGGTCCCCGCGCCGAGTTCGTCCAGGATGACCAGCGACTCGTGATCGGCCTCGTCCAGAATGTCGATGATGTTGGTCATGTGCGACGAAAACGTCGAAAGCGACTGCTCGATGCTCTGTTCGTCGCCGATGTCCGCGTAGATTTCCTTGAACACCGACAGGCGCGATCCCTCGGCGGCAGGCAGGTGCAGGCCGCACTGCGCCATCAGCGCCAGCAGCCCGACCGTTTTCAGCGCGAC
>CAYMTN010000428.1:0-2532 GCA_964393335.1 uncultured Anaerolineaceae bacterium
GCAACGACGTGCACCAACCAGGCAGGCACGGTCGTGTTGACGGGTGAGGCTGTCGCTCTGGTTCCGTAGCGCAACGGCATCTGGCGTGTTATACGACACGGGCGCACAGCCTGACTTGACACGCTCTCAGGCGAGGTTATCATAGGTCTGCCTGGGGGAATCATCCGGCACATCACGACACGATCCAGAGGAGAGAAGCGTTATGTCTGATTTAAGTGGCCGCATCGCAATTGTTACCGGCAGTGGGCAGGGAATCGGGCAGCGAGTCGCGCTGGAGCTGGCTAAACGCGGCGCGACGCTGGTCACCAACGATATAACCGGGTGCTGCGCAGACGACACCCTGGCGATGATCCGCGATCAAGGCGGTGACGGTCTGGCGATCACGGCTGACGTCAGCGATGCCGGACAAGTCGAACACATGGTGCAAACCGTGCTCGATGCCTACGGCAAAGTGGACATTCTGGTCAACAACGCCGGTACGACGCGTGATAATCTGATCGTTCGTATGTCGGAAGACGAATGGGACTTCATCCAGCGCGTCAATCTAAAAACGGCCTGGCTGTGTTCCAAAGCGGTCACGCGCTCGATGATGCGCAAGAAGTACGGTCGCATCGTGAATATGTCCAGCGCCAGCGGCCTGATGGGCCAGATGGGCCAGACGAATTACAGCGCCAGCAAAGCCGGCATGATCGGCCTGACCAAAGCCCTGGCGCGTGAGGTCGCCTCACGCGGGATCACGGTTAATGCCATTGCACCCGGTTTCATCAAAACGGCGCTCACCGAAAAAATGCCACAGGATATTTTGGAGGAGCTGACGAAATACATCCCCATGCAGCGCTCCGGCACCGTCGATGACGTGGCTTATGCGGTGGCGTTCCTGGTTTCCGACGACGCGAGTTACATCACCGGGCAGGTGTTGTCGGTCGATGGCGGGCTGGTGATGAGCTAACGCGCCTGCATGGCGGGCGGCGTCTGTGCGTAAAATAACAGACCTGCTCTGATCAACCCGGAACGTGGTATAATGGGCCACACATCCTGAATGAACCACCAACGCCGCGCCGGACCGGGCTGCCCCGGCCCGGCAGGTGAATTTCATGAAGGCATGAACAGAGGCAGTGAACAATATGGTGACACCTCGACATCCGAATGACACCGTCACAATCGCGCCGGGCGTCTTGCTGACGATTGCGCGGTTGGCCACCCTGGATGTGCCGGGCGTCGTACGCATGGGCAGCACGCCGGGCGGCGTAGACCGGCTCTTTCGCCGGGTTCCAGCAGCCAACGGCGTGCAAATTGCGGTTGATGATGGGACGGTAACCGCTCATCTGTACGTGATCGCGGACGCGGCGGTTAATTTGCGCGATATGAGCGTCCAGATTCAAAAGTCGGTGACCCGGTCGATCCAGGAATTGTTAGGCATGCAGGTCGAGTCGGTCAACGTGCATATCGAGGATGTCACGTTTTCACTGCCTGCTGAGTCAGAACACGCACACTAAGCGCGGAAGAAGCTGTGTCCACTATTGATTATCGCCATCAGGCACGCAGTCTGGCTTTGCAAGTGCTCTATGAAATCGACTGCACCACTCACAAGGTAAGCGAGGTGCTGCGGGAGCGCCTGGATTCAGATTCCGTGCGCGATGATACTCGTGCCCTGGCGACTCGCCTGGTTCGCGGTGTGCTCGCTTACCAGAAAAATCTGGATGTCCTGATCCACCGCTACGCCCCTGAATGGCCGTTGGACCAGATCGCCATCATCGACCGCAACATCTTACGTATTGCGATCTACGAGCTGGCGATGGAAGAATCGATCCCGGTCAAAGTGGCCATCAACGAAGCTATCGAACTGGCGAAAACATACGGAACAGAAAGCACACCGCGTTTTATCAACGGCGTCTTAGGGTCGCTCGCTACGCGTGAAACGAATCTGCGGGTTGCCATCGACCAGCCGTTGTCATCGTCCGATTAACGTCGCATACCTTGCCATGTCAAACCATCCCGTCACTACCCAAGGCCCAACCGACCACCAGCCCCAGCGCTATTCCGACTGGACAGCATTAAGTGGCGACCAGGACGAGACGCCCCAAACACTGCTCGAACACCTGAATGAACTGCGCATCCGGTTATTTCGCGCCTTGATCGCGTTGGTGGTTGGGGTGCTGCTGTCGGTGGTTTTCACCGATTCGCTGCTCAAGTACCTGATCAAGCCGTATGGCACCGAGCTGCAAGTGCTCGGACCGACCGAAAGCGTTGTGATCTATTTCCGGGTCGCGCTGCTGGCCGGGGCGATCTTTGCGATGCCTTATGTCACGCTGCAACTATTTTTGTTTGTTGCGCCCGGCCTGACTCGCCGGGAGAAACGGTGGATTTACCTGGCGTTGCCCGCTACCACCGGCCTGTTTTTGACGGGGGTGGCGTTTGCCTGGTTTGTCATGGTTCCGGCGGCGTTGGGCTTTTTGCAGGATTTCGAGAACGAGGTTTTCCGCGCCGAATGGACGGCGGACCGCTACATCGCGTTTTTGACCTCGCTGCTGT
>CAYMTN010000429.1:0-2503 GCA_964393335.1 uncultured Anaerolineaceae bacterium
GTATTCGGTGGTGTATCCGTCGAGAATCTCGGTAATGGGGCTGTCGACGGCAATCTGGAAGTAGATGCCTACCTTGATCGGTGCCTGGGCGGACGCCGCAGGGGTCTGCAGCGCCGTGATCCCCACCGCTGAAACGACCAGGGCCAGAACCAGCAGCAATCGAATTTTCATGACGTTCTCTCCTTGGGAAAATATGTAAGAAAACAGGGTGTCTGGGAAGCACACCGGCCAGCTATCGTAAGACAGGCACGTTAAGCATGTGCTCCGCCGAGGTTAAACTTTTTTAAATCCCGGTAAAGGTATTATAAATCCTGGCGAAATACGCTGCCAACTCGAAGTATGTCAGGGCAAACGCATCCAACCGATTTTGAACCTTTGACAATCAAGACGAGCACGCAAGCTACACGCGTCCGGTGGCCCGGCAGGGTTTTTCCGACTCAAAAACCGGTTCGTGCGGTCAGGTTGCACCCGCCAGTCCTGTCCGACCAAGGGGCTAAGGGCCGGTTGCCGCGCTCAAAATCGCTTGAATACGCGCATCCATCGCGGCGCGGTCGAACAACTGCCGGGCCTGTGCCTGGGCATTCTGTCCGAGTTCTTGCCGGAGTGCGCCATCCCGCAGGCGCAAAAGATGGCCCACATAATCCGTCGCGGTTTCCGCCAGCAGGGTGTGTTTGCCATCTTCGAATTGGTACCCGGCCAGGGCGCTCCGGTGCGTGATGGTCGGAAATCCACGACACAGCGGCTCGAATATCTTTTGCTGCATACCGCTCCCCGCCAGGCGTGGGACCAGCGCAATATCCATGTTGGCCAGGTAGTCGGCAAGGTGGGGGACGTAACCGGCAAAAACGACATCCGGTGCAGCCAACCGGTGCAGGTAGGGCGGCACTTTGCTGCCCAAAAGATGAAATTCGAACTCACCCGGAGCCTGCGCCCTGACGGGCGGCACGATCCTGGTTAGGATGAATTCGAGGGCGCGGGCATTGTGGCTGATGTTATAACTTGCGCCCAGGAAGAATACGCGCAGCGGGGGCTGTGCCGGGGCGCGCGGGGTAAAATGCAGCATGTCGGGCAGGCTGCGCAGCGGCAGCAAGCGCACATCGGCGCGCCGGTTGATCCGGTGGTAACGCGCCTGTTCGACCGGCGTAATGGCCGCCAATACGGTCGCGCAGGTGGCCCGCCATTCACCATAATACTTGCCAACATAACGCGGCCCTATGGCTTTGCGCCACCCGCTTTCGCTGATGAAATGGCCGGGTTCATAGTTGACCGAGCGTACGACGGCGGGCACGCCCTGCCGGCGCGCGAATAACGCGGGTGCCCACAGGTAGCTGGCATGGCACCACACCAGGTCGGGCTGCCAGTCGCTCAGCCAATCCCCCAGTGCCGCCAGAAAATCGGGCGCGCCGTAGGTCCATGCCGCCCCATCCAGGTAGGCGATATCACGCAGTCGCTGCGGCACCCACCTGCGCGCGAGCGGCTGCAATACGCGGGCGTCAATCTGCTGATCCCGGTAATAGTGTGTTGTTTCGGCCACGCTCTTGTGATCGATCGTGCGGGTCAGCAGGCGCACGTCATGCCCCAGGCGCAGCAAGTCGTGAATATTGGCGAGCCGGTCTTGTTCGCACGCGCCGAGCGCATCCAACCGGATCAGGGCAGGATTTACGACAAGAATACGCATTTTTCATTCCTGGTTTTCTATCGCTGCACGTCACGGCGCGTGGTGAGCAACGCGTGTAGGTCATCGGGCCTGACACCGGACGAAATCGCCTGAGGCGGATTCATCAGCCGGCAGATGTTTTTTGACGTCCCGGCAGAGGCATTATAAATCCCGGCGACATGCGCCGCCAATTCGGTATTGTATAAATAGTCGGACGCGAGTACAACAAAGGACCGTACGCCTGGCCCACCAACCATTAGCGAGTGTGGGCGCGTATATTATCATGATCGATATAATCTAAAATCGAGAAACAACACCGGGTCTGTTTGAGGAGTTTCGCAGGAATGACGATGAGCAAGCGAGTGTGGATCGGGCTGTGTCTGGCGATAGCCGGGATGATCGGGGTGTCGGCGTGCGGCGAGACGGTGTCGGGTGAGAGCGGGCTGCCGACCATGCAGCCGACCATCACCGCGCTGCCGCCCAGCACGCCGACGGATATTCCCCAACCGGACCCGATCCAGCTTCCGGCAGTGGACTGGAACGCGGTGGATCAGTTCCGCGCGGCGATGCGGCCTGATTATGCGGGCGACGTGGACGGTTTCGTGAACCGCAACCGCTACTATATCGAAGCCAGCCTCGACTTTGAAGATGGCGTCGCCGTGATTCGTGGGGCGGAACGCGTGCGGTATACCAACCGGTCGGTGGATGCCCTGACGGACATTGTGTTCCGGCTCTACCCGAATATGCCCGCCCTGGGGGGGCGTATGGTCGTCTACCAGACGGACGTGAACGGCGTGCCGGTCGAGACGATGCTGGCCGAACGCGAGACGGTGCTGGTCGTGCCGC
>CAYMTN010000430.1:0-2492 GCA_964393335.1 uncultured Anaerolineaceae bacterium
GTGGGCGGCGGCGTCAGCAACGTGGGCGACCTGTTGTTCAAGCCCATGCGCCGCGCCGTCGAGGAACACGTATTGGACCCGATGTACTGCGAACAGGTCCCGATTGTGCCGGCATCCCTGGGCGACAACGTGGGTCTGATCGGCGCGGCAGCGCTTGTCAGCACGCGGGGCGGCAGTTATCTATAATAAAAGTAATTAGGAACGTGAGGTATGCGGGTGTGCCCCTGCGCCAGTGGACACATCGACGATCCGTTCGGCCAAAGCGCATACCTTCGGCAGAGTACAATCAGATCGAATGTGGGGGATGGGAAAACCAGTCATGGCAAACAGCGCAAGAGTGTTGATAATCGACGATGATCGAGCAATGGTCGGCTTCGTATCCAGCACGCTCCAAAAGGAGGGCTACCAGCCGGTAGCCGCCTACGATGGTCAAGAGGGATTGCGCCAGATGTACCAGAACCGCCCGGACCTGATCATCCTGGATATCAACATGCCGACCATGGATGGGTGGGTCGTCTGCCAGCGCGTGCGTGAAGTGAGCAACATCCCGATCATCATGCTGACCGCCCGCGATGAGCCAGAGGAGATCGTCAAAGGGCTGGACCTCGGAGCCGACGATTACATCTTGAAGCCGTTCGAGATCAACGTGCTGCTGGCCCGCGTCCGCGCCAACCTGCGCCGCGCCGCCAGCGAGCCAACACATTTCAAGCGCAACGTGCTATACAGCGACGACTACCTGATGATCAACCTGGATGAGCACCGCGTCAGCCTCCAGGGCGAGACGATTCGCCTGACGCCCACCGAGTTCAACCTGCTGGCGACGCTGGTCGATGCGGCCCCGCGTATTGTCACCTACCGCGAATTGCTGGAACAGGTGTGGGGCTTTGAATACATCGACGATATCGACTACCTGCGCGTGTATATCTGGCACCTGCGGCGCAAGCTGGAGCCAAACCCCAAAGAGCCAACCTACATCGCCAATGAGTTGGGCGTTGGCTACCGGTTCGAAAAACAGACCTGATTCGCTCTCCGCTCACAAATTTGCTACAACATGCCGGTGCTCAGAAACCGGCATGTGTTTTGGTATGGTTCCCAAAAACAGGAAGGTTAAACTATAATGGGCGTACCGTTGTGAGACGACAAGTATTCGGAACCGCGACGCGCGTCCTCAAGGATAACTGCCGTGAGGCAATTCAGAGGCTATCTCATCATAGCCACCGTGATCATGCTGATCTACGGGGGACTGGCCTACACGCTTGATACCGACACAGCCCGCCAGTACGAACGGCGCTTCAACGACCAGCAAGCGCTGCAAACCCAGCTCAGCGCCCAGAGCATTGAGGATCACTTCAATTGGCTGCTGGGCGAAATGGATATTCTGGCCGACTTCACGCTGCCGCAATACCTCGATGGCTCGATCCCCAGCTTTGCCATGCAGGCGATGTTCGCCGTCATCACCTACGAAGTCTATCCCAGTGAAGAAGTGATCATGGGTTATTATCCCGTGCCGGTCACCGATCCGGCGATCACGTTTACCAACCGGTCCCCACTGCGCGAAGAAGCCCGCCGCCTGCTACAAGACTGGGTCACGACCAATTGGACCACCGTGCAATCCACCGGCAGTTACGTGGTGACGCCCTTCGCCGCCACCGCAGACTTCCAGCTTTACGGCCTGCTGCTGCCGGTGCGCCATGATGGCGAGTTTGCCGGGGTTCTGGGCATTACGCTGGATTTTAAGCCCGTGCTGGACCAATACATCGTGCCGATGCGGTCCGGCAGTTATGGCGCGGCCTGGGTTCAAGATGCCAATGGGATGACGATCTGGGACCACGAGGCACACGTCATCGGCCTGAACGCGACCGAGATCGGGGCGGGCTTCCCCGATGTGCAGCGCGTCAACCAGCGCATGATGGCCGAAGACTCCGGCCAGGACGAATACCGCTTCCCGGTCGAAAGCGGCGGCCATGCCGTGCACAAGCTGGTAGCCTGGAACACGGCGCACATGGGCAGTCGGCGGCTGACGATCGCGCTCTCCGCCCCCAGCACCGAAGTAAACGCCGACCTGCGCGCGTACCGGCAGCAAATCCTGCTGCTTGGGGCCCTGTTGGGAGCGGCGCTGATCATCAGCAGCGGCCTGTTTTACACGACACGGCAGCGCGTGCTCACCCGGTTGGTTGGCGAACGCACGCGCGAACTGCAAGACGTCACCGGCGAACTGGAGCAGCGCGTCGCCCAACGCACCGCCGAGCTTGACCAGGAACGCGCCCAACTTAAAACCATTCTCGAATCCGTCGAAGACGGCGTGGTCTACCGTGAAGACGGGCAGATTCGTTACGCCAACCCGGCCATCATGCGCCTGCTCGGTTACACGATTGACGAGCTGGGCATTCAACTGCCGGCCCTGTACGAGATCAAGTCACCCAACCCGGACCGGGCGCAGATGTCTGTCCTCCACGATATATACGCCGACACGCTGAAACAGAACGTCGCCT
>CAYMTN010000431.1:0-2483 GCA_964393335.1 uncultured Anaerolineaceae bacterium
CACACCGTTTTTTCCGGCTCTTTGTCGAAATGCGGCGGGCCGGGCGGCCAGGGGTATTTCGGCTCGATCAGGAAACACAGGCGGGGGATGCCGCGCTCCCCGGCCCAGTCGTATTCGAGCGCCGTGATCGAGCGCGCCCCGTCGCCGCCCTCTTTCGCGGTGGGGACCCAGCCGTAACGGTGCGCGTAGATGCCGACGTACATTTCCGCATCGGCGATGCTGCGCTTGCAGCGATCGACCGCCGTCGCGCCCTCGGCGGGGAAGTTCTCCATCATGATCGGGTGCAGGCCCAGGTCGAGGATCGCCTCTTTCACGGCGGCGCGGTGATCGCGCAAATCCTCGCTGGTCGAGCTGACGAATACGTCGATGTGCTGGCTCATGGCACCTGCCCCTGCGGTACGCGGTTTGGCTCCGGTTAGTATAGGCCCGCCGCCCTGTATAGCCAAACGGTAAGACAGTTGCGTTGTCGTACACGCGCCGCAGCGGGTACAATCGGCGTATTCCGTTTACGCAGCGAAGAGGCCACCATGCCCGACGACGCGAAATCGCTCAGCCAACAGCAGTTCGGCGCGCACGCCGCCAATTACGTGACCTCCCAGGTTCACAGCAAAGGCTACAGCCTGGACCGCTTGGTCGAGTGGGTTGATCCGCGACCCGGTCAGCGCGTGGTCGACCTGGCGACGGGCGGCGGGCATACCGCGCTGGCGCTGGCGCGGCGCGGCGCGTGGACCGTCGCCGCCGACATCACGACGCCGATGCTGCACGCGGCGCGCGGCCACATCCGCAACCAGTTTGACGGCGGCGTAACGTACGTGCGCCTGGACGCCGAACAACTTCCGTTTGCGGCGGAGTCATTCGACGCGGTGACGTGCCGCATCGCGCCGCACCACTTCCCACAGGTGGCGGCCTTCGTGCGCGAATGCGCGCGTATCACCGGGCCGGGTGGACTGGTCGCCGTCGTGGACCAGTTGTCGCCCCCCGATCCGCAGGCGGCGCGTTACGTCAACGCATTTGAGCGCCTGCGCGATCCGAGCCACCAATGGGCGTATAACGAAACCGAGTGGAAGGGGTTTTTCAGCGGGGCCGGGCTGCTCATCGAGCATTTCGAAGCGTTTGATACGCGCCACGACCTGACTCCCTGGGCGGAGCGCATGGGCAACGATGCGGCGCTGATCACGCGGCTGCGCGTGATGCTCCAACAGGCCCCGGACCCGGTCGCCGCGTGGATGAAGCCGACCTTTGCCGCCGACGCGACGTTTGTGATCCGCCAGTTTTTGCTGGTCGGGCGGAAGGGGCCGCCATGATGCGGGCCGCCATGATGCGCAGGCAAGAAATCGTGCGCGTGTTGCTGGCCCCACCGGACGCTGGCGGTCAGTCGTGAGCGCGGTCATGGACGACCTGCCGGAACCGTTCCGGGCGGTTGTTGCGCGGTTCGTGGCGTGGGCCGAATCGCGGCCCGATATTCGCGCGGCGCAGGTGGTCGGATCGTGGGAGCGCGGCGAGGGCGATCCGCTGTGGTCCGACCTGGACATCGAGTTTTTCACGACGCGCCCGCTGGCCTACCGCCGCTCCACCGACTGGATCGAGGCCATCATGCCGCTGTGGATGGCCGCGCCGGACGACTACGGCACGCTGGTCAAACACTGGTGGGCGCGTTTTGCGGATCACTGGACGTGGTTCGTCACGCTGGAAGGCGGCATCGCGGTCGATTTTTTCGTGACGCATCACCGCGTGCTGGTGTGGCGAACGATAACACGCCGCCTGCGCGGGCGGCCTCCCGCCGATCACGGCGCGATCCTGCTTGACAAAGACGGTCGCTTGGGGCGGGTAGGCGGTGTTCCCTGGAAAGTATCCAGACCACCCGCGCCGCCGGATGCGGATCGATTCCTGTGGGTCGTGTTCCAGTTTTGGGGCGCGGCGGACCGCGCCGTGCGTAAACTGGGACGCGGCGATCTGCTCGAAGCCAAGACGATCACCGACATGGAGCTAAAGAAGCACCTGTTCACCATGCTGGAATGGCACACCGCCGCCTGTACTGGATGGAAGGTTCCGATCCCGTACCGCCGCCGCTTCCCGGAACGCTGGGCCGATCCGCGTGCCGCTGCGGCGCTGACGCAGGTGTACGCGCATTACGATCCCGCCGACGTGGCGCGTGCGCTGCGCGCGACGTGCGATCTGTTCGGCTGGCTCGCGCCGGAAACCGCCGCGCTGCTGGACCAGGCGTTCCCTGCCGGGCAGGTGGCGCGTATCGACGCGTGGATCACGGCGGCGCTGGCGCGCATAACCGCCGGGTGGAAGTAGCGCATCGCCGGGCCTGCGGGTATGCTTGAGCGGTAACCGGGGGCGTGTTGGAGCGAATAGTATGGCAGGTCTAATCGGGCAAACGCTTGGCCCGTATCGCCTGGCCGAGATGATCGGCAGGGGCGGTATGGCGAACGTCTACCGCGCGCGGCAGGAATCGATGGGCCGCGACGTGGCGATCA
>CAYMTN010000432.1:0-2458 GCA_964393335.1 uncultured Anaerolineaceae bacterium
TATGTTACGCATTGGTGTTCTCACGGGTGGTGGTGACGTTCCGGGCCTGAACCCGTGCATCAAACAGATTGTGTACCGCGCGGAAGATGCCGGGCATGAGATCGTTGGTATCCGCCGGGGGTGGGGCGGCCTGCTCGATTATGACCTGGATGCCCCCCAGGAAGAAACTGAAAAATGGATCATGCCGCTCACCAAGCAGCGCGTGCGCACGGTAGACCGCACAGGCGGCACCTTCCTGCACACGTCGCGCACGAACCCCGGCAAGGTGCTGCCCGACCGTATCCCGAAGCATCTCGAAGGCATCGAAGCACCTGCGCACAGCGACAAACACGACCGTGAGGTGTACGACTACACGGAGTACGTCTTAAAAGTACTGGAAAAATTGGGCATTGACGTACTGATCCCGATCGGGGGTGACGATACGCTGAGTTATGGCGAACGCCTGCACCGCGAAGGCGTGAAGGTCGTCGCCATCCCCAAGACGATGGATAACGACGTCTACGGGACGGACTGCTGCATCGGCTTCTCGACGGCTGTGACGCGCTCGGTGGAGTTCATCCACAACCTGCGCACCAGCGCCGGATCGCACGAACGGATCGCGGTCGTTGAATTGTTCGGGCGCAACTCCGGCGAAACGTCGCTGATCGCGGCGTACCTGGCGGGCGTGGATCGCGCGCTGATCTCCGAGGTGCCGTGTGACGTGCGCCACCTGGCCGAGCTGGTCATGATCGACAAAGCCTCCAACCCCAGCAATTACGCCATGATCACCGTGTCCGAAGGGGCGCGCCTGGTCGAAGGTGAGATCATCCAGAGTGGCGAGGCGGACGCCTACGGCCACCAAAAACTGGGCGGGATTGGCTCAGTGGTCGGGGAACTGCTCAAAGTCGAAACCGGCCAGAATATCATCTACCAGCAGGTCGCGTACCTGATGCGCTCCGGCGCGCCGGATTCGCTCGACCTGATGGTCGCGGCCAACTACGCGCAGATGGCGATGAGCCTGGTGGAGCAGGGCCGTTTTGGGCGCATGGTCGCCTTGCAGCGCGGCCTGTATACCGACATCAACCTGAGCACGATCATGCAAGGCGTCAAACGCGTGAACGTGGCGGAGCTGTACGACGTCGAGCAGTACCGCCCGAAAGTGCGCCACGTCTTCGGCATGCCGATGTTCTTGATGTAAGCCGGGCAGCGCCGAAAACCATCACAGGGAGCCGTGCAGTCGCATAGCTCCCTTTTTTGGTAGACCCGGCGCTTGACGCGGCGCTATGGCAGCGGCAGGTTGTTGAACTCGGCGACGACACTCACCGTGCCCAGTGCGGCCTGGTCGGCGGTTTCGACGCCGTTGGTGGCTTCGCGGGCGGCAAAATCAAACGTGCCGGTGAGCGTGTTGTTGGCGACTGCCGTGATATTCAGCGATCCGCTGATGTCTTGATCGTAATAGGTCGAGTCGGGATCGACGCCGGAAACCAGCGTTGCGGTGAGTGTGCCCGTCGCGCCGGTGGTGTCAAACTCGTAGATTCCCGGCTGCACGTCCATCGGGATGTTCTCAGCCGTGATCACGATGTTGTTGGCCATGTCTTCCAGCGTCAAAAAATAGGCGTTATTGGCCAGTTGCAGCGCGAAGTTATCGATAGCGATCGGCATCTCCAGGTCCGGCGTGCCGGCTTTGGCAAAGGTGGCCGATACAACCGAGGCGCTTTCTTCCGCCGCGTTGGATTGGCTGTCTTCGGATGCTGTGTTGTTCTCGTCCTGGTCGTTGTCGCTGCCGCACGCGGCCAATACCAGTGCCAGCAGCAGTACCAGGGCCATAACCAGACGTTTCATCGTACCTCCTCACGAAAGGGCAAAAAGCTCGTTCGAAAACAGCGTTCAGCAAACAACCGGGATGCAGGGGCGCTGCTGCCGAACCACACGTTTATCTGCGCCCAGCGTGATGTGCGGATCAGTGCTCATTCTGTTCTCTGCATCCAGTATGGGCGAGAACGGGCCGCGTTACATGGGGCGGCTGGCGGATTTCGGGCTAGGACAGGTGGGGGAGTTTGGGCCGGGGTCGCCCCGCAAACCATTAATCAAATCCTGATTTAGTTCCTAGTCGAATCCGTACTTGTGGTTTGGCCGTTTGACGGCGCTGGGCTATAATGCCTATCATGGCAGACCGAGGCGCTAATTCACCACACAAACCCTGGACGCTGTGGGGTCTCAGCCTGGCGTTGATCCTGACCGGCCTCTACAACCTGCTGCTGGCGCTGGATAATATGCGCCATGCCGGGGCGTATCGCGCGGTCGGCGTGTCCTACCCGCCGCTGCTGCGGGCTGCGCTGGCGCTGGTGTGGGGCGCGGCGTTTGTGGCGCTGGGGGTGGCCCTGGCGCGGCGCGCACGGTGGGCGTCCCGCTGGGGATGGCTTTTGGTGAGCAACTACGGCGCGTTTAGCGTGTTATGGATGATCGTGTTTGCCGAGTC
>CAYMTN010000433.1:0-2453 GCA_964393335.1 uncultured Anaerolineaceae bacterium
CGGAGTTGACGTGGACCCAGCCCGTGCTATAATCTCGCGTGCAAGTGTTGCTCCATGCGATAACAAGCCGCCGCTCTCGATCACCACACCGCCTGCGCTGATCAGCACCGGACTCCAGGCGGGGCGCAGGTGGCTGCACACCACGATATCGCCGGGATGGACACGCCATAACTCCCCCGGACTGTTGACCAGGCGTGCCGTGCCTGAGACGACGCCGAGACTGCACACTTCGCCTGTGAGCACCCTCGTTTCACCGTCGCGGCTGGATTCTGGCGCGGGTGTGATCGCGGCGGCATAGGGTGGCTGCTGCCCGCGCCCCAAATCCCGCTTGCGTGCGCTTATCTCCGACCGGATTTCCTCAGCGCCAGCCTCTTTTTGCAGAACAGCGTCAATTTCCGCCCATTTTAGAAGGAAAATATCACTTTCTTCCACACATACGCCGCCATTGACCAACCGCTGGCCTATGTGAAGCGCCAATTTCTGGATCACCATGACGCCCTGATACACGTAATGATTGCGGTCCTCTTTGATCGAAAAGAGGCGTTCGGTCTTGTGCAGCAGCCAGTTGAAGAATGCGACGCGCCAGCGTGACCCGCGACGGGTCGATAACGAATCGATCGCGCGGGCGATGACCTGCTGGCGTTGCATCACCTGTTGGCCGTGAGATTGCGCTAAATCAGTCGCCGTAGTTTTCTGTCCCGCATAGGCGAAAGACGCCGCCACTGCTTTTGGGCTGAGGGTCCAGGCCGGGTCACGCGGGTAGCGATCCGCCCAGACGTACCCAAACTGGTCGATCAAATCCTGCCACGCTTCCCATAACGCGCGATGTTCCTGCTGCAAAGCCACCAGATCAGCGTAACTGAGCTGATTCAGATAGTCACTGCCCAACGTCTGGCGCAGTCTTTGGGCCAGATCGTGAATCGCCAGGTCGCGCTGGATGCTGATGCTATTCAGCCCGCCAAGTAACGAAATGACGTCGATACCCAGACTCTGAGGAAACCATCTCCGGCATATCCGGTCGAGTAAACCCAGTGAGGTTTTCGCAACAGCGGTGATATCGTAGCTAGTCTGCTGAAATTCCAGGTAGGCCCCGATAGCCGCATCAAACGTTTCTGACAATGCGCGATCGTCTGCGGATGCCAGATCGCGTTGGGCCAATTGGCGTAACTGCTGCTGGTAAGCCGGAAGCGTTTGTTCCGTATATTGGCGATACAGGCGCTGCTCGTTCAGCCAGTGCCACATCGACAGGATTCTCATCTGTACGGCCATGCGGCGCGGCGGGTTTCGCCATCCGGCCTTGATGAAGACCCAGCCCTGATCGGTTACGATTTCGCTGGCAAACTGCGTGTGAAAGTGTACATTGATCGCTTCGACCCAGTAGTCGTGCCGGCGCACAGCGATGTCGCAGCCGAGAACCGAAAACGGCTCGCTGTAGGCTCTCTGCCAATCCGCGTCAAGCTTCGGATGAGGATGTTCGGTGGCACTGGCGGAGCTTGTGATCGGGCGTGTCTGCAGAATCCAGATTTTTCCCGCTGCATCCCAGCCCCACTCAATATCCTGGGCGCTGCCCTGATGCTGTTCTACGATCAGCGCCAATGGCACCAATTGGTTCAGCAGTCCAGGCGGGAGGCTGGTCGTCGCAGCCGGTTGGGCACCGGCTGGCCGGAGAGTCCGCCGGTCAATGCGGATCACGTCATCTCTGGCCTCGCCATCCACCAACCGTTCGCCCGTACCGTGAACCACCTCGATGATGATGGTGTCGCTATCAGCGCGAACGGGATCGTGCGTAAACAGGACGCCAGCGAAGCGCGCGTCAATCATCGACTGGACCAAAACGCTCATGCTGTGGGCCTGATGCGGGATGCCCAACCGGTCACGGTAACTGACGGCGGCGTCGCTCCAGTACGAGGCCCAACACTGGCGGATCGCGTCGTATAAGGCCGCTTCCGTATCAACGTTGAGAACGGTATCGTAGACTCCGGCAGCGCTTCCCTCTGCCAGGTCTTCACTGGTGGACGAGGATCGTACCGCGACCTTGCCCGGATTCTGTGCCCGCAACTGGCGATATTTGCCGGCTACGTCGACGATGAGCGCGTCGTCTAGTGCCAGCGACTGAATCTCGTGACGAATTGACTCGAACTGATCCCGGTCGATTTTTTGGGATAGATTATCTATGCGCGCTATATGATTCTGATAAGCAGCACTTGTCACACAAAAACCGTCGGGCACGGCTATTTCCAGGGTGTTTAACCTGGCCAAACGCGCCGTTTTGTTGCCGGTCAGAGCCTGACTGTCTGCTGTGATCTCCGAGAGCCACAAGGTATTCATCTGCCGGTCATACTCTGGGATCACGCGCAAGAGGAGGCCGTGCGCGATGCTCGTTGCTGTTGACTTTGCCCTGATCTGTGTCCTGGACGACAGTCTCGCTCTGGTACTGCTGAGAGAGCATTTCC
>CAYMTN010000434.1:0-2404 GCA_964393335.1 uncultured Anaerolineaceae bacterium
GCATGAGCACGCGGCGCGGCGAATACGTCACGCTGGACGAACTGGTCGATGACGTGGGCGCGGACGTGGTGCGTTATTTCATCCTGGCGCGCAGCCCGAACAGCCACCTCGAATTTGACCTCGACCTGGCGCGGCAGCAGGCCAACGAAAACCCGGTCTATTACATCCAGAACGCGCACGTGCGCTGCGCGGGCATCTTCCGTCAGGCCGAGGAACGCGGCTTCTCTGACGCGGGCGCGGACCTGTCGCTGCTGGGCGAGCGCGAGCGTGCCTTTGTGCGCAAAATGCTGGAAACGCCGGAAGTGCTGGTCCAGGCTTATGACGAGCTGGGACCGCACAAGCTCGCGTTTTTTGCGCTGGAACTGGCGCGGCTGTTCCACCCGATGTACGACGAGGTGCGCGTGCTGCACAGCGACGTGCCGGAGGATGTCGCCAAAGCCCGCCTGCGCCTGTACGGGGCCGCGCAAGTCGTGTTTGCGCGCCTGCTCAGCCTGATGGGCATGTCCGCCCCGGACGTGATGTGAGGCAGCGGTCAGCGATAAGCTGTAAGCTAAAAGCGTGACCCTCACCCCCGGCCCCTCTCCCATGTTCCATAGGAGAGGGGAGAAAGACGCGCCTGACGGGCTAAGTCCCCTCTCCTACTCTGTGGGAGAGGGGATTTAGGGGTGAGGGCATTCTGATAAAATCGACCCATTCAACAGGAGATAGAACAGCGTATGGGACTCAAACCCGATCACTGGATTCGCAAGATGGCGCTCGAAAAGCGCATGATCGAGCCGTTTGTCGAGTCGCAGGTCCGCAATGGCGTGATCAGCTACGGCGTCTCGTCGTATGGTTACGACGTGCGCATCGCCGACGAATTCAAGATTTTCACCAACGTCTACAGCGCCATCGTCGATCCGAAGGATTTCGACCCGGCGTCGATGGTCGATTTTACGGGTGAGGTGTGCATCATCCCGCCGAACTCGTTTGTGCTGGGCCGCACGATTGAGTATTTCCGCATCCCGCGTAACGTGCTGACCATCTGCCTGGGCAAAAGCTCGTACGCACGCTGCGGACTGATCGTCAACGTAACGCCCTTCGAGCCGGAGTGGGAAGGGTTTGTCACGCTTGAGATCAGCAACACCACGCCGCTGCCCGCGAAAATCTACGCCAACGAGGGAATCTCGCAGGTGCTGTTCTTCGAGGCAGACGAGGAATGTGATATTTCCTACGCCGATCGCAAGGGCAAGTACCAGGGCCAGCAGTCGATTGTGCTGCCCAAGCTGTAGCGTCGCCCGAATCGGTCCGCGTGTCGAGAACAGCCCCCGCGCGGGGCTGTTTGATTGATCCCAGCGCGGGGCATTTTGCCCCCAAACTGGTATGATTGTATACATCGCCCGTCACCATAAAGCCAGGAACTCATGAGTTTATCCGAATCGTTCACCGACCTTACCGGATCACAAGCGCCCGAACCCGCCGCGCCCCAACAAAGCGCCCTGCCCCCGGTCGATCCCAAGCTGCGGCAGCTGCGCGAAACGCTGGACGGCATCCTGGACATCGCGGGGGAAGAGCACCGCGAAAACCGCCGCACCAAACAGCGCGTGTATGTCTTCCGGGGCAAGCTGCATCGCACGCCCGGCGTACCCGCCGGGGCGATCTACGAGACCATCGACCGGCGCTTCAAGCCGGTGGGCTTCACGCCCATGTTGCAGCGCGAACGCGGGGAAGACGTGGTGATCGCAGTCGAGGGCACGATCCCCATGCGCCAGGTTCGCTCGCGCTGGTGGCTGCACCTGGCCCTGCTGCTGATCACGCTGGTCACGACGACGATCATGGGCGGGGCGCTGACCGGGATGCCGGTCAGCGAATCGGTGCGCGCCTTGCGGGCGTGGGATACAACCGTGCTGTGGTCTACGCTCAAAGACGGGCTGCCCTTCTCGCTGACCCTGCTCGCCATCCTGGGCGTGCACGAAATGGGGCATTACGTCGCCGCGCGGCTGCACGGGGTCAAGGTGACGCTGCCGTTTTTCATCCCGCTGCCGATTGCCGGGTCGCTGGGCACGCTGGGCGCGGTGATTTTCATCCGCAGCCCGCTGATGAACCGCCGCGCGTTATTCGACGTGGGTATCGCCGGGCCGCTGGCCGGGCTGGTCGTGGCGCTGCCGCTGTACCTGATCGGGCTGAACGCGCAGCCAGCCATCGGCCTGCCGCAAACGTGGATTCAGGCCGGGATCACGCGCGTCGCCAATCCGCCGCTGCTCGATGCGCTTGCTCCCCTCGTCGTGCACACGTCCAACCTGGACCGCTTTGTCTTCTACCGGCACCCGATGGCGCTGGCGGCGTGGTTCGGCGTGCTGCTGACGGCGCTCAACCTGCTGCCGCTGGGCCAGTTCGACGGCGGGCACGTCGCGTATGCGCTGCT
>CAYMTN010000435.1:0-2400 GCA_964393335.1 uncultured Anaerolineaceae bacterium
GTCCCCGATCAACGTGACGAGTCCCTCCGAAAGCAGCTGGTTAATCACGGATACATCGCTGATCAGGGTTGAGATTGTGACGCCGACAATATGCGTGTCGTGATAACCCAACGACAACTGCTGCAAATGGCGGAACAGGGCGGCGCGCAGGTCGACCAGCACGCGCTGCCCCACCCACCCCAACAAATAGCGCTGCGCGGTGGAGGTGAAATAGAGACCAACCAACGCCGCGCTCATGATGGCCGCCAGCTGGTCAAGGCCCGCTGCATTACCCCTGGTAATCGGCCCGTCAATGACCTCTTTGATAAGATAGGGCATCGCCAATGTAAGCGCCGACGAGGCGATCATCGCCATAAAGGCCCCGGCCATCCGCCGCGAATAGGGCCGCAAAAAGGCCAGCAGGCGCAGCACCACGCGCGGATTAAAACTCCGGCCTTCGACCGAATCACCAAAACGATCAATAGCGCTGCGCGGCCCGCCTACGTTGGCACTGCCGCCAATTAAGAATCCCATGCGATAGCCTCAATGCAACTGCCGGTTATAGATTTCTGCGTACAAACTGGACTGCCGCAGCAGTTCCTCGTGCGTGCCGATGGCTGCCAAACGGCCCCGGTCCAGCACCAGGACTTGGTCCGCCATGCGCACCGTGCTGAGACGCTGGGCGATCACAAACGACGTACGCCCACGCATCAGGCGCTCTAAGGCCAGTTGGATTAATCGCTCCGTTCCGGTATCCACGCTTGACGTTGCATCGTCCAACAGCAAGATGCGTGGGTCTTTTAGCAGCGCGCGAGCAATGGCGACCCGCTGTTTTTGCCCGCCGGACAGCGTTATGCCCCGCTCGCCAACTTTCGTTTCATAACCATCGGGCATCCGCAGGATAAAGTCGTGTGCCTGCGCCGCGCGCGCCGCCGCAATCACATCTTCCTCTCGTGCTTCTGGCAAGCCAAACGCGATGTTTTCGCGGATGGTGGCGGCAAATAAGGTGGTTTCTTGCAGCACGATCCCAATCTGGTCGCGCAGCGAATTGAGCGTCACCCGACGAATGTCAGTCCCGTCGATAGTGATGCGGCCTGCGTCGGGATCGTAGAAACGCGGGATCAAATTGATCACGGTCGATTTGCCGGAGCCGGTCGTGCCCAGCAGCGCGATCACCTGCCCCGGCTCGGCTTCAAAGGTCAGATCGTTCAACACCGCGCGCCGTCCAAAGTAAGCAAATGACACATGCTCGAAACGCACGTAGCCTTGCGCGGGCGGCAGTTCGACGGCGTCCGGCGCTTCTTCTACCTCCGATTCGCTGTCCAGAATCTCGAAAATGCGCTCGCCTGCTGAGGCGGCCATCGCCACCGCCGGGATGATCACCCCGAGCCGGCGCACGGGCTGCGCCAGTTGGCTCAGGTAGGCGGTGAATGCCACCAGTTCCCCCATGGTCAGCGCGCCGCGTATCACCAGCCGCCCGCCATACCACACGATCAGAATCGTGCTGATGCCCGCGATAAAGTCGATGAGTGGGACATTTAACGCATCGGCCCGGATCGCCCGTTCCGACAGCGCAAACCAGCGATTGTTTTCCGCTTCGAATTTTTCTATCTCGGCATCTTCTTGAACAAACGCTTTGACGACGCGCGTCCCTCGCAGATTTTGCTCCAGCACCGTCGTTAACACGGCGATCTGCTGTTGAATTTCCAGCGACAGCGGGCGATAGACACGCCCAAAACGATAGCCGGCATAGGCCAGCACCGGCATCGTCGCCAGTGACAGCAGAGTCAGGCGCGGATTCATCCAGGCCAACGCCACGAATGTCACCGCCAGCAAGGTCACCGCCTGGAAAATGCGCAGCACGGCGCGCCCGGTTAGAAAACGGATGCGCTCTACGTCCTGGATTGAACGCGAGAGCAGTTGGCCGGTTTGCGCGTGATCATGATAGGAAAAGGACAGGCTCGTAAGCCGGGCGTGGATCGCGTTGCGCAGGTCATACGCCACATTCTGCGAAGCCACCTCCGACCAGCGCCCCAGCAGGTAACCCAACATGCCGTTCAGCAGGGTCAGCGCCAGCAGGCTCAGCACGCCCCAGCCGAGTACCCCTGTGTGACCTGCTGCGATGCCTTCGTCAACGAGCCGGCGGATAACCTGCGGCACCACTGCGGATAATACGCTGCTGCCCAACGCCGCCAGATAGGCTCCTGCTGTTATGCGCGAATAGGGACGGAGAAACCCGAAGCACCGCAGCAGAATTCTGGCATTCTGTGATTTCATCATCAATAGTGTTCCGCCTGCATCGTAAACATTTGTGCATGTTGGTCTGTGGGGGTAGATAAATCATCGCCATGTTTTTTCCCTCACGCGACCCAGTAGTTAACCTTCACAATAGGCCAGCGAGTAGAGTAAACTGGGTGTATG
>CAYMTN010000436.1:0-2302 GCA_964393335.1 uncultured Anaerolineaceae bacterium
GGCTGGGAGGTGAACCGAAATTGGCCGCTGCCTGGGTGACGCCGGCTCTGTATACGATTGGCGCGGGAGCGCTTACGGCGATAGGCCGGTTGGGGCTTTCTTCCCGGATCCCCGGATACTGGGTGACCGCTGCGGAGCTTTTTTGGCTGTCGGTTCTGGCGGCGATGATCATTACGACCGAGATGATCGCCCGCAAGACGGTGCGCTCACGGGGACTTTCGGGACTGCTGTATGTGAATCTGGCATTTGGGGCGGTGCTGGTTGGGTTGTTCACGTACAGTATATTTCAGGAACTTGAGTTTATGCAGACCGGGTTTTATCCGCTTGAGTTCCCGCGTACAGGATATTCGCCGGTCGAGGAGTGCTACCGGGACTACCTGTTTTCCTGGGATGCGACGTGTCTGGAAAATTTCCCCGGTCAGTGGGGCCAGGATTTCACGTACCGGGTTGATGCGCTGGCGTACCGGCGGCTGACGCTGTTTCACGACGTCCAACCCGTGCTGGCTCTGCCGGATTATGAGCAGGAGCCGGTCCTGCTGGACATCGCCAGCTATGAAAAGCGGTTGATCGTCCAGCGGTACTGGCTGGACGGCGTGCCGGACGCGCGCCTGACGCCCGGCCCTAAGCAGATCGCGCCAGAGCCGGACGAAGCCGCCATGCTGGCCGCCGTCGATGGTGCGGACGTGGTGTGGCATATCGTGAAAGCCGACCCGGCCCGACCGGCGATCCAGGCGGCGCTGGACCGGGATTTCTGGCCGGTCAGCGATATGGTGCTGACGCGCGACATCATCGCGGGTGAATACGTGCGTCCGCCTGAGCCGTTGGCGGAAGCCGCGCCGTTTGGCGAGACGTTCGAGCTGCAAGCGGTGCGCGGACCGGCTGGGCCGGTCCAGGCGTGTGAGTCATTTTTGGTCGTGACGCACTGGCTGGTGACCGGGCCGGTTCCCGCGAATTACAGCCTGTCTGCCGCCGTGTTGGCAGGCGATGGACGTTTGATCGCGCAGGCGGACGGCCCCCCGGCAGGGCAGTATACCGCGCGGTGGCAGGCCGGACAGGACTACGGCGACATCCGGCGGGTGCATGTGCCGTGCGAAACGCCGCCGGGTGACTACTCCCTGACGCTCGCAGTGTACGACCCCGACACGATGCAGACGCTGGACGTCAACCACGCGCCGGCCCTGACGATTGGCCCGATCGTGGTCACGGGCAGGTGAGTCTATTGGCGAGATGGCGATTTTCCAGTATGCTAGGCGATGAAGATAGACATCACCTAGTGGACGTGGGAGGCAGACGATGGCCGGTGATCTTGAGGACCTGCGCCGCTCGGCGTTGGAAGAAGAAGTTCCTGTCGATGCGTACGAGGACTATCTGGTCCGTGAGGTTCACAGCGATAAAATATTCGGCATGACGCCGGTCGAGCGCATGTTTTTGTCGATCGGCTGTTTTGTGCTGACGAGCCTGGCTGGATTTTTCCTGCTGTTGATCATGGATAAGATCGTCATCTAAACAGGGGGGCGCATGCAATCGGCAACCGGGCGTATGACCCTCGGCGAATGGACGCTGCGCGTCCTGGTAACGCTCCTGCTCGGCTCGCTTTTTCTCGCGCTGTGGGAACTGCGCGACATCTTCCTGCTGACGTTTCTGGCGATCATCGTGGCGATTGTGCTCCAGGTGCCGGTCCGCCGCCTGGAGCGTCTTGGTTTGAGCCGGGGACTCAGCATCCTGATCGCGATGGGCGGCCTGCTGTTGATCGTCGCGCTGCTGCTGGTTTTGATCGTGCCGGTCTTCGTCTCGCAGGTCGGCGATCTGGTCAACAAGCTGCCGGGTTTCATTGACGACGCCCAGGCGGAATATGACCGGCAGGCCGCGCAAAACGACTGGCTGCCGGAAGTCAACTGGGACAATGTCACCGAAGGCAGCGCGTCGGATTTTTTGGTCAACCAGGCCGCGCACGCGTCGCGCCGCTTGTTCCCCTTCCTCAGCGGGTTGGGCGGCACGCTGACCAGCACGCTCTTCATGTTTTTCATCGCGATCTTTTTTGTCACCGAACCGGCGAATTACCTGGAAGGGCTTTTAACCCTCGTCCCGCGCAGTTACCGGCCCCGCGCCCTGGAGATTTTTGAGATGCTGGGCGGGATGCTGCAACGCTGGTTTATCGGCCAGTTGATCTCGATGGTGATGAGCGGCATATTGATCACGTTCGTGACCGGCGTGATCCTGGGGCTGCCCAACCCGGTGGCGCTGGGCGTGATCTCCGGCCTGATGGAGTTCATCCCCAATTTCGGATCGATCATCGCCGTGA
>CAYMTN010000437.1:0-2286 GCA_964393335.1 uncultured Anaerolineaceae bacterium
AAGGTGAGGTTACGCTGTACGTTCTGCGATAATCCCACAGCGCTGTTTGTGACCTGTTTAGCCGTCGTTCTGGCGGCGTTTTTATTACTGGTCGGGCTGGGGCCGGACCGGCTGCCGTTTCCGCCGCAAGCCGAGTTTTCAGACGCCGTGATCAGTCACTGGCCGAACGCGTTATTTCTGCGGCGTTCCGTGCTGCAGGATCACGCGTGGCCTTTGTGGCGTCCCCTGCTCATGAGCGGCCAGCCGTTCGCCGCCAATCCCCTCAACAAAGTCTGGTATCCGCCGCAGTGGTTCGTGCTGGTGATTCCGCCCGCGCTGCACCTCAATTTGCTGCTGTGGGGCCACCTGGTTCTGGCCGGGGCCGGGGCATGGACCTGGGCGCGCGCTACCGGCCTGCTGCCCTGGCCCGCCGCCCTGGTTGGGTTTGGGTACGCGTTTGCCCCACGCGTGATCGCGTCCGCCGGGGCAGGCCATCTTGATCTGGTGTACGCGGCGGCGTGGTTCCCGTGGCTGCTGTGGGCGGTGGATCAGATGATCAGGCCGGGCGGGCGGCGTGGTGCGTGGTTGTGGTTAGGCAGCATAGCCGCATTGTGCTTTCTGGCGGATGTGCGCCTGAGCCTGTATGCGTTTGCCACGGCGGCAGCCTACCTGATGTGGTGCGGGTGGACGGCACGCGACTCGGGTCCGCGCGCAATTGTGAGGCACAGTGCACCGCGCGTGCTGGCGGCGGCGCTGTTGGCCGCTGGACTTACAGCGGTGCAGTGGGTGCCGCTGCTGCTGATGCGCGCCGATCTGTCGCGTGGCACGATTACGCTGCACGATGCCGCCGCCAACAGCCTCAAGCCGGGGCAGTGGCTCGGACTGTTGATCGGCGATCATGGCGGTTCGTGGGAAACGCTGGTTTATGTGGGCGTGAGCACGCTGGTTCTGGCGTTGGTCGCGCTGTGGATGCGCCCGCGCGCGCTGGCTTTTTGGGGCGTGCTGCTGCTGTGCGTAATGGCCTACGCGATGGGCGATCGATTTGTCGTCTGGACGGTGTTGAACCGTCTGATTCCGCCGCTGCGTTGGTGGCGGGTGCCGCCGCGTGTATGGCTGGTCGCGGCCCTGATTCTGCCGTATCTCGCGGGGTGGGGCGCGCAGCTTCTGGTCACACACCCGCCCGATCGCCGCGCTGCACGGTCAGGCGTGGTGGCGCTGCTGGGTGGGGGTATGGTGTGCGGCGTGTTCAGTACGCTGACGCTGTCCAATCAACTTGAGTGGACCGCGACTATCGGCACGTTGGCGCTGCCCGCCGTTGCGCTGGTGATGCTGCTGGCAATCTCCGGCAAATCGCCGCGTGTGCTGATGGTTCTGTTCTTGCTCGTGGTCGTCGCGGACGTGTTGTGGATCGACCGCACGCTGATTGAGGGGCGGCCCAAGCGTGAATGGTTGGAGCCATACCACGCGCTGGCCGAGTACCTGGACGAAGCCGGGGCGGTGCGCGTCTATTCACCCAGCTACAGCCTGCCGCAGCAGGCCGCCGCGTACTGGTCGATTCCGCAGTTTGGCGGCGTGGACCCTTTCCAGCTCGAGGCGTATGTGCAGGCCGCCGAAGCGGCAACCGGCGTGAAGGCCAGCGGTTACAGCATCACGATCCCGGCCTACGAGAGTGATATCCAGGGCGAGGACAAGCTTCAGTCGGCGGCAGGCGTGATCGCCAGCGCTAACCGGGAGGCAGCGCTTCGACCTGATCTGCTGGGGCGTTGGTTGGTGACGCACGTCGTAGCGGCTTTTCCGATTCAGGCGGATGGATTGGTGCTTGAGACACGGATCGATGAGGTATATGTCTATCGGAATACGTACACCCCGGATGTGATGTTGACCTGGGATGGGCCGAATCGGGTAACGATCCGGGCGGCGCAGCCTTATCAGGGTGTACTCGATGCGGTGGCGGCTGGCCGCTGGAACCATGTCGGCCAGGATCGTGATGCGCCAGGGCTGCCGGGTGATGTCAGCCCACCGGCACAAACCTGGACGTTCGAATACGATTTTTCCGAGTTATGGTTTAGCGGACTGGCGGCAGGTGTGCTGATCATGGTGGCAACGGCGCTGTGGTGGGGGCTGATTCGTGATTAGCGATCTGGGGAATGTGTCACGCCGTGAATGGCGGCGCGTGATCGTCTTCGCGGCGGCGGTGATGCTGGTCACCACGATCCCGTACGTGGTCGGCTGGCTTTCTGCCGGGAACGCGTGGGAGTTCGGCGGGTTTGTGTTTGGCGCGGATGACGGGTACCGCTACCTGGCGAA
>CAYMTN010000438.1:0-2284 GCA_964393335.1 uncultured Anaerolineaceae bacterium
TGGCCCCAGTAACCGTTGGTGAACAGGCTGAGCGTGCCCATATCCACCAGATTCTGAATTCGCTGCTTCACGTCCGCGAAATAGCCGGGGGAACTGTTGGGCCAGGCCGAGATGGACTGCTGAATCTCGGATGTTTTTTGTGGATCGGCCTGAAGCGCAGCCACTACATCGACCCAGTCAAGCGCATGCAGGTGATAAAAATGCATCACGTGGTCGTGTACGTACTGCTGCGCGATCATCAGGTTGCGCACCAGGTTGGCGCTTTCGGGGATTTCAATACCCAAAGCATCTTCGACGAAGCGGATGCTGGCGAAGGCGTGCACTGTCGTGCATACCCCGCAGGCGCGTTGGGCGAACGCCCAGGCTTCGCGCGGGTCCCGGTCACGCAGGATGATTTCGATGCCGCGCACCATCGTACCGGAGCTGTAAGCATCCGTGATAACGTTATCCGCATCCAGGTTTGCTTCGATCCGCAAGTGGCCTTCGATACGCGTGATTGGATCAACTACCAGTCGGGCCATAGCCTGTTTCTCCTTTAATCCTCAACCAGCGCATCGGCCACGACTTGAGCCAGGCCGGTCACTTTCCAGTCCAGATTGAAATGCTGAATGCCATCCACAAATTGCAGGCGACAGTTGCTGCACGACATGACGACGGTATCCGCGCCCGCTTTGCGCACCTGATCAGCTTTTAACTCAAAAGCGGCAAAACGCAGGGGATCAGCATCTTTGATGGCGATCACACCGCCGCCGCCCCCGCAGCAGAGCGCTGCCTCGCGATTGGGCAGCATTTCGACAAAATGATCACCGGCCACCATTTTTAACACCTCGCGCGGCTCGTTCATCATGCCGCCCCGGCGCTGAATCTTGCAGGCGTCGTGATACGTAACCGTGCCATCGACCAGCGCCCCCGGCTTGAGCTTGATGCGCCCGGTGTGCAGATATTCCCCGATCATCTCGGTGATGTGGACGATTTCAACCGGAAGCGGTTCGTCCATCAGATTCGCCGCATGATTGCGCAGCACATCATAGGCGTGCCCGCATTCGGTCACCATCAGGCGTTTAACTTTGAGCTGCCGGGCCGCATCCATCAACCGTTGGACGAACAACTTGGTGTATTTGTCGTCGGCAGCATAGTACCCGAAGTTCTCCACGTCGTGTCCAGCCGTGCTGAGCGTCCAGTTTTCACCGGCGGCGTTCAGAATCTTCGCGATAGCCGCCATGTTGCGGGGGAACTTCATGACCTCGATGGCGGTGTAGACGACCAACGTATCCGCCCCTTCTTTGTCGATAGGCAGCGTCTCGCCATTCAGATCGTCTTCATAAGTATCCTCGACAAATTCTAGACGCTCGTGGAAGGTGTCGTCATCGACATTAAGCGGGCTGCCAGTTTCCACCTGTTTCATCATCGCGGTGTGCAGGTCGGGCGGGGTCAGCCCTGCCGACGTGAGGCCGGTGCGCGCCAGCGCGATCAGGTCTGCGATCTGAATACCCATCGGGCAAACCATCGCGCAGCGATTGCACATGGTACAGGCAAGGAAATCGAGTTCGACCCAGTGCCTCAGGTCTTCCTCGGTCACCGGTTTTTCAAGGCCGACCAGCCGCTTGAGCCGTCCGGCAATAGTATATTTTTGCTCATAGGCGCGGCGGAGCAGTTCCACTTTCCAGATCGGGGTATATTCCACGTTACCGGTTGCCAGGTAAAAATGGCAGGCTTCCGCGCACATGCCACAGCGTGTGCACGCTTCCAACTCGCTGGCGATGCGGCCCCCGGTTTCAGCCAGCATCGTGTTAAGGGCAGTCTGTTCAAGTGTCATTACCCACCCCCGCTAGGACGTCGCGCCACGACGGGCATACTGCGCGCCGTAGTTCGTCCGGCTGAAGAAGTAGAACACAAAGTGTGAGATGCGGCTGAGCGGAATCCAGACCAGCAGCCAGTCCACCGTCAGGACATGGATCGCAAACATGCGCTCGTAGCGCGGCCCCACCCCGTGCGCCAACATATAAGCCGTGATAAAAGGCAGCGCCACAAACAGCAAGTTGAGCCAGTCACCCGGACGAGTCAGCTTGCGGACGACCGGGTGCGCCAGCCGGTTAAAAGCCAGCGCGATCAACGCCAGGATCACGGCGACGGTCAGCCCGTCGATGAAGGGCAGCGGGATCGTCGGCCAGCCGAAACCGAGCAGATCGCGCCAGACCAGCATGTGCGCGGTCCCGAACAACACGATGAGAAACAGCCCCAGGTGGAACACAAACGCGGCGATGTAAATGACGGGGTTACGCGC
>CAYMTN010000439.1:0-2240 GCA_964393335.1 uncultured Anaerolineaceae bacterium
CTGAGGAGCGCATACGCAAAAAACAGGCGTCCCGGACGTGGCGACGCCTGTTTCGTAGTTCTGCCTGATGCGCTCACTCGCGGCCCCGCTCCCGCTAAAGGGAACCGCCGCCGATCAAGTCCCCTCGCCTATGGAACATGGGAGAGGGGATTTAGGGGTGAGGGCCGTCTGCACGCTTAGCGGTCCCGGCTGACGATGCGCAGGATAAACAGGAACAGGTTGATGAAGTCGAGGTACAGCTTCAGCGCGCCCATGATCGCGATCTGGCGCACGACACCGGCCCCGCTGCCCATTCCCTGCACTTCGATCCGCTGCGCGTTGTTTTTGATCCACTGCGTATCATACGCGGTCAGCCCGGCGAAGATCAGCACGCCCGCGTAACTCACCACCCAGTACAGCGTGCTGCTGGCAACAAAAATGTTGACGATGCTGGCCACGATCAGGCCGATCAGCGCCATGAACAGGATGCCACCCAGCCGCGACAGGTCAACCTGCGTCGTATAACCGACGATGCTCATCGCGCCGAACATGGCCGACGTGGCGAACAGCGCCACGTAGATGTCGGCCAGGCTCGCCCAGTAAAAGATGGTGGACATCGTGATGCCCATTACGGCGGCAAAGATGACGAACATGGTCGTCGCGCGCTGCGCATCCATCTTAAAAATGCGCGCGCTGAGGTACCAGACCAGCCCGATTTGGGCAATCGGCGCGACGATCAACACCGGGAAGATCGCGGCGGTCAGTCCTGACACAGCGAAGAACAAAGCGACGACAGCAGTGGTGATCAAACCCACCGTCATCCACAGGTACACTTCTTTCATGACGGCGCGCATGTCAACGCGCGTACCCAGCGCGCTAACTTGCGGTTGTGGCCGGTAGACGTCCATCGGATTTGCTTCTCCCTTAGAATCTCAAACGCTGCCTAGATTATACCCTGAATAACACGCCAAAGCTCGCCGCGTTACGTAAAATGAATGTAAAATCGCCCGCCGATCGGCGTTATTGGGCAATCGCCAGCAGCAAGAGGGCGCTGTACCCGGCCACGTAACCCAGCGTGAGGCCGTACAACACCCTGCGCGGCACGTCCCGCACCGAAAACTGGTGCCGCCAGATGAACACGAGCTTCACCAGATCGCCGGCCAGCATCAACCCGGCAAAAGCGACCAGCGCCCGCCCCGTATCCGCACCGGAAAGCAGCGCGACCACCATGCCCCAGTGCCCGGCGTTGTTGACGACCACGAAAACCATCGCCACGATCTCACGGTCGAGAAAACGGTCCGCAATGGCAGCGAGCAGGCCGAGCGACAGCACGACCAGAATCACCCACTGAACGAGCCGGAGTCCATCCGGCAAGGCAAAGTCACCCGTCATCACGCCGTTGATAAAGGCCGCGATCCCGGTTGCCAGCGCGGCCAGTTTGATCACCGTTTCCAGCCAGGCCAGCGGCGGCCACTGCGCGATGTGCCACCGCCGGGCGGCGGTTTTCTCCTGCGATACTGTCATAGATGGCCTATCCTTTGGGTTAGAAGTCCCGCGCCGGGGGTGTGGAGGCGCAGACCGAAAATTACCCGCATACGCCGGTTTCGGTGTATAAAACACGGACGCACCCGCCGCATTGACTTCAGACGCCTGTTACCAGTTTTAGATGTAACGGTCCTGCGCGGCAAGTTTGCCCGTCTTTAGAGGGTTAGAAATTGGTTTGTATACCGATTTTGTTAGGACATCACAAACAACCGATCCGGGCACGCCGGGATCGTGTTATACTACTTGTGACACGAACCTGTGCGGTCAGCGCAGGGCGATACCTGGAGCAGCAAACCCGTTGACGAAAACCGCCTCATTCGCGTTTATTGAGCGGCTGTGAGTGCCGGATATGGACTCAGCCACGAAACCCGCGTTGGACGGAAACACACCGCCGAAGCAGCCCATCAGTGTGGTTTGGCTCGGCGAAAATGGCCCGCTGCTTGAAGCAGCCTGGCCCGTGCTTGATATTCACCACGTACAGCACCCGCGCAGCTTGCTCAAGGCGCTGCAACACGGCGTAGCCCAGTGTGCGGTTGTGGATGCCGCGCGCGCCGGGCCAGACCTGCCCGCCCTGCTGGCCGATATCCGGCGGACCGCACCCGATACCGGCGTTATTTTACTGGTCGATGATCTCACCAGCGAACTGGCCGACCCCACTAATCCAAACGTCGATCACTACCTGCCGCACGATGCCGGGCCGGACGAACTGGTCGCCA
>CAYMTN010000440.1:0-2238 GCA_964393335.1 uncultured Anaerolineaceae bacterium
AGACCAATGCCCGTACCAAGCGCGGCCCAAAGAAGACGGTAGCCGGGCGCGGTCGGCGTCGTGGGGCCAAGAAGAAGTAAGGCCCAACCCCAACTGGGTGGAGCATGCGGCACGCCAGGCATTGCACGGCGCGTTTGGCGTGAGCCAATCCGGTGTGACACGGCACGTGCGATCCCGGACCAGTCAAGCTGGGTCGCAAAGGGCCGTGTTCATGTGTTGCGGGTCGTTTGCCGGTACATGGTGATTTAGGAGAAGTAAAAGGACAATGGGACGTACTCGAAAGGGGCCACGTCGTGGGCCACGCAAGGTAAAGAAGAATATCCCGTACGGGCAGGCGCATGTTCATGCCACGTTTAACAACACGATTGTCTCGATGAGCGATCAGCAGGGCAACGTGGTGGCCTGGGCCAGCGCTGGAACCGCCGGGTTCAAGGGAAGCCGTAAGAGCACTCCCTACGCAGCCCGGATGGTTGCCCAGCAAGCCTCGGATAACGCCAAAGAACACGGCATGCAAGAGGTGGATGTTTTTGTGAAAGGGCCTGGCCCTGGCCGCGAAGCAGCTATTCGCGCCATCCAGGCGAGCGGGTTGAAGGTGCGCTCGATCACCGATGTGACACCTGTCCCGCATAACGGGGTGCGCCCACCCAAAAAGCGGCGCGTTTAGCACGACCTTTGTTGAGTCACAGACGAGTGGTGTAAACACACTTGTCCTTGGTGTGGAGGAAGCCAGAAATCAATGGCACGTTATACCGGACCTGTATGTAAACTGTGCCGCCGCGAAGGGGAAAAACTGTTCCTCAAAGGCGCGCGGTGCCTCTCTCCTAAGTGCGCGATTGACCGCCGCAGCTACCCGCCGGGCCAGCATGGCAAAGATGCCCAGTTTCGGCGCGGGCGCGGCTCAGACTATGCGCTCCAGCTTCGCGAAAAGCAGAAAGCCCGCCGGGTCTACGGCATCCTGGAACGCCAGTTCCGCCGTTATTTCCGCGAAGCGCTGCGCCGTCCCGGTTTGACCGGGTCTAATTTGTTGTCCATTCTCGAAACACGGCTAGACAACGTGGTGTACCGGATGGGGTGGGCTGATTCACGTAACCATGCTCGCCAGCTCGTCCAGCACGGCCATGTCTCGGTGAATGGTCGCCGTACCAATATCCCCTCGTTCCTGGTACGCCCAGGTGATTTGGTGAGCGTCCGCGAAGGCAGCCGCAGGCGGCAGTACTTCAAAGATCTGCCAGCCTACATGGAAGATCGGCCCCCGGCGCCGGAATGGCTGTCGGTGGATGCGATTGCGTTGCAGGGTACTGTGGTGCGTGCACCAGAGCGCCGTGATATCGATCTCCCGCTGAACGAACAGCTAATTGTGGAATACTACTCGCGCTAAACGCCGCGCGCAGCCGCAGTTAGGTAGTCCCATCAAGAGGAGGGGACGTGGTTACGGTTACGAATAACATGGTATTGCCTAAGATCGAAGGGGATGCCACTTCACAGAAATACGGGCGGTTCATCATCAGCCCCCTGGAACAGGGTTTTGGAATCACGGTGGGTAATGCGCTGCGGCGCGTGCTGCTATCCTCCCTGCCGGGCGCGGCGGTGACGTCGATCCGTGTGTCGGGTGTCCACCACGAGTTTTCGGCGATTCCCCATGTCCGGGAAGACATGATGCAGTTGATCTTGCAGGTCAAGCAACTGCGTTTGAAACTCTTCGACGCCGAGTCGGCCCGCCTGCGCCTGGAAGTGCATGGCGAGGGGACTGTCACGGCGGCGGATATTATGTGCCCGGCTGAAGTCGAGATCATTAACCCCGACCTGTACCTGTTCACAGCGGATTCCGATGAAGCTCAGCTTGAGGTTGAGTTTACGGTGCAGTCCGGGCGCGGGTTCTCGTCGTCCGAGGATCGGGGGCGGTTGCCCATTGGCGAACTGCCCGTTGACGCTATCTTCAGCCCTATCAAACGCGTGAACTACGATGTCGAACGCGCCCGCGTGGGGCAGCGCACCAATTACGACAAACTCATCCTGGAGATCTGGACTGATGGCGCTATTCGCCCGGAAGAGGCGATGAGCCAGGCGGCGGAAATCCTGATGAAGCATCTGATTATCATTGCCGGTGTCAGCGAGGAATCGTTGATGCCGCCGGTCGAGGTAGCGGTCGAGCCTGACCCCAACGCTTTGCCGCCCGAAACGTATGAAACGCCGATTGAAACGCTGGACCTGAGCGTGCGTGTCTTTAACTCGCTGAAA
>CAYMTN010000441.1:0-2203 GCA_964393335.1 uncultured Anaerolineaceae bacterium
GGTCCCCTGTGCCCCGCGATTATACGAGGGCGGCGGCATTTGGTCAACGTACATCAACACGTGTCGCCGGGTGGGCGCACCGGGCCTCGCGGGCGGCCCTGCCCCCGCGAAAAAGCCATGTCGACTCTGAGTGGTTTCTCTGATCGTACTAATCCGCGTCGTCACCACTGACCCGGCGCATCCAGCTATGGACGAGGTTCAGGGTGTCGATATCGCCCATCTGCCGGAAATACAGCGCGGCCTCGCGCCAGCATGTGAGCGCGCCGGACCAATCGCCCAGTTCGCGGCGGGCCAGACCCAGGTTCGCCTGCGTCTTGGCATAATCCAGCGGGGACCGGGCCGGGGAATAATGGCCCAGGGCATCTTCAAACGCTTCGACGGCGCGCCGCACGTTGTCGTCTTTGTCTTCGAGTTGGGCCAGCGCAAACCACGCCGATCCCAGGTTGTTACGCGCCGCCGCGTAATCGAGCGCGCTGCGCTGCGGCGTGTAGTGGCGCAGCGCGTCCTCAAAGGCCGCTATCGCCCGGTAGAGGTTTTTCAGCGCGTCTTCTTCTTCGGCCAGGGCGCGGTAGGCGGTGCCGAGATTGTTTTGAGTCGCGGCGTAGGCCAGCGGGGCGGTATGCGGCGTGCGGTACGTCAGCGCTTCGCGGTAGGCGTCAATCGCCCGCCGCAGGTTGCCGCGACGGTCCTCGACGGCGGCCAGGTCGCGGTAGGCATTGCCGAGGTTATTTTGCGTGGCCGCGTAGTCGTGAGGCGTTTCCTGGGGCGTGTAGTAGCGCAGCGCCTCGCCGTAAGCGACCAACGCGCGCCGCAAGTTCTCCGCGCGATCTTCGACCCCGGCCAGGTCGCGGTAGGCCAGCCCCAACGCGTTGTGAGTGGCAGCATAGGCGTGCGCCCCGCGCTGTGGCGTGCGATACGTCAGCGCGTGTTTGTAGGCTGCCACCGCCCGCCGCAGGTTGTCGGCCCGGTCTTCGATCCGGGCGAGATCGGCGTAGGCTGTGCCCAGGTTGTGCTGGATGATCGCGTGTGCCAGGGGCGCATCCGACGGGGTGTGATATTCGAGCGCCTGGCGATAGGCCGCCAGCGCCTGCGTCACGTTGTCGTGGTGGCTGCCCGCCGGGTTATTCTGATGGGCGACGCCCAGCGCGTTGTACACCGCGCCCCACAAATACCGATCCGGGTGCGTGCGCACGGCGGCGGCGATGCGCTGCACCCACTCCAGGTTGCGCGCAGCGTGCCCGCGCCGCACGAATGACTCGCTGCACGCGTTGTACAGCCAGTACGCCGCCGCGACGTCCTGCCCCAGCGACCATTCAAACGCCGCCTGGAGATTCGCCAGCTCGGCGTCGATCTCGACATCACCGCCCGCCGCGCGCGCCGTGTCACGGACCGCGTCGCGGGCGCGGCGGGCCAGCGCTTCGTAATAATCGTAGTGCGCCTGGCACGCGCTTTCATCGACTCCGATCGCCGCCGCCACCAGCGGATCGATGGCGTAGCGGCCCTGGTGCCCGTTGAACGCGGCTTGCAGCGTGACGAACTGCCACCCGCGCAGCGTCTGGATCAGGTTTTCCAGGTGGGATGGGTCTTCTTCCAGCCCCAGGATCGCCCCGGCGGCTTCCAGCGTGAACCCGCCGCGACACACGGCCAGACGTCGTAACGCGGCGGCAGGTTCGGGACCTTCCTCCAGGTTCATTTCGTGCAAGCGCTGGATGATGAGCTTATCCATGCGGGCTGCTCACTTTCGAGGTGAAGGCACGGCTTTCCTGGTTGACGGACACCTTCTACTGTAACATAGATTCACATAGAACACTGCCCTCCCTGGACGGTGAGCCGCCCGGCGACCGCCCCCCGGCGACCGCCCTCTGGCGGCCACCTCACGCGGACGGCGCGTTCCCGCCGCCCGCAAGACGCTGCTCGGCGTCCGCGATCCAGGCCAGCAACTTGTCCGCGTCGCCTATCGCGTCCATCTGCCGGTAATAGCGTTCGGCGGCGCGCCAGCAGGCCACCGCCCGCTCCAGGTTCTCCGCCCGGTCTTCCACTTCCGATAGTGCCCGGTATGCAACCCCCAGGTTGTTCTGCGTCATCGCATGATCCAGCGGCGCAGCCTCTGGCGTCCGGTAAACCAGCGCTGCTTCATAGGCCGCCACTGCCCGCTCCAGGTTCTCCGCCCGGTCTTCCACTTCCGATAGTGCCCGGTATGCAA
>CAYMTN010000442.1:0-2198 GCA_964393335.1 uncultured Anaerolineaceae bacterium
TACTGGTGCTCCGCACTTCACAAGCTTCCTGTCACTATGCTGTTGTTAAGGTGCCACGCTCTTGACGCTATCTGAAGGGCAACAAAAACGCCGTCTGCTCATCACATCCGGCGGGGCCAAAAGCACACTGAAAACATGCTGTTTTCGCGTTGCTTAAGCGATGGAGCTGCCCCCTTTCGTGCGTTCAATTTGTTAGAACCTGCGACCACAAATTCCCTATGGCGCTTTGTTCTGGTTGAGCGTGGACAAATATTACCACCCTAACCGGAGGGCGTCAAGGGGAATTCTTTAAGTTTCGATAAAACTGGACTGAAATCACGCCGAAACCAGCGTTTAACCGGCGGTTAAATAGGATGTTCTCCCCTGCCAACACCGGAGTCCGAGGCTGGACACGCCACCTGGACTCCGGCTCCGTTCACGCGATTTAGTGGAATGCGGGCAGCCAATCGCCGTGCGCGTCGATCAGGTCATCGACCAGCGACCATATCTCATCCAGAGTCAGCTCGGCGGCGGTATGCGGGTCCAGCATAGCGGCATGGTAAATGTGCTCGCGTTTGCCGGTCAGCGCGGCCTCAACCGCCAGCGCCTGCACGTTGATGTTCGTCTGCATCAACGCGGCGAGATGCGGCGGCAGCGCGCCGATGCGGGTTGGCTGGATGCCGTTTTTATCCACCAGGCACGGCACCTCAACGCAGCAGTCACCCGGCAAATTGTCGATCAGGCCGTGATTCATCACGTTGCCGTATACCACGCGCGGCGTGCCCGTCTCCAGGCTGTGAATGATCAACGAGCCATATTCGTGGCTGGGTGTGACCGTGATCACCTTCTGCGGGTCTTCGTACTCGGCACGCATGGCAGCCCACCCCGCGATCTGATTTTCGCAGCGGCGGATGTATTCATCCAGCGGGATATTGAACCGTTCGATCAACTCAGGGCGATCATGTTTGATGAACCAGGGCGTGTATTCACTAAAATGCTCGCTGGACTCGGTGACAAAGTACCCCAGCCGCTTCAGCATCTCATAGCGCACGCGGTTCCAATCGGGCACGCGGCCTTCGTCGATGACCTGGTACAGCAGCGGGTAGAGGTCTTCGCCGTTGCGCTCAAAGCGCAGGTAAAACGCCATGTGATTGATCCCGGCGCAGACATAATTGATCTCGTCAAACGGCACGCCGATATCCATCGCAAGCTGCATAGCCGTACCCTGGACGCTGTGACACAGGCCGATGGTTTTGATCGACGTGGCGCGGTTGAGGGCCCACGTGTTCATCGCCATCGGGTTGACGTAGTTCAAAAACGTCACGTCCGGGCACAGGTTTTCCATCTCGTGACACATATCCAGCAGCACGGGGATCGTGCGCAGCGCGCGCATGATACCGCCCACGCCGAGTGTATCCGCGATGGTGTGGCGCAGGCCGTACTTCTTGGGAATCTCAAAGTCGATGACGGTGCCCGGCTTGTACCCCGCGACCTGGATCATACAAATGGCGTAATCCGCGCCATCCAGCGCGGCGCGGCGGTCGGTGGTCGTTTCAATCGTCGGATGGGCGTGCAGCGCCTCCGCGACTTTACGCGCGACGATCTCGGACGTGCTCAGCCGGTCCGCGTCGATGTCGAACAACGTCAACGTGGACCCGGCCAATTCCGGGAATTGCAGAATATCACCCAACAGGTTCTTGGCGAATACGGTGCTGCCCGCACCGACTAACGTAATCTTGGGCATGGTTGATTCGAACACCTTTCTATAAAAGTAGGCGCTGCCGCGAACTCCCGGTTCGCCAGCGCCCGCCATCACACTGATTCAATTTGGTTGGCCAGAAATGGTTACATGCCCGTCCGACCTTGCAGCGCACGGAGCAGAGTCACCGAATCGACGTATTCCAGGTCGCCGCCGGTCGGCAAACCGCGTGCCAGCCGCGTCACCTTAACGCCGGTCGGCGCAAGCTGGCGCTGGACATACATCGCCGTTGCGTCACCTTCCATGCCGGGGTTGGTGGCGACGATCACTTCGAGCGCCCCGCCGGATTCGACGCGTGCGACCAGCTCACGAAGCTTCAAATCCTCCGGCCCGATGCCGTCTACCGGCGAGATCGCGCCATGCAGCACGTGGTACAGGCCCTGGTACGCGCCCGTGCGTTCGACGGCCAGCACGTCGAGCGGTTCCTCGACGACGACGATTTGCGTCGTATCGCGCCCGG
>CAYMTN010000443.1:0-2165 GCA_964393335.1 uncultured Anaerolineaceae bacterium
GCGCCGTTTGACACCGCCCCCAACTATGGCAACCTGTGCGTGAAAGGCCGCTTCGGAACAGATTACACGACCCACCCTCGCCGCCTAAAAACGCCGTTGATCCGCAGTGGCGGCCCCGGCGAGTTCCGCGCGGCATCGTGGGACGAAGTGCTCACGCTGGTCAGCGAGCGGCTGGCGGCTATCGTGCGCGAGAGCGGCGGTGACAGCATCGCCACCTATGCGTCGGCCAAAGCGACCAACGAAGACAACTATGTCTTTCAAAAATGGGTCCGCGCCGTGATGAAAACCAACAATGTCGATCACTGCGCGCGGCTGTGTCATGCTGGCAGCGTTACCGGGCTGCAACTCGCCATCGGGTCGAGCGCGATGAGCAACAGCATCGCCGAAATGGAACACCTGGATACATTCATCGTCACGGGCAGCAACACCACCGAGACGCACCCGGTGATCAGCCTGTTCCTGAAAAAAGCGGTACGCCAGCACGGGGCGAAGTTGATCGTCATCGACCCGCGCCAGATCGAACTGACGGACTTTGCCACGCTATGGTTGCGTCAAAAACCGGGAACCGATGTCGCCTTATTCCAGGCGATGGCCCACGTCATCATGACCGAGGAGTTATACAACCAGGAATTCATCGATACCCGCACGGAAGGGTTTGAGGATTATGCGCGGTCGCTGGCGTCGTTTACGCCGGAATGGGCCGAAGACCTCACCGGCGTACCCGCCGCCGATATTTGTGCCGCTGCGCGCCTGTACGCCAACGCGCCCAGCGCTGCGATCTATTGGGGGATGGGCATCAGCCAGAGCACGCACGGCACCGATAACGCGCTCTCGCTGACCAACCTTGCCTTACTGACCGGTCACCTCGGCAAACCGGGCAGCGGGTTGAATCCCCTGCGCGGGCAAAACAACGTGCAGGGCTGCTCCGACAGCGGCGGGTTGCCCAATGTCTACACGGCGTACCAGCCCGTGAACGACGCGCATGTGCAGGCCCGATTCGAACAAGCCTGGCGTACGACCCTGTCATCCGACCCCGGCCTGACGGTCACCGAGATGATGGATGGCGCGTTGACCGGTACGATTCGGGGCATGGTCGTCCTGGGCGAGAATCCGTTGATGAGCGAACCCAACCTGGATCACGCGCGCCATGCGCTCGAAGCGCTAGATTTCCTGGCGTGCATTGACATCTTACCCAACGAAACAACCGACTACGCCCACGTGATCCTGCCAGCAGTGAGTTTCGCCGAAAAAGACGGCACGTTCACCAACAGCGACCGCCGGGTTCAGCGTATCCGGCAGGCGCTGCCCCCTGCCGGGGATTCCCGCCCGGACTGGCAGATCGTCTGCGATCTGGCACAACGTATGGAAGCGCTGCTCGGTGTAGCACGCAGCGCAGGATTTGATTACGCAGGGCCTGCCGCCATCTGGGAAGAGATGCGCGCTGTCACGCCGGACTTTTCCGGCATCACCTACGAACGTCTGGAACGTGAAAACGGAGTCCATTGGCCCTGCCCCAGCCTGGACCACCCCGGCACGCCCTACCTGTTTGAGGACACTTTTCCGCGCGGCAGGGGCAAATTCTGGCAGTTGGCGTATGGCACGGACAGCGAGCAGCCAGACGCCGAGTACCCGTATCACCTGACGACAGGCCGCGTACTTTTCCACTGGCACGGCGGCACGATGACGCGACGCTCCAAGCTGGACGACATCTTCCCCGAAGCGGTGCTTGAAGTGCACCCCGACGACGCGCAAACCCTGCACGTTGAGTCCGGCGCTTGGGTTGAGGTGACGTCCCGGCGCGGCAGAATCGTCTGCCGGGCGCTGGTCACCGGGCGCTCACCGGCGGGCACGGTATTCTTGCCCTTCCACTTTGCCGAAGCCGCCGCCAACGTGCTGACCCTGGACAGAATCGACCCGCGCGCCAAGATTCCAGATTTCAAGACGACGGCGGTCAGGCTGCGCAAAGTCGATGCCCCTGCCGACCGGGACGGAGCAGAAACGCCGCTCCTGGAACGGGGCGCGATCAAAGACCCGATCCAGCACGTTCACTAGCCATCGGAACGCGTAAATTGATGTTGCGAGATTATCCCCCGGCTGCTAAACTCAACCGGTTACCTTTCGTTTTTCAGCAGGGCAGGAGACACGATGCGACGGCTGGGTGTGTT
>CAYMTN010000444.1:0-2134 GCA_964393335.1 uncultured Anaerolineaceae bacterium
AGGAATGAAGCGGCCACATCGGGACCTTGATGGCAAACGCGATACCAAACGCCAGAAACAACCAGCGCCCGGTCGCCGTGCTGAAGGTCAGCTCTCCGGTGTTGATCTTGTCGAGAATCTCCGGCACGGTGAACGTCCCGGCCTGGTTGCCCAACCACAAAATCGCCAGCAGCATCAGCAGGCTGCCAGCCATCGTATACAGAAAGAACTTGATCGCGGCATAGATGCGTTCTTCTGCGCCCCAAATGCCGATCAAAAAATACATCGGCACCAGGGTCACTTCCCAGAAGATGTAGAACAAGAACAGGTCCTGCGCCACAAAAACGCCGATCATCGCCCATTCCATCAAAAGCATGAAAAAATAATACAGTCGCATGCGGTCTTTGATGGCGCTGAATGACGACAGGATCGCCAACGGCATGATGAACGTCGTCAGTAACACCAGCCAGATGCTGATACCATCGACGCCAACATAGTACTGAATCCTGAAGTTGTCCGCGCTGATCCAGTCCATGTGGTGCACCATCTGCAGCCCGGCGACTCCTGTATCGAAGTTGCGGACGAGCAGCAGCGATACACCGAACGTAATGAGCGACGTGGTCAGCGCCCCCCAACGATATTGCTGCTCGGTGCGAGCAAATAGCAGCATCACAAACAGCCCTACCAGCGGCAGCATGAATACCACGGTGACCAGCGAAATGTCTCCCATAAGTTTTGGTCCCTCTGTGTTACAGTCCTAGCAGTTCACGAAGCACAGGAAACAGGATAATAAACATCACCAGCAGCGCGCCAAACAGCACGCTGAGCGCGTAGGCCCGTACATACCCGACTTGAATGTGGCGCACGCGGCCCGCCAACGCCTGGATTAACTCCCCTACCCGGTTGAACGAGCGATCGATGATGCCCTTGTCAACCGGCTCCGTCAGCAGGCGTGTCGCCGCCTGAAACGGATCGCGGATCAGGCGCTCGTGCACGTAGTCATGCCAGATGCGCCAGTCAAGTTGTTCGGCCAGCCAGTAAGCCGCGTTGCGGTACGGCCAGATAACGAACCTGAAATACGCCTCGTCCCAATACAGCTTGGCGTTTGAAAGACGGAACATTTCGGCGGTACGTTGGTCCACTTCCAGCGGATCACGCGTCAGCCGTGCCAGCACGCGGTCGCTGTACATACTGCGGGCAAAATAGATGGCTCCCAGCGCCAGCGCAACCGCCACTGTCGCCATAATCAGGTTGAACGAACCGGCATGCGCGTAGGTTACGCTGTGTTCGAGGAAGCTGGTGAACTGGTGCTTGCCAAGCAGCCAGCCCAGGATCGGGAACCCACTCGGCACGTTGATCAGGCCGATGAACAGGCTCAGAAAAGCCAGGACCACCAGGGGCCGCGTCATCAACGAGCCGGATTCCTCGGCATGTTCAGCCGCCTCGTGACGGGATTCGCCCAGAAAAACCAGGCTCACCTGACGCCACATGTAAAACGCGGTGAAGACCGCCGCTACCAGCAGCAGGCCAAACGCCACATACCCGCTCAACAGGCCCTCGTTAACGCCAACTTTCAGCGAGTCCAGCAAAATCTCGTCTTTTGACCAGAAGCCCGCAAAGGGGAATACACCGGCCAGCGCCAGCGTGCCGAGGACATACGTCCAGAAAGTGACGGGCATCTTGTGGCGCAGCCCGCCCATGAATCGCATATCTTGCGGATCGAAACCGTCGTCGTGGCCATGTCCGGGAGTCTCGTGCACGACATGATGATGGCCGTGTTCCATGCCGTGAATCACCGAGCCAGACGCCAGGAACAACAGCGCCTTGAAGCAGGCATGTGTCACCAGGTGGAACATCGCGGCGGCATAAGCGCCAACACCCACCGCTGCCACCATAAACCCAAGCTGGCTGACCGTGCTGTAGGCCAGCACGCGTTTGATATCCCACTGACCGACGGCAATAAACCCGGCCACCAGCGCTGTCGTGCCGCCGATGAGGGCCACCACGAACGAGCTGAACTCCGCCGCGTTGTAAAACACGTTGGCCCGCACCATCATATACACCCCGGCGGTTACCATCGTCGCCGCGTGGATCAACGCACTGACCGGCGTCGGACCGGCCATCGCGTCTGGTAGCCACACAAATAGCGGAATCT
>CAYMTN010000445.1:0-2102 GCA_964393335.1 uncultured Anaerolineaceae bacterium
CCACTGGCACGCGGCGCTTGCGAATGCGCAGGCCGTTAGGTAGAGTTTGCGCGTCAAACTCCTGCCCGACCGGGTCCGGCAGTTTCGCTACGCCGCGCACATCTGCCGTCACACCCTCAAGCCGCCGCGCCAGGTTCAGCCGGTCCAGCAGCGCGGGCGACAGGCCGGCGGCGCGTCCCTCGGCTACGTCTGCCGCGTTGGCCTCCAGAATAGCGTCACGATTGGCGTCAATCGCATCCGCGATTGTCAGCAGCGCGCGGTTTTTCGCCTCTGCATCGAACCGGCGAAGCGCGGTAGCGGCGGCTTTCGCCTGCTGTCCGATAACCTGCATATCTACGCTCATCTGCCTGTCTCCTCATCACTGGATCAGAACCATGTTGTCACGGTGAATGGCTTCATCACCGTACGTGTATCCAAGTATGTCGATAATCTCCTGGGAATGGCGACCGCGCAGCCGTTCCAGTTCGCCGCTGGTATAGTTCACCAGGCCCTGCGCAATCGCTTGATCGTGCTTATCCACAACCAACACAACGGCCCCGCGCTCGAACGTGCTGCGCATCTGCCGTATGCCAACCGGCAGCAGGCTGGCCCCTTGTTCGCGCAGCACACGCGCTGCCCCGTCGTCGATTTGCAGGGTGCCTTGCGTGCGTTCGGCCAACAGCCAGCGTTTGCGGCTCTCAATATGGCTTACCAGTGGCACAAACGTCGTACCCAGCGTTTCACCCGCCACCAGGCGCGGCAGCACATCCGGCGTGCGGCCATTTGCCAGGATCACGCGCGTTCCGCTGCGCATCGCCAACTGAGCCGCCTGCACTTTCGACACCATGCCGCCAATCCCCAGCCCAGAGACGCTTCCCCCGGCCAGCGCTTTGATGCGGTCGTCGATGGTTTCGACCCGCGCGATCAACTGCGCATTGTGGTGCAGGCGCGGATCGCGGTCATACAGCCCGTTCTGATCCGTCAAAATGATCAGCAGGTCGGCGTTGAGCAGCACGGCGATCTGTGCGGAGAGATTATCGTTATCGCCGACTTTGATCTCTTCGACAGCTACCGTGTCATTCTCATTGACAATCGGAATGATGCTGTAGTCCAACAACGTGCTCAACGTATCGCGCGCATTCAGGTAACGCGTCCGGTGCGACAGATCGCCGTGCGTGAGCAGAACTTGCCCGATCTGCGCGTCGTACAGCCCGAACAACATACTGTAGACCTGCATCAGATAACCCTGCCCCACCGCGCTAAGCATCTGTTTGGCGGGCAGGTGATCCTGTAGATTCGGATAATTCAGCAGCTCGCGCCCGGCGGCGATGGCACCCGATGAAACGACCACCGTACGATAGCCGTCGCGCTGTAACGTGACGATCTGCCGGATGATATCGACCATATGCGGTCGCGACAGCCGGTTCGTGCCGCCGGTCAACGTGCTGGTTCCCAGCTTAACTACGATTGTCTGTTCGTGTCGTGTGATTTCCATGTGTGTTTGCATGTGCCATCAGGTGATGCCAAGGGCTGTACCGTCACAGTGTAACAATTCCGGCGAGCGACGGGTATGTTGACTCTGTACATCACGTACCACAAGGATAGGGGAATTGGGCCTTTTTTTACAAATGGCCGGACACAGCATGTATTGTTATGATTATTCATAGATATATAATTAAAATATCGCAGCATCGCGTTTTTTATGAAACGATTGGCTGTCTGGTCGCATCTCACCAACTGGCACAAGCTGGCACACATCAGGGAGAGAAACATCTATGTCACGCACCTCTAACCCGTTTCGTGTTGCGATCATCGGTTCGGGACCGTCGGCGTTTTACGCTGCCGACTTCCTGCTCAGACAATCGGATTGGGACATCGAGATCGACATGTTCGAGCGGCTGCCCACGCCGTTTGGATTGGTGCGCGGTGGTGTTGCACCGGACCACCCCAAGATCAAGTCGGTGACGAAGGTCTACGAGCGCACGGCGTCACATTCGGGCTTCCAGTTGTACGGCAACGTCACGTTTGGCCGGGATATTACCCACGACGATATTCAGGCACATTATCAGGTTCACCCGCAAGTTGTGTGAAGAAGGAGAAATCAAGGGAAGATAGGAGCAACT
>CAYMTN010000446.1:0-2092 GCA_964393335.1 uncultured Anaerolineaceae bacterium
CCTCAAAGGTTCTGTGCGGGGCGAAACACGTTTCGCCCCGGCAGTGTAAAACAGACAATAACGCGAATTACGCCTCCCATTCGGTGTGGAACACGCCCTCTTTGTCGATGCGACGATAGGTGTGTGATCCGAAGTAGTCACGCTGGGCTTGCGTCAGGTTAGCGGGCAGCCGCCCGCTGCGGTACGCGTCGAAATAGGCCAGCGACGCGGCCATGCCCGGTGCCGGGATGCCCAGGCCGACCGCTGCCTGGATTGTGGCACGCCATGCGGCCTGGCGCTGCTCAATGGCGGTGTGGAACACGTCCGCCAGCAGCATGTTTGGCAGATCGGGCTGTTCGGAATACACCCTGCGGATATCTTCGAGCAGGGCCGCGCGGATGATGCAGCCGCCGCGCCAGATGCGGGCGATGCTTTCGATATCCAGGTTGTAGTCATATTCGCGGCTGGCAGTTTGCAGCAGCGCGATGCCCTGCGCGTAGGCGGTCAGGATCGACGCGTACAGCGCGGCGCGCACGTTGGCGAACAAAGTGCGGCGATCACCGCTGTAAGTGGCCTGTTGACCGGCAAAGGCTTTTTGAGCGGCGACCCGTTCGTGCTTCAACCCGGAGATGATGCGAGCTTCGACAGCGGCATTGATTGTGTGGGTGGGCACGCCCAGGTCCAGCGCATTCTGGCTGGTCCACTTGCCGGTGCCTTTTTGTTGGGCTTCGTCCAGGATCATCTCAACGAGCGGTTGGCCGGTATCGGGATCGGCATACGCGAAGATGTCCGCCGTGATCTCGATCAGGTACGAGTTCATTTCGGCGTTGTTCCATTCGGCGAACGCCTGGTGCAGCTCGCTGGCGGTCGCACCGGTCCCGCGCTTGAGGATGTCGTAGGCTTCCGCAATGACCTGCATGATGCCGTACTCGATGCCGTTATGCACCATCTTGACGTAGTGCCCGGCCCCGCGCGGCCCGATGTAGGTGACGCACGGCTCGCCGTTCACTTTGGCGGCGACCGCTTCAAAGGCTTGCTGAATCAGCTTGTAGGCTTCCGGCTGGCCGCCGGGCATGATCGAAGGACCATGCAGCGCGCCTTTTTCGCCGCCGGAAACGCCGCTGCCGATGAACAGCAGCCCCTCTTTTTCCAGCGCGGTCGACCGGCGCTCCGTATCGTGAAACAGGCTGTTGCCCAGGTCGATCAGCAGGTCGCCTGCTTCAAGGTGCGGCTTGAGGGATGCAATCGCGTCATCGACAACGCCCGCCGGAACCAACAGGATCACGCGGCGTGGTTTTTCCAGCGCATCCAACAGGCCGGGTTCGTCGGCGAAGCTTTTTAGCTGGCCTTCGCCAGCGTGTTGGTCGAATGCCTTCCGTTTTTCAGCGTCCAGGTCGTAACCGGCCACGCTGAAGCCGTGTGATACCAGGTTTCGCGCCAGGTTGGCTCCCATGACTCCCAACCCGATCATACCCATGTGATAGGTCGTCATAACTTATTTATTCTCCTTCAGGCGGTAGAGGTACTCGCCCGCTTTGGGGACGTACAAAATGCCTTCGTCCTCGCGGTTCTTCCATACCTCGATCTTAATAGTTGCCGGGTCCAAATAGCCAAGGTTGATCGCGGAGCAGGTGTCGGGCGGAATCTGGCTGGCGAGTGTAACCTGAATGCGCGGTCTCTCGATGCCCCGTTCGAAGGTGCCTGATCCCTTGAGATGTGTGCTATGCGCCAGCACGCCGAGCGGCACGTCCTTGAACTGGTCCCATTGGTGCAGAAAATAATCGCGCACGTGGTAGCCGACCCGCCGGATATACTGGCCGTGCACCTCGCTGATGGTGCGCAGGTGCGGCGCGTGGACGATGATCTCGCCACCGTCCGCGACGCCCGGTTCGAGCTTGTACATGGCTTTTGCGCCGGTCCACAGTTCATCGTACATGACCGGGGCGTGGGAGAGCACTCGTTTGAACGGTTTGTCCAGCCAGATGATGTGGCGCTCGGCGGATAACTGCGCGGCAGCATGATAGGCCTCACGGTGCGAGCCGATGAACAGCCCACTCAACCCGCTGCCCTCGACTACCAGCGCCATCAGCGTCACCGGGGTGGGGAGAAAGTC
>CAYMTN010000447.1:0-2065 GCA_964393335.1 uncultured Anaerolineaceae bacterium
AGTTGCTCCTATCTTCCCTTGATTTCTCCTTCTTCACACAACTTGCGGGTGAACCGCCACAGTGACCCGTCTCAGTTGCACATGAAATGAGCCGGGGCATTCTCCGGCTTGCGTGACTCCACGCCTCACAGCGCCTTACATGCCGCAAGGCGTTTTTCTGTTATATTCCTGCCAGAAATAGTTTTAATTTTATTGATTCAAGTCGAATGATTGTGCAGCGAAAAACGATGATAAGATAGTATTAGTCTCGTTCAGCGGGTGGGATCACGGGGGCAGGAACTTCATGTCCGGCTAGATTCACCACCACTAGATCACAAGATCATTACGCTTATAGGAGGGCGCGTGTTATTACGTGTGAGAATTATGAAACGACAAATGAAAATCGCATTCCAACTGATCGCGGTGCTGGCTGCCGGGCTGGTTGTGTTGGCATGGACGACTAACATGGCTGGTGCCGAAGTACAGCGCCAGGAGACATGTTACGCGCTGACACTGCTGGTTGACGGTGGTAATGGTTCCCCGCCCACGGCCAGCGAACCAACGTGCCCGGGTGGCACATATGCCGCTGGAACCATCGTCACGCTGACTGCCCATCCCGGTCCGGGCGCTTTTGTGTACAGTTGGCGGGGAACCGCCAACGATGCGACGGATGCACTAGCCAACGAGGTCAAGATCATCGGCGACCAGGTTGTCGCCGTGACCTATGGCCCGCTGGAAGTGGAGATCAACGCCGCCGGGGGGACTCGTGTCGCGGGCGGCGTGCTGGACAGCATCAACACGACCGGGCGAGCGCGTGTGATCATCGCGCTGCGCGATCCGGTATCTATCTATGCACGATCCGACGTGCGCCAGGCGGCTGTAGCCCAGGTCCAGAACGACGTGCTCAGCCAGCTTTCGGCAGCCCATTTTGAGCTGACCCGCCAGTACAGCCACGTCCCGGCGCTGGCCGGGATCATCGATGCGGATGCGTTGGACGCGCTGCAGACGAATCCTGCCGTGTTGGTGGTGCAAATGGACGAGCCGACTGAAGCCCACCTGGGGCAGAGTGTCCCGGCGCTGGATGCCGACGACGTACACGCGCTCGGCATCACCGGGGCGGGAGTCCGCGTCGCCGTGCTGGATACCGGCATCGACACCAACCATCCTGACCTGATCGGCGACATTGCGGCACAGCACTGTTTCACTGACGCTGCCTGCCCGCCCAGCAACACCGACGAGGGCACCAGCGCCGAAGACGATAACGGTCACGGCACCAACGTGAGCGGTATCATCACCGGTACGGGTACGGTGGCCTCGGTCGGTTTTGCGCCGGATGCCGAGATCGTGGCGATCAAGGTGCTGTCCGCCAGTGGCGGCGGCTGGGTGTCGGACTGGGTCGCCGGTTTGGACTGGATCGTCGCCAACCAGGGTACACTGAGTGTTGATGTAATCAATATGAGCCTGGGCACCAACTCACTGTACTCTGGCAACTGCGACGCATCACTGACGACAGTCGCAACGGCGCTCAGCCAGATCAATGCGCTGGGGATCGTCACGTTTGCATCGACGGGTAATGCCGGCAGTTCAACCCAGCTTGCGTCACCGGCCTGCAACAGTTACGTGGTGGCCGTGGGCGCAACCTTTGACAGCAACCTGGGCCGCGAGCCGAATACAGGCACGTGGTACAGCATGTGGGGCGGAAGCTGGCCGGACTGCTACCAGGCCACGACCAGCCTGCAAACCATCACGTGTTTCACCAACAGCAACTCGCTGATGGATATCGTCGCGCCGGGCGTGTGGATCACCGCCGCAGGAGTGGGAGGAGGTACGAGCACCTACGCGGGCACGTCTCAGGCGTCGCCGACAGCCGCCGGTGTCGCTGCGCTGATGCTTGACGCAGCGCCGGGCCTGACTCCGTCGCAGGTCGAAAGTGCGATGAAAACGACCGGCACGCTCGTCACCGACCCTAAAAACAGCTTGCAGTTCCCGCTGATCAATGCGCTTAATGCGGTGCAGGGCACTGTAGCAGACAACGACGATTTCGACGATGCGATTGCACGTCTTGACGAGGCGGTTCGGCTGGCTC
>CAYMTN010000448.1:0-1993 GCA_964393335.1 uncultured Anaerolineaceae bacterium
CCCTGGTGGGTGCGCGAGGGTGAAACCCTCGCAGAACTCACGCCCGCGTGTACTAGTTCGCGTCCGGGGGTGTACCCGCCACGCCGCGCCGCATCGCGTCAAGGCCGCGATCCAGCTCCCAGGGATAGACGATATACGCATCGGTGACCGCGCCGTAAAAATCCGGTTCGCCGCGGCTGAACAGCGAGCGGTACGGGTTAAAGTGAAACACGCAGGTGAAGCCGGTCGCGCCCGCCGACTGGCAGCGACTCTTCACGGCGGTGCTGGTCCGCCCGCTGCCCCACACATCGTCCACGATCAACACGCGCTGCGCCTGTAACAGGCGGTCTTCGGGGAACTGCAAAAACTGAGGCCAGACCAACAGGCGCGCTTTTTCGTCCAGGTCCAATTCGTGGGGAAAATCGACCGCCGCGATCAGCACGTTGCTGATATTCAGCGCTTCACACAACAGACCACCGGGCACAATGCCGCCCCGCGTGATCATGATCATCGCGTCAAAACTGCCGGCAGCTCGTAGCTGCGGCATCAGCACATCCACCAGTTTGTCTACATCCGACCATGTCAACCATTCCTGGCGTAACGGTCTGCGCGACGATTCCATAAAGCGCATCCCTCCCCGTGAGTCAGCGATTATGCATAAAAACAGGCCGTGTTGGCAGTTTCGTCCGTGACGGACATACCCATGCGTGCGCGCGTCAACACAAGCACGTAGCACGAATTATGACCGCAGATGGGATGAAAGTCAAAGCGGGTGCTTGCCAGACCAACCGAACGCACCGATAATTAGAAAAACAACCCGGATGCGTGTATGCTTGGTAAACAAACGTTAGGGGTAAGGAGAATCAAGAACGTGAAATCAGCAGCCGAACGGAGCATCGAAGCGCTGACCTGGTCCTCAGTCGTGATCTGGCTGGGTTTCGCCCTGGTGGCGCACATCCTGAATTACGTCTGGCTGGTGGTGATGGTCCTTGGCATCATCCTGCTTAGCTCGGCTATTTACCAGCGCAGCCGGGGCTGGCAGACTTCCCTATCGATCTGGATCTTCGGCATCTGGATGGCCGTTTTCAGCGTGATTGAGACGGTCAGCGCGCTGCTGGGCACGCTCGGCAGCGGCGGCCTGACGATCGATCTGTGGGTCTACCTGGGCATTGCGCTGGTGTCGATGGGGGTAGCGGTCGTGCTGCGCAGCGTGCAGGGTCCCAGCCTGACATCCGGCGTATCGCGCACGGCACAGCCGGACGAACAACGCACCAGTTATGGCACCACTCCCCCACGCCGGGTCAATGAAGATTACAGCGCCGGATATATCCCGCCATCGGGCAGCGCTGCCCGGTACGGCGACGAACAGCAGCCGTACGGAGCGCCCACCGATCCGTACAACCAGCCGCCGCAGTATGGCAAACAGCCCGCTGACCAGTACGATCAGCCGCCGCAGTACGGCAGGCAGCCCACCGATCCGTACAACCAGCCGCCGCAGTACGGCAGACAGCCCGCCAACCAGTACGATCAACCGCCGCAGTATGGCAGGCAGCCAGACCCGTACAACCAGCCGCCGCAGTACGGCAGACAGCCCGCCAGCCAGTACGATCAACCGCCGCAGTACGGCAGGCAGCCCGCCAACCAGTACGATCAACCGCCGCAGTACGATTCATACGAGCAGCAGCCGTCGCAGGACTATTACTACGAGCAGCCCGCCCAACCGCCAAATGATTACGCGCCGGGATGGGACCAACCCGCGCCGCCGCCCGGCCCGCCCGCGCCCGGTGATCGCCGCCGCGCCCGTCGTGGGCGGCGCACAGCCCGCCGCGTCGACGAGCCTTCCGACCTGGAATCGCGCGTCGAGGATATCATCCAGCGCAGCCGCGACCGCCGCAACCAACCGCCCGACGACAATCTGCCGTACTGACAGTGGATGGCTCCACGCGGCAACTACTGAACCGTGCATCGAAAACTAAATTTCTGGATATTGACAGCAAGCCTCACCCCTTAACCC
>CAYMTN010000449.1:0-1967 GCA_964393335.1 uncultured Anaerolineaceae bacterium
TCTACATCATCGACGAGGTGCACCGTTTCTCGGGCGCGGCGTTTGACGCGCTGCTAAAAACGCTCGAAGAACCGCCCGCCCACGCCATTTTTGTGCTGGCGACGACCGAGATCGCCAAGGTGCCCGCGACGATCAAAAGCCGCTGCCTGATGTTCGAGTTCCGGCGGGTGCCGCTGGCCGAAGTCGTCGAGCGGCTGGCCCTCATCGCGGAAGCCGAGCACGTGTCGATCGATCGCGCGGCGCTGGAGTTGATCGCGCGGGAAGGCACCGGCAGCGTGCGCGACAGCATCAGCCTGCTGGATCAACTGTTATCCGATCCGGACGAGCATATTTCGCTGGAAATGGCCGAGCAGATTCTCGGCACGGCCAGCGGGCAGAACGTGGTCGATCTGGCCGATGCGCTGATCGCCAACGACGCGGCGCGCGGCCTGGATATCATCAACACGGCGGTTGACGGTGGGGCCGACCCGCGCCAGTTTGGGCGGCAGGTGATCGAGCACCTGCGGCAGATGCTGCTGGTCAAAATGGCGGGCGATGATATGGTCGATGCGACCGAAGAACGCCGCGCCGTGCTGCACGACCAGGCGGCGGCGGTGGGGCGTAAAGCGCTGTTAGGGGCGATCCGGGCCTTTAACGCGGCGGTGCAGGATTGGCAGGGCGGTTGGCAGCCGCAGCTTCCGCTCGAACTCGCGTTTTTGGACAGTATCAAGCCGGTGGTCGAGGACGAGCCGGAAGCGGAACCGGTCGCCCGCTCGCGCGTCCCCCTGCGCACGCAGGACGACTTGCCGGAGCCGGTCAAACATGCGGAGACGCCCTCGTCTGCGGCGCGGCCCGCTTCCCAGGCAGCCGCCCAGGTGGCCGACATTCGCGCGCAGTGGGGCAAAATTCAGAAGATCGCCAAGAATCATCACCCGTCGCTGCCGGCGCTGCTCGAACACGCCACCCCGCGCGATATCCGGGGTGATACGCTGGTGCTGGGCGTGCGCAGCGACATTTTTAAACGTAAGGTCGAAGAACCGGATAAACGCCAGGCGCTGGAAGATGCGCTGCTGGAGATCACCGGCGCGGTGCTGCACGTGAAGATCATCGTAACCGGCGAGGGCAGCACGCGCGACCAGGACGTTGACGAACTGCTGGCGCAGGATGACGTGCTGGCGTTTGGCGTCAACGAGCTGGGCGGTGAGATCAGCGAGTTTGACGAATAACGCGTACAATCCATGACCGATGAAGCACACACGAAGGAGCTAGTCACATGACGAAAAAACGACGCAGCGGGTTTGGCGGGCCGCCCGGCGGTGGCGCGCCGAACCAGTCGGCCATTTTGCGGCAAATCCAGAAGATGCAGGATGACATGGCCGCCGCGCAGGCCGCGTTGGAAGAGGAAACCGTCGAGGTCAGTGTCGGCGGCGGCGCGGTGACCATCGTGATCACCGGCAGCCAGCAGGTGAAGTCGATTACCATCAACCCCGACGTGGTCGATACGGATGACGAAGAATGGGTAACCGACCTGCAAGACCTGCTGTTAGCCGCCATGAACCAGGCCATCGAGCAAAGTAAGGCCTACGCCGAGGAACGGATGGGCAGCGTCACCGGCGGGCTGGATGCCATGCTGCCCGGCGGGCTGGGCGGCTTGTTGGGCTAACACGCACCAGCCGCAACAACAATGAGAGCGAGCGATCAGCCTTGAACAAAGCGATTCCCCAACCAGTCACCCAGTTGATCGAGGCGTTTTCGCGCCTGCCGGGCGTGGGGCCAAAAACGGCTTCGCGCCTGACGTATTATTTATTACGCGCGCCGGATGAACTTTCGCAAACGCTGGCGGCGGCGATTGGCGATCTGAAGTCGAAGACGCGCACCTGCTCGGTGTGCTACAACATCACCGAAGAAGACCCCTGCGCGATCTGCCGCGACTCCGGGCGCGATACGACGCAAATCGTCGTCGTCGAGGAACCGCTCGACGTGCTGGC
>CAYMTN010000450.1:0-1947 GCA_964393335.1 uncultured Anaerolineaceae bacterium
CGTCCGAATGGGTACAGGTACGCTAATGGTGATCAATCCGGCGACGCAGAGTTACATTGACTACCTCATGGCCGAACGCACGGCGGCCTGGAAAACGCTGGGTGACATCCGCGATTACGAGGAAGGTCAACAAGCGGTTCAACTCACTCCGGCGCAGGTTGAATTGCTGGTCGGTGAGAACGGCAAAACGCCGGAGTTTCATGAGAACGTATGCGCGCCGATCTGTGAGGCGGAGGCCAACCCGCTCGAAGTGCAGAGCATCAGCATTAAACTGCCCGATACGCCAGGAGCGGACAATACCGAGGCAAACGACCGCCTGACCCAGTTGGTAGATGGCTGGTGGAAAAAGTCGCGGATGGACGAGGGGCAGCAGAACGCCTTTTATTCGGCGGTGCGCGACGGCACAAGTTATCTGATCCCCTATTATGACCGGCAGCGGAAGGTGCCCGCGCTGGCCGTTAACCGGTCCTATGACGGCAGCACCAGCGGCGTCGAAATGTTTTATGAAGACGACGATCCCATGCGTCCGGTCGTGGGCGTCAAAATCTGGAAGGTGCGTGAGCCGTCCAGTGCCAACAACTCCATCGTCCGGCGCAAAAATTTATATTATCCCGACCGCATCGAAAAATGGATCTCAAACGATACCCTGACCGGTTCATTTGCCGACGCCGGGTGGCGTCCGCTGCGATATGGCGATCCCGATTGGGACGACCGGTTGCAAGAAATAACGCCGGTGTATCCATACACCGCGCAACAACTGGCGACGGTGGCTTGGTGGACGGATACCGGGCGGCAGAATGGGCGACCGCTGGGCATTTGCACGGTACCCATGCGGCGCGGCGCGAAGGGCACAGCGTATGGACGCTCCGCCATTGCCGAGATCGTGCCGGGCTTGCAGGACGCGATCAACCAGGCAGCGGTCAGTATCCTGGCGGCCACGATGTTGAATGGGTTTAAGGTCGTGCTATTGTTTGGGTATGACGGCGATGTGACCAAACTTAAGCTCTATCCCGGCGCGGTCATTGCTTCAGGCGATTCCAGCGGGAGCGCCTCTCAGCTATCCGAAACCAATCTGGCGCAGTTGATTGGCGTCAAGGACTCCTTCGTCAAGGACGCCGCGACGTTGACCTACACGCCGCTCTCATTCTTCAACATTTCCGGTGACATCCCGGCGGAGGGCACGCTCAAGCAGTTGAGCGCCGGGTTGATGACGAAAGTGAAAAACAATCAGGTCAGTTTCGGGAATGCTCTTGAAGACGCCGTGCGCATGATGTTACGAATTGGCGTGGTAGAGAACGCGGGCGTAGGGCTGTCACTCGATCAGGTGGAAGAGTTGGACATTTCGTGCGAGTGGGCACCTGCCGAATCCCGCAATGAGCGTGACGTAACGGAAATGGCGCTCATGAAGCTGAAAGACGGCGCGATCACGCTACCCATCGCACAGGCGGAGATGGGCTACACGCCTGACGAAATCGCGGCGATGGAAACCGACATGAGCACGCAGCAAAACAAGGTCATGGGTGAACTGGCGGGGTTGATCGCCAAGCGGGAAACTGAAGCGAAGGCGCTCGCCACGATACCGCAGGGCGGCGAAAGTAGGCAACCCATCGGGGCGGCAGTGGGCGGTAACGGCGCGCAGCCGGAGCAGGTGCCCGATGTCTGATCTCACTCTGCCTGACATTGACGCGATTTGCGCTCAGGCGCGCGCGATGGGGTTGTCACCCGCTGCCGTCCAGGGTGTACGCGCCATGCTGTTGATGCGAGCGGCGAAACCGTCCGGCGCAGACAAGTTGAAGATGGCACTGCGGATGTTGCCGCAGGCGCAGCGGGAAGGTACGGAGTTATTTTTGAGTGACATTGAAAGCATCGGCGCAGATGTCTTGAGCCGGGGCCGGGCGGAGTTAGAAGCGCTGTCGGATGACGAATGGGAGCGGATGATCAATGGCG
>CAYMTN010000451.1:0-1885 GCA_964393335.1 uncultured Anaerolineaceae bacterium
ATCGCAAATCTTGCACGGCACAGCCACGACGCGCCGTTGTATTGTCTAGAGTATCATTCCTCGTTAAAACGCGGTAGTATTGACTTTGCACTTTCACTGCAGATGGATGCGCTTTTTTGATGGAGGAACCGGGTGAAACCTTGGCTGGTCGTCGAAGATGAAGACGATATCCGCAATATTGTTAAAGTCATGTTTGGCGTATGGGGACACGGCGCGCTCGAATTCCGCGACGGCAACCAGGCGTTTGCCTGGCTGGACCAGGTGCAGGATGGTACGTATTCCGGCGATCTGCCGGAGCTGGCGCTGATGGACATCCGTATGCCGGGGCCAAAAGGCAACCAGATCGCGCGGCGGATGCGCACCCTCGATCAGTTCAAGCACACGCCCATCGTGTTGATGACCGCTTTTAGCCTGGATGACAACGAGCGGCAGGCCATGATGGCCCAGGACGGCGTCGATCATATCATCAACAAGCCGCTGCCCGATTTATTTGAGTTGAAAAAATTGCTAGATGACATTTCCGGCAAAAAAAAACCGGATGACTCTAAACCCTGAACACGTCCTAAGCTGTTGGCAGATACGAGGTCTGGCCCATGTCCACCCCCCAGAATCCTGCATCCGATGATCCGGCCCGCCCCGTGACCGACATGATCCAGTCGGTTGATGCGCTCGGTTCGAACACCGGGCGGCTGTTCGGGCGTTTGTACGGCGGGCTGCGCCGCAAAAACCGCGAACGCGAAGCGCTCCGCGAGTTTCAGCAGCGCGCCCAGTTCCAGATCGAGCAGCTAAAATCGCTGGCTCAAACGCAGTCCATCAGCATTTCACGGCTGACCGGCGTGCTGGCCGTGCTCAAAGAAGGCGTGATCATGCAGGACGCCGAGGGCCGCATCACGCTGATGAACCAGTCCGCGCGTGATCTGCTGGGGTCGGTGCGCCTGTTCTGGAGCAGCGACCTGGGGCGCATGTTCGCCGCATCGCGCCGCCAGACCGCGCTCGACGGTGAGATCACGCTTGGCCCGGCGCAGCGCGTCGAAGTCAACGACCGCATCCTCGGCGCGCAGTTGGCGATTGTGGCCGATCCCCAAACGAAAGAACGCCTCGGTACGGTGCTGATGCTGCACGACGTGACGCGTGACGCGCTCTCCGACCGGCTCAAGGACCAGTTCATCACCCAGATGAGCCACGAACTGCGCACGCCGCTGGCCGCGATCAAGGGCATGAGCGAAGTGATGCTCGCCATGTCGGAAGACGCACCGCCCAACCGCAAATTCCTGGCCGCGATCAGCCGCAACGTCGCCGTGCTGGACCGTATGATTGTCGAGCTGCTCGACATTTCGGAGATCGGCGCGGGCAGTTTTGCCGTGCGCCAGCAGGACGTGGCGCTCTCGGAAATGGTCTTTAACGTGATCCAGGGCCTCAAGCCGCGCATCGAAGGCGGCCACCTCAGCCTGGCGGTGATGGTCACCAACCGCGACAAGCTCAACATCCAGGGCGATGATCGCCGCTTGCAGTGGGCCGTCGGGCATTTGCTGGATAACAGCATCAAGTACACCGAGCCGGAAGGCGAAATCGTGATGCGCCTGGGCCGCATCCGCGACAAACACATCCTGATCGAGATCAGCGATACCGGCGTCGGCATCTCCCCGCGTGACCTGCCGCACATCTTCGAGCGGTTTTACCGGGGCGAAGCACGCACGCCCAACGGCAAAGTGATCGATCCACGCGGGTTAGGCCAGGGACTCTTCGTGGCGCGGGCCGTGGCCGAAGCGCACGGCGGCTACCTGAGTGTCGCCAGTTCGGTTGGCGAGGGCAGCACCTTTACGCTGGCCCTGCCGTTGGAACCGCCGCGCGACGTCTCCCTGCCGGAGATGCCCGCCGCCCCGCC
>CAYMTN010000452.1:0-1880 GCA_964393335.1 uncultured Anaerolineaceae bacterium
GCGGGCCGCCGGTCGTCCATGCGCTTGAGGTAAGGGAACAGGCGGTGCTGGTAATCGCCCGGCCCGTAGACCATCGGCAGGCGCAGCGCGGTACCGGGCAGCGCCGGGTCGCCCATGACGGCACGCTCGACCAGGATTTTGTCGTAATCGTCCATGCTCTGGCGTGGATCGTCCGGCGTGCGCGGTGTTTCGCTGCGATAGGGGTACAACTGCTCGCGCAAGGGACTGTCTTCGGTGAGCGGGATCGGATCGGGCGGGCCGGGTTCGGTGCCGTTGACGCGCCCGTACGCGCGGTACACGTCCTGGCTGCTGATCGTGACGACGCGCTGGGCCACGCCGCTAAAGACGCGCATCACCGACCGGGCGTCGTCCTCGGTGATCGGGATCATGTCGAGCACGACATCCGGCTCGATCCGGCGGAACGTCTCACCGAAGTCGTCCAGGTGGCGGCGATCACCGTAGATGTGCTCGACGGCGTCCGGCAGCGCGACGGCTGCCGGTTGGCGGTGAAACAACCAGAGTGTGTGGCCCATTTCGTGAAGTCGTGAGACGACCGGCGGGCCGACAAACCGGGTGCCACCTATGATCAGGATACGCACGCTTATGTTCCTTTCTGTGGGGTGCGACGAGACCGGCAGGCTGTGTTATCATCATAGATGACGCCATCAAGGCTGAACCGGCCAACCTGTTAAACACCTCAAGATTGGAGGGTTAACCGGCGAGACATTCTGAGTATAATCAAATCAGGCATTCTGTGACAGCCGCCCAAAACAGAGGCAGGAGAGGGACCGTGTTCAAGAAACTGGTAATTGCCGCCGTGCTGCTGAGTCTGGCAGCGCCAGCATGGGGTGCGGCGGCTCAGGATAACCCGCCGTTGGTCGTCTGGCAGGCGCTGTCCGCCGACGACAGCGGCGCGCTGCAAGCCGCTGCGCAGCCCTTCGTCGAAACGCGAGGCTTGACGCTGGAATTGCAGTACGTGGACGCTTCGTACCTGTCCGACGAGATGATCGCCGCGCAGCAAGGCGGCGCGCTGCCGGATGCCGTGCTGGTTAGCAGTGAGCTGATCGCGCCGCTGTCCGAGGGAGGCCTGATCGCGCCGCTGAACGAGCGGGGGGACCTGTTCCTGACCGATTTGCTGGCCAACCTGCCCGGCCTGCTGGGTGTTTTTTGCGGCGAAACTGAGATGACGAGCTGCCTGTGGCCGGATCAGCCGCCCACGCTGCCGCTGCCCGGCCTGGACGAAACGACCCTGGCGCGCACGGCGGAATGGTTGTGCCGGTCCGCGCCCTGGATGCCGTCTTGTTCCGGCGACCCGCTGGCGGGCCTGCCGCTGAGCTGGAACTTCCAGGTTTACCTGATCAGCGGCGACTGGCTGGCCGAAAACGGGCTGAAAGCGCCCGCTACTGTGCAGGACCTGGCGGATATGCGCGCCAAGTTCCGCCTGACCTTTGTCTACGCCGATCCGGATTTTATGCCGATGGCCGATGAGATCAAGCCGTCCTCGATCTACGTGATCGATTCGCGGCTGCTGGCTGAACACGCCGACGCCCTGATGCGGAGCATGGGCAGTTTTCAGCAGGCGGCGTACGTGCCGGTGCTGCTGCTGACGGTGGACAGCGCGTATGTGGTCGCCGGGACACGACATGCCGCGCAGGCTGAGGGACTCGTGCGCGACCTTACGGAGAGTCGGGACCTGAAAGTCGAGCTGTTTCACATCTCGCAGCGGCTGCCCGCCGTCGACGCGGCGGGGCTGTCGGCCCGCCGCATGGATGCGGATGCCGCGCGGGCCACGCTCCAGGCACTGGTCGTGCTGGTCGCCTACGCGCGGCTGGCGTATTAAGCGGCGTATCCCCCTCACCCCTTGACCCCCTCTCCCGCCA
>CAYMTN010000453.1:0-1816 GCA_964393335.1 uncultured Anaerolineaceae bacterium
TTGTCGATGCGCGAGATCATGGCGATGCCCAGCGCGAACATCGCCGCGAAGACGACGCCAATCGCCGTATCTTCTTTGATCTTTTCGTGGCGCGTCAAAAAACCGATGCCCAACGCGCTGCCGACTCCGGCGATCAGGCCGCCCCAAAACAGCCCGTCGGTTCTGCCGTTGGCCCGCTGGTACATAACCGCGACGCCCGGCAGGATGGCGTGCGCTAGCGCATCCCCGAAAAACGCCATGCCGCGCACCACGACGAACGTGCCCAGCACGCCGCTGATGATGCCGACGACGATGGCGGCTTCCATGCTGCGTGCCAGCAGGGGGTAACGCAGCGGCTCCAGGATGAGCCGGTCGCCGTTCAGCATCAGCAGTGCCCAGCCGTGTTTGAGCAGCGTCCCGATGTTGGTCGTCGCCAACATTTGCCATCCAGCCATCAGACTACCGGTCCCCGTTCAGCAGGTGGCGCAGCGCGGACTCGTGGCCGCGTGCGGTGATGTCGAGCGTGAGCGGCGTCACCGATACGAACCCCGCGCGCACGACGGCGGCGTCCGAAGTGGCGTCAAGCAGCGTGCTGCGGTTCAGCTCGTACCCGATGCGCCCGGCATCGCCCAGGCTGCGGCGCAGCGGCAGCAGCGGGATGAAATACGGGGCGCGTTCGAGTGTCGTGATCTGCCAGGGCGTGTCTTCCGTCGCGCTGGCGGGGATGTCGATCTTCAGCACGTCCACGTTCGCGATGCGGTCGGCGGCCAGCCAGCGCTGCGCAAACAGCCGCGTAAAATGGATCGCGGTGCCAAAATCCACCCCGTCGTCGTTTGAATAATGCTGGCTGACATCCACTTCCAGCGAAATGGCCAGCGCCGGGATATTGTGCCCCGCCGCTTCCAGCGCAGCGCCCACCGTGCCGGACGCGGTGACGCCGACGCCGACGTTTTCGCCGTAATTGATGCCGGATACGGCCAGCGCGGGCACGCGGTCCGCCAGCTCCAGCACGGCGTGCTGCACGGCCTGCGCCGGGGATGCGTTGGCCCCGTAGGCTTTCCAGCGCTGCCCGTCGTACCGGATCGTGGTTTCGAACAGCCGCCCGTCGTTGTCCTGTGGGAAGCTGCGCCCCATGCCGGACTGCTGCACGCGCGGCGCGACGATCAACAGGTCGCCCAGCGCGTCGAGCGCCGCAGCGGAGGCGGCCAGCCCCGGCGAGTCAACGCCGTCGTCGTTGGTCAATAGAATGAGCGGTCGTGTCATCAGTTATCCTCGTGATAGCGTGCGGTTATGTCCGGGCGCGAGTGGGCGTATGTTCATGCGCCTCCTCGTGATCGTGGCACGGCTTGTCGGCGATTAAAATGATCTGCTCGCCGTCTTGCATCAGCGCGATGCGGTCCCCGAACGTCTCCGCCAGGAAACCCGGCGTGTAAACCTCCGCCGGGGTGCCATACGCGATCATGTGCCCGCCGGAGAGCAGCATCAATTTATCATAATGGGTCGCGGCCTGCACCAGGTTATGCGTCGCCAGCAGCACGGCGACTCCCTCGTCGCGCAGCACGTCGAGCACGTTGAAAATATCGGTTTCGGCGTTGGCATCCACCCCGCTGAACGGCTCGTCCAGCAGCAGCACGCTGGCCTCCTGGGCCAGCGCCCGCGCGATGAAGACCCGCCGCCGCTGCCCGCCGCTCAGGTCACCGATCTGGCGCTTGCGATAGGCCCACATGCCGACCCGTTCTAGCGCGGCGCGCACGGCGCTGCGGTCCCGCTTGCGCGGCGGCAGCACGTACCCGATCTGGCGGGCGCGGCCCATCATGACCACGTCCCACACCGTCGC
>CAYMTN010000454.1:0-1802 GCA_964393335.1 uncultured Anaerolineaceae bacterium
ACCGATCCGCAGTCAGCAGAACAGACGGCTAACGTGCGCGTCGCGGTCAGTGATGCTCCCTACCTGGCGGAGAGGTTTGAACCGCGACTGCCGCAGGTGGTGCCGGACGTAACGGCAGACGAACGTTGGAAGCCGGGCCAATATGATTTTGGATCGTGGCTGGGCGTGCCGCTGGTGACCCGCGATCAGGTGTTGGGGTGCATCAACCTGTCGCATACGCAGCCGGGGCACTTCACCACCGACGATCTGCGTATCGCCAGCACATTCGCCAATCAAGCCGTGGTCGCCGTTGAAAATGCGCGGCTGTTTGACACCGAGCAGCAGCGCCGCGTGCAGGCCGAGCGGCTTCAACAGGCATCGTATGCCCTGGTGACCAGCTCGGACCTGTCCAGCGCGCTCTCGATGGTGCTCGATCACCTGGCGCTGATTATATCGTTCGACCGGGCGCATATCGGCCTGATCAATGACGACGCGCGCACCTGGGCGTTTCACGCCGCGTACCCGCCCTCGCTGGCCCCGGTGCCCATCAACCAGCCGCTCGAACTGGCGAATTACCCGCTTGTCCAACGCATCATAGGCGATAAGCGCTCGCTGTTGGTGCGTGATACGCGCCAGGAAGCTCAGTGGCGGGTCGGGTATTTTAACCACCGTGAGATCCGCTGCTGGCTGGGCGTCCCGTTGATCGTGCGCGGGCAGGTAATCGGCCTGTTGAGCATGGACGGGTTTGAGCCGGACAGCTTCTCCGACGACGAGGTCCAGGTGGCACAGACCGTCGCCAACCAGATCGCCGCCGTGCTCGAAAACTTCCGGCTGTTGGAAGAAGCCAGCCGTCAGAACCGCGCGCTGAGCACGCTCAATACGATCCTGGCGGCCAGCAACGAAGCGCTGACGCATGACAACCTGCTGGCCGTGTCGCTCGAGCGCGTGCTGGAAACACTCGGATTAAGCGGCGGCGCGATCCATCTCTACGATGCGGCGGCGCAAGCCCTGCGGCTGCGGGCGGCGTCGGGGCTGCCGGCGGCGGTGGTCGAGCAGTTGCGGCGCGTGCCGCTGCGCGGTGACCTGGCCGCGATGACTCTGGCCCCGGTCACCGTGCCGGATGATGCCGTCTACGAGTTTTTCAGCGCGCCGATGGTGTCTCACGGCGTCGAAAACGGCCTGCTCAGCATCTGCCGCTGTTCGGGCGAGGCGATCACGGCGGACCTTCAAACGCTGCTGGCCAACATCGGGCAGCAGTTGGGGGTCGTGATCGATAACGCGGTCCTGTTTGAAGATGCGGCGCAGCGCATGGCACTGTCAACCGGCCTGGGGCGTTTGAGTCTGGCGATCAGCGCCCAGCTTGAACGCGATGCCGTGTTAGAGCTGATCTGCGAGCAGAGCACCGTCATTTTTGACGTGCAGGGGGCGTATATCTGGCTGCTCGAAAATGGGGCGCTCGCCGCCAAAGCGGCACGGGGCTTTGGCGCGGATCGTTTCGCGGGCCAGACCATCGATCTGCACGACTCGGCGCTGCTGCCGGTGCGCGCCATCAACGAGTGGCAGCCCCGCTACGTGAATCACATCGCCGGGACCGGCGCGCTGCCCGACGACTTTTTGGAGATGACACACGCGCAGGCAGCGCTGGCTGTGCCGCTGCTCAAGGCGGAAGTCCCGACCGGCGTGCTGCTGCTGGTCAACACGCAGAACCCTGACGCGTTTGCCGATTGGCTGATCGAGCAGATCGGGCTGCTGGGCGTGCAGGCCGCGCTGGCGATCCAGACCGCGACGTTGTTTGACGAGGTGCGCCGCCGCCTGGATCAGCT
>CAYMTN010000455.1:0-1705 GCA_964393335.1 uncultured Anaerolineaceae bacterium
CCGATCACCAGCGCCGCCGCGACCTGCGCGGGCAGCAGAAATTTCAGGTTCGCCGCGCGGTACGCGCCGGAGACAAACAGCGCGCCGGTCACGATCCCGCCCCAGGCCAGCGGCAGCCCGGCCCGCCACTCGATGGGCAAGACTCGCGCTCGCCAGAGCGGCACGAACGCAGCCAGCGCCAGCAGCCCCGGCCAGATGAACGTGGCCCACGCCACCCGCCCCGCCGTGCTGCCGACCGTGATCCAGGCCAGGACGCTGCGAAGCTGCTCGTCCAGGCTCACGTCGGCCCCGGTACGCGGCCACTGCGTGACCTGGTCCCAGGCGGTGGGCAGCCAGGGCGCGAACAGCGCCAGCGTCAGCAGGTTCAGCGTCAGATAGCCCGCGATCACGCGGCGCGGCACACCCTGCCCCTGGTACGCGCGCCAGCCAACCCACGCGGCGATCACGAATCCTTGAGCCAGCATCGTGAACGGGTAGGAATACTGCGTGTAGAGGCCCGCCGCGTTGACCAGTGCCAGCGCCAAACCCCACCAACCGACCTCACGGAGGGACACAGAGGAAAAAACATGAGAAGCCGTTTTTTTGAAGTCCCTCACCCCTGAATCCCCTCTCTCACCGGGTGCGCGAGAGGACTTGATCAGCCCGGCGTGTTTGCTCTCCTCTCCTGCCTGGCGGGAGAGGGACCGGGGGTGAGGGTTTCTCTGTGTTACTCTGCGTCCGCTGTGGTTCAGGCCCTTTTTCCACCACACCACGAAGACCCACATACTCGCCGTGCTGAGCAGGCCCAACGGCGCGTACATGCGTGCTTCCTGGCTGTAGTACACGGCGGACGGACTCAGCGCGACCAGCAGCCCGGCCAGCACGGCAGCCGGGGGCGAAAAAAGCGCCCGTCCCAATGCCAGCGCCGCCGCGACGGTCAGCACGCCGCACAGCGCCGACAGCAGCCGCAGGCTGAAGGCGCTTTCCCCGGCCAGCGCGATCCAGGCTTTGAGCGCCAGGTAATAACCCGGCGGGTGGATGTCACGCCCGGCAGCGTCGATCAGGTCTGGGATGTCCCGCTGCGCCAGCCGCAGACTGTTGCCTTCGTCGTTCCACAGGGATTGCGTGTCCAGGGCGTGCAGGCGAACGGTCACCGCCAGGATCAATACGGCCAGCGCCGCGAGCAGGTACGCCCCGCGCCACCGTGCCAACCGCTGCCAACTCGCTGCAATTCTCATGAGCGTTAGAGGGTGGGTCTGCCCAACCGGGTATAGACGGCGTCGCCCAACACGATCACGACCGCCAGCGCGGCCACGACGCCCGCCAGCAGCCAGGGCAGCCGCTGCCGCGCCCTGCGGTCGATCACCAGGATGCTGTCCAGATGGTTATGGATCGGCACCATCACGCCGATGGTATACTCTCCTGGCCCAAGCCCATCGAAGAGCAGTGTGCAACCGGGCGGTGAATCAGGGGACAGGTTGACGGTTTCGGTCCTCAGGCCAAAACTCCAAAAGGCAAACCAGTCCGGCGGTTCGTCATAACAGGCATAAACTGCCGTGCCCGTTGCGCTGAACTCATACTGCGTATTCGTGATGTCGCTGAACGTTTCAAAGAGGCGGATATCGTGCCAGCCCCTGCCGATGGTTTTCGGCGCGTCACCGGTGATGTACGCCTTGAGCGACTCGTAGACCGGCGTCGGCGTGAAGTCCGGCTCGACCAGCCGGAA
>CAYMTN010000456.1:0-1690 GCA_964393335.1 uncultured Anaerolineaceae bacterium
GCCCAGGAACGGCTGCGGCGCACGTTGTACCTGCTGCGCCGGGCCATCGAGCCGCATACCGACCTGGTGGCGAGCGAAGGTACGGAGCTGGCCATTGCGCCCGAGGCGAACCTGTGGGTGGATTACGAGGCGTTCGAGAAAGCGCTGATGGACGCCTATCGGACCGATCCCCCGGCACGCCAGCCGCTTGAAGATGCTGTCGCGTTGTACGCCGACGATCTGCTCAAGGATGTGTACGCTGACTGGGTGCTGTTGGAGCGCGAACATGCTCGCCAGCGGTTCCTGACCGCGCTGCGTCACCTGTTGGGTGTGTGCCAGCAGGGCGGGGAATGGGATGCCGTGATCCGGTTTGCGCACGCGCTGCTGGAACATGACCCGTTTCAGGAACTGGCCCATCGCGCCTTAATGATGGCGTATGCATCCACCGGGGACCGCAGCGCCGCGCTGCGCCAGTACCGGCAATGCGTGCAGATTCTACAGGACGAGTTGGGCGCGGACCCGCTGCCGGAAACGACGCGCCTGTATGAAGACATTCGCCAGGGGCGCGGCGTGACGCCGGTTGAGTTTGTGACTCCCGCGCCCGCTCCGGTCCCGGCGGCGACGGATTTACAGGCGGTGCCCCTGGTTGGGCGGGATGGCGAACTGGCCGAGATCGCGGCGGAATGGCAGATTTGCCGCCGGAACAACAGTCGGTTGGTGCTGGTGGTCGGCCCTGCCGGGATGGGCAAAACGCGGCTGGTCGAAGAAGCCATACAACGAATTCCGGGCAAAAACGTCAGCGTGATCACGGGCAACTGCTACGCGATGGAGGCCGGGACTCCGTACCAACTGATCTCGGACCTGATGCGCAAAGCGATTGACCGTGTGGCGGATCAGCTTTCGCCGGTAACGCGCGAGGATTTGGTGCAGTTGGTCCCCGCGCTTCAATCGGATCGTGGCGGCGACGCTTCCGCCAGTCTGAGCGTCCCCGACACCAGCATCCGGCTTCAAGAGGCCGTCACCCAAGTGATCCGCCTGCTGGCGTCGGCAGGCGACGGCTTGTGGCTCGTAACGGAAGATCTGCACTGGGCCGATCCGGCGAGTCTGGCGTGTCTGAACCACGCGCTGCGGCGGTGCAGCGATCTGCCATTGATGGTACTGGCGACTCTGCGTGACGAAGAAGTGTCCTTTGATTCACCGCTGATGGACTGGCCGACCAGTTCGGTTCACGCGCCCGCGCCCACTACGCTGATCCAGCTTCCGCCGCTACCGCCTGATCAGCTTCAAAGCATGGTGGCGCAATTGGTCGATGCCGGGGCCAACCAGTTGGCGACGCTGTTACGCGTCGAAACGGCGGGGAATCCGCTGTTTGTCGTGGAAACGCTGCGCGCGATGGTCGAGCAGGGCGTGTTGTACGCCAAAGAAGGCGGCTGGCGGCTGCGTGCTGATGCGCTGCCGCAGCCCTCTGAACTGCCTATGTCCGATGTCGTGCTGCGCGTGATCCGGGGGCGCATCCGGCGCTTGTCGCGGGCAACGCAAGATGTGCTGACTGTGGCCGCCGTGATCGAGCATGACATTGACGAAAAATTGCTGGCGCGGCTGGTCGACGAGTCTGTGGCGCTTGACCTGGCGCTGGACGAGATTCTGAGGGCGTTCATTCTCGAAGAAACCGCGCCGGGCCTTTACCAGTTCGCGCACATCAAAACGCGCG
>CAYMTN010000457.1:0-1618 GCA_964393335.1 uncultured Anaerolineaceae bacterium
TGCCGTTGGAACCGCCGCGCGACGTCTCCCTGCCGGAGATGCCCGCCGCCCCGCCCTTACCCGAGCAGATCGAGCCGCCCGTCGATTCGACGGCTGCCACGCAGCCGACCGGGAGCGCCCGCGACGACGAGGGCCGCTGAAATTGTGCGGGCGCTGCTTTCAGGTTGCAGCGCCTGCGTATCATTCACCCGCTATGGCATTTCCAGGTCAACGGGGACCGTCACGGCATTGATCAGCGGCGCGTCGGGGTCGTCGTCGAACGCGATCACGACGGTCGCCGTCCCGTCGGCCACAACCACGCCGGGCTGTTCCATCATCGTCTCGCCGGAAACCGCATCCTCAAAACGCACGGCGTACACGCCCGCCTCGATCACGCGGCTGGCGCTGCCACCCACCGCTACCCGGTCGAACAACGTCTCGCCATCCAGCGTACCCACGCGAATCGCGGGATTGCCCATCGCCGCGTGGATCACCTGCAAACGGGCTGATCCGGCTGGCACCGGGCTGAGATCGGCGCTGTAGGCGACCACTTCCGGCGACTCTGCCGTACCCTGCGCCACGAACATCACGTTTTCCAGCGGGCCGACCTCGGCGGTTCCCGCCGCCAATGGCGCGCCATCCTGCGGGCCGGACCCGACCGGGTACACTTCGACCAGGTGCGGCCCCTGCCCCGTCACGAAGTACGTCGTCACGCTGCTGAAGTTGACGGACGCGAACAGCGGCTCGGCCTCGTGATTCACGTAAACCGCCAGCGGTCCGGCCCCCTGCACCATGTTCGCAAAACGGAACTGGCTGGACACGTCCGGCTTGAGCACGGTGCTTTCCGCCGGGAGCAGGCGCAGCGCTCCACCGTCGTCTGCGCCGATCACAAACAGCGTGTACGCGCGGCTGCCCGCCAGTACGAGTTCCTGTTTCATCACGAGCGGCGATTCGTCGCCTGCCCGCACGCTGACCGTGTGCGTTCCGGCGAAAATCTGCGCCGGCTCGCTCGCCGCGCCATAGGCCAGGTCGGCGGCGACCGGTTCGCCACCGATACGCAGCGCCAGCGGCCCGGCACCCGGCGCGGCGTGGACCACTTTGACACGCGCGGCGTTCCGCGCGGGGGCGCTCACGTCATCGACCAGCGCCAGCCCTTCGAGCGCGTCCACGCGGTTGATCGCGGCAATCGTCACGCGCTGGTCGGACTCAAGCGTCACCGTCACGCGGGCCAGATCATCCGCTTTGCCCACGCGCCGGAACGAAAACACGTGCTCGCCGGGAGTCGCGTTCATGTAGCCGGTCACATCGACTAATCCCGCCGTCCACAACACGCCGTCGCCGTAGGCGTCCAACCCGGCAGCGTCCAGCGACGCATTCACAAAGCGGATACGCGCCACGCCAGTCTGTTCAGCCGGGGCCGCATCCGTGCGCCCGCCCGACAGGCCCACTACGATCACCAGTGCTGCCGCCAATACGCGCCACAAAACACGGTTCATGTTACGCTCCTTAATCCCGCATCATCATACCAACGCTATCACACTAATCATAAATAGAGCCGCGCCGCCTGCCTATAGTCCATCTAGGCTAGTACACGCGGGCGTAGGTTCTGCGAGGGTTTCACCCTCGCGCACCCACCAGG
>CAYMTN010000458.1:0-1609 GCA_964393335.1 uncultured Anaerolineaceae bacterium
GCTTGCTGATCATCGACGAAGAACAGCGTTTCGGCGTGACACACAAGGAGCAGCTCAAACAACTTCGCACCGAGGTAGACGTGCTGACGCTCACCGCCACGCCCATCCCGCGCACGTTGTACATGAGCCTGACCGGAATCCGCGACATCAGCATGATCCAGACGCCGCCCGAAGAACGCCTGCCGATTGTTACCCACGTCGGCATGTATAACTCGAAACTGGTCCGTCAGGCGATCTTACGCGAGTTGGATCGCGGAGGACAGGTTTATGTTGTGCACAACCGCGTGCAGACCATCGACACGGTGGCGGCCAAGCTGCGCCAGCTTGTGCCCGAAGCCGAGATCGCCGTTGGGCACGGCCAATTGGACGAACAGCGGTTGGAGGTCGTGATGACGGCCTTTGCGCGCGGCGATTTCGACGTGCTGCTCTCGACGACGATCATCGAAAGTGGGCTGGATATTCCCAACGCGAACACGCTGATCGTAGACCGGGCCGATTGGTTTGGGCTGGCGCAGTTGTACCAGCTACGCGGGCGTGTCGGGCGCGGTGCCAGCCAGGCATATGCTTATTTCTTCCATCCGCGCGCCAGCCGTTTGACCCCGGAATCCCGTGCGCGCCTGGAAACCATCAGCGAACAGACCGAGTTGGGCGCGGGTATGTCGATTGCCATGCGCGATCTTGAGATACGCGGCGCAGGCGATCTGCTGGGCACGCGTCAAAGCGGGCATATCGCCGCCGTCGGTTTTCACCTGTATACCCAGCTTCTGGCCCAGGCAGTGAAATACCTCAAGGGCCTGGGCGAAGCGCCGCACCTGGCGGTCGCCACGCCGACCGTCACCATCGATCTGCCGATCCCGGCCTATATTCCCACCAGTTTTATCCCGGAAACAGCGCTGCGCATCCAGCTTTACCGGCGGCTGGCCGAAGTGCAAGACGTCGGAAAACTGGCAGATATGGAAGCCGAACTGAACGACCGCTTCGGCACCCTGCCCCGCGCCGTCCGGGGCTTGATCTTCCAGATACACGTCAAGCTGCTGGCTCAAGAAGCCAACGCCGCCGCTATCGCCAATGAGAACGGCCAGATCAGCATCCGGCTGCCCTATCTCGCCAGCACAGATCGCCAGGCGCTGCAAGACACATTGGGCCATGACGTGCGTGTCAGCCGGACAGCCGTCTGGCTGCCCTATACGGCCTCCGGGGAACGCGAGTGGCAGGCTGATCTGTTGGACGTGTTGGATAAACTCCGGATCAGCCACGTCCAGGTCGCCGTCGAAGCGGAATAGTTTCCCACGTTTCCCACATCATGTTGGATAACGTTGGATAATGTGGGATATTTGGGAAAACTATTGGGATAACAGTTTGGGATAGTGGGAAACCGTGCGGGAATAGACTGCGTGGAATATTTGCCGGAAAACGATCAGAGGCGCGTGTGCGCCTCTGACTTTTCGATATTACGCCGACCACTCGACAATCACACCTAGCGCGCCGGGGCCAACATGTACGCCGAGCACGGCTGTCACATAGGACAGGTAGGTTTCCTGAGGATGGAATGTCTCGACTGCTTTTTCCAGCAGCGCGCGGGCTTCGTCCTCAACGGCCCCGTGAATCA
>CAYMTN010000459.1:0-1530 GCA_964393335.1 uncultured Anaerolineaceae bacterium
GTAATGGTTCCTGGCGCGACCAAGAAGCCACCGCTTCCAGCGGTGGAGCTTCACTGTCAACGGTCAACGGTCTACCTGACTCACCACTGCGCGCGGCGGGCACGCACCAGCCACAGGAATAATGGCCCGCCGATGATGGCCGTCACGATGCCGACCGGAAACTCAATGTTCGCCTGCCCGATCATCCGCGGGAACGTCACGCGGGCGGCGGTGTCGCCGGTCACCATCAACGCGGCACCCAACAGGGCACACGCCGGGACCAGAAAGCGGAAGTCCGACCCGACCAGCCGCCGCGCGATAAACGGCACCAGCAGCCCGACAAACGCGATCAGGCCCGCCACAGCAACCGCGCTGCCCGCCAGCACGGCGGCGACGGCGCTCATCACGAACCGCGTCCACTCGACGTGCAGGCCGAGTCCCTGCGCCATGTCGTCGCCCAGGGCCAGGATGTTGGCGCGGGTCGCCAGCAGCATCGCCAGCGCCAGCCCGATCAGGCTGTAGGGCAGGATCAGGTGGTATTCTTTCCACCCGGCGGTATACAGGCCGCCGACCAGCCATTGAAAAATGATCTGCCCGCCGCCTTCGACGGACATCACGACGACCGTCGTCGTAAACGCGCCCATCATCGCCGTGAGCGCAACTCCCGCCAGCGCGAGGCGCGTCGTCGTGACGCCGGACCCGTCCCACGCCACCGCGTACACGATCAGCGCCCCGATCAGCGATCCGATAAAGGCCGCAACCGGCACGCTTTGCGCCGGAAAATCGGCCAACAAGGTCGTCACGGCAGCCGCCAGCCCGCCGCCTGCCGATACGCCCAAAATGTACGGGTCGCCGAGCGGTGAGCGCACCACGCCCTGTAACAACGCGCCCGATACGGCCAGGTTCAGCCCGACCAGCGCCCCGGCCAGCGCGCGCGGCAGGCGTACTTCGTGAATGATGATCGCGGTGGACTTCTTGACGCTTTCCCGGTCGCGCAAGGCATGAATCACCTGATCTGCCGGGATCGACTGGGAACCGCTGCCCAGGGCAAAGATCATCGCCCCAAGCAGCAGCAGGGCGCTCAGGACGATGATCGACAATCGAAGGGCGAGGCGACGTCGCGCCTGGCTGATGGCCGGTTGCTGGGATGAAACCTGGGCAACCTCAGCGGGCACGCCTACATCCCTTCACCGTAGAAAATAGTGATCAACTGCTGGATCGCATCGACAAAACGCGGCCCCGGCGATTCGACGAACAGCCGGTTATCCAGCTCGAAAACGTGCCCGTTCTGGAAGGCGGATAACGACGACCAGACCGGGTCGCCCGCCATCGCTTCGGGCATGGGCGTCGGCGCGCCGCGCGTCACGGTGAAAACATAGTCCGGGTCGGCTGCCAGGATCGCTTCGGTGCTCAACTGCGTATAACCGGGGAACGGTCCCTGGTCTTCCTGGCCATCCGCGATGTTGGTCGCGCCCAGGCGGGCCGCCATGTCGCCCAGGTAGGTCGAGGACTTGCCGTAGTTGGGCTGGTCCAGCGTCCCGACGATGATCA
>CAYMTN010000460.1:0-1518 GCA_964393335.1 uncultured Anaerolineaceae bacterium
ACCGGGGGAGCGCTCGATCTGATCCAGGATGATGTCAACGGTCTTTTTTTTGAAACTCAGAATCACGAGCACCTTGCCGATCAACTCGTGACGCTGCTGGCCAGGCCGGACGACTGGCAGGCGATGGGAGAGCGCGGATCACGCGCCGTCAAAGAATACGCTAGCCTCGATACGATTGCGCAGCGCCTGGATGCCCTATACCGGCACTTGATGTAACCATCATGCAAAATAAAAACAGAACGTATTTTCAAAAAATCTATCCCCGGCGGTGGGTCGCACAGCGCCGATCACGCGTCCAGAATCGAATGCACCGCCAATACCAGCACATCACACTCGACACCCTGCAATGCGCGGACGGGCATCGTGTCCTCGAATGTGGCTGTGGATCGGGGGAACTGCTGGCATTATTGCATGAGCGTAATCCCCAGCTCGATCTCGTGGGCATGGACCTGGGCTATTTCAGTTTGCAGTGGGCGAGAACGGAAGTCCTGCACGCGGATGACAGGGTGCATCTCACCCAGGCTGAAATAACCGCGCTGCCGTTCCCATCAAACCATTTTGACCGCGTATTGTGTTCTTCCGTGTTATGGTACGTCCCGCAAGCGGCTGCTGCCATCGAGGAGATGGTCCGCGTTCTCAAACCGGGCGGGCGTTTCGTTTTTGACGTGCGGAATCCGTATCATATCACTAATTTTTTCACGGAAGTTTCACTGCGTATGCAGCGCGTAACAACCGGGCGAGGCATTACTTACTCGTATTTTTCACCTCGCGGCGTGGCGACCGTGCTGGACGTTTTACCAGTGACCTGTGAGATCACCGGGTATTATGTGCTGCTGCCCACGCGGCTGCCCCTGCTGGGTACCCGGTGGGGAAACTGGGTGCAGTGGACGCCCTGGCTGGCATTCAAAGCGGGACACGGCAGTTTGCGCTGGCTGGCTCAAAAATTGTTGGTCGTGGGGCACAAGCTCGACAGTGACGGGAAGCGCCCATGATTGACGAACGGGGAACCGCACCAGGCCCCATTACCGTGCTGCGTCTCCTGAACAAGGTCAACGAGTCGAGCGCGCCGTATAATCAATTTTCGCTGGCATTGGCTGACCGGCAGTCCATCACACTCTGCGTTTACTTCAAATTCACGTTTCCGGTTCCCGACTCGATCAGGATATTCGCCGGTGACAACTCCTGGTACGGATTCTTCAAAACAATCCGCGCGGCCCTCAAAGCCGATCAATACGACGTCATTCACACACATTCTCCGCATGTCGGGTTCATGCTGCTGATCTCGCTGCTGATCAACGGGCGTCTGCGCCTCCGGCACCGCGCCGTCCACACCGTACACAGCTCCTACCCCAACTATAAACCCCGCCACCGGCTGATGCTGTTGCCGGTGTTATGGCTGTTTGAAAGAACCGTGTTTTGCAGCCAGGCGAGTTATGATAGTTTTCCAGCAGCTTACCGGAAACTGGCAGGCAGGCGCGCTTCCGTCGTTCAGAACGGAGTCGATATCGACCGCGTTGA
>CAYMTN010000461.1:0-1518 GCA_964393335.1 uncultured Anaerolineaceae bacterium
AAGCAGCGCGAACACCGCGGTCGTCAGGGGGAGCTTGAGCGTCCGCCACTGCTCCGGCAGCGACAGTCGACGTGCTGGCTGAGTATGGGGCGGAAGGGCCGCTGACAACCACGTTGCTCGCCGTGGTCGGGATTGATGATGCAGTGGCGCTGCTGCTGTTCAGTATCACTGCCTCGCTGGCTGAACCGCTGCTTGGCAACGGCGGCGGGTTGAGTCTGGGTGACTTGCTGTCCGGCGACGGGCCGGTGTCGCTGGTCGAAATGTTGAAACCACCGGTGACGGAAATCGGCGGGTCGCTGCTGGTAGGGGTGGCATTCGGGGCATTCCTCGCGCGGTGGATGGCCCACATTCACGGTAACCACGAGCCACAACGCCGCCAGCATGACGCCATGGCGGTGTCAATCGCCGCCGTGTTTATCGCTGCAGGGCTGAGTCATGCGCTGGAACTGTCATTGATCCTCACGACGATGACGATGGGGGTTACCGTTGTTAATCTCAACCCCGGCATGGGTCACTACATACGCTTTACCATCGAACATACCGCGCCAGTGGTGTACGTACTCTTTTTTGCGCTGGTGGGCGCGCGCTTTGATGTTTCTACCCTGTCCGCCATGGGAACGTTTGGGCTGGTGTATATTGTGCTGCGCAGCGGTGGAAAATACGTCGGAGTGCTTGTCGGCGGCACGCTGGCCAGGGCTGTGCCGGTTGTGCGGGATAACCTCGGCCTGGGACTCCTTTCGCAGGCTGGCGTGGCGATTGGATTGGCGCTGGAATGTGAACGCCGGTTCGCCGAATATGGTCCGGAGGCGGCAGAGGTTGGCGTACTGGTGTTGAAGGTGATCACGGCGACGACATTTGTCGTGCAATTGATCGGGCCGGTGATGGTCAAGATCGCCATCACGCGCGCCGGGGAGATCGGCAAAGCAGCGGAGACCCCGTTATGAGGATGATACGCGGCGCTCTATAATTATCCAGTACACGTTATTGAAGGAGCGCCCAGTGAAACTGTTGTTCTCGCCCCCGCCTGCGCACCCGGCGCGCCGCTGGTGGATCAAAACGCTGGCGATCAACGCCATGATCGGGCTGGTGGCGTTCGGCGCGATCCAGTTCGTGCCTATCCGCCGCGATAATCCACCCGTGCAGCGCGAACCGGTCTGGGATTCAGCCGAAACGCGCCAGCTTGCCATCGCCGCGTGTTTTGACTGTCACAGCAACACAACCAACTGGCCCTGGTACGCGCGCATCGCGCCGGTGTCGTGGGTGATCCGGTACGACGTGACCGAGGGGCGGCAGCACCTCAATTTCTCCGAGTGGGACCGGTTCACCACTGCCGACCTCATCGACTCGGCGGACCCCTTCCCGCCGAAAACGCTCAGCGAGCGCATCGCCAGCGCGATTCGCAGCGGCAGGATGCCGCCCGGCACGTACCGCCTGATGAATCCCGGCGCGCGCCTGACAAACGCGGAAAAAGAAGCGCTGATCGCCGGGTTGGTGCGCACCGTCCAGCAGAACCAGGAC